>DAHUXW010000136.1 GCA_027306925.1 Acidimicrobiaceae bacterium | reverse complement strand
CGCGTGCCCGGCCCGGTGGCGCGCGCGAGCAACTCACGCGCGCGTGCGTCGGCCACGACGATCGTCGCGTCGCCGTGCTCCCGCCGCAGCCGTGCGTGCGCGTCGAGCACGGCCTGCTCGAGCCGGGTCGGGTCGTCGACGAGCACGACGCTCGCGCGGCCGTCTGCGGCGCGGCGCACGTCCGCGAGCGGGACCGGCACCTCGCACGGCGGTCGCGCGTCACGGTGGGCGCTCGCGAGGAAGGGCGCGGTCCATCCGCGCTCGACCGCTTCGCGCAGTGCGCTCCGCCCGCGCCCGCGCCCGGTGCCCGTCGCGACGAGCACGAGGCTCGACGCGCTCGAGTCGGCGCGCGCGACGAGCCCGTCGAGATCGACGACCGGCCACGCGTCCGCGCCGATGGCGACGACCACTCCTTCGCGCTCGAGCGCCGGCGCCGCGTGCGGCGCGACGGCGCGGATCCCGAGCACGGCCTCCGCGTGCGCCGATTGGGGTCCGCTCGGCGCGATCACGAGCACCGGGCGGCGTGCGTCGACCTCCCGTACGAGCGCGCACGCGACCTCGGCGGCGACCTCGAACACCGCGTCGACGGGGGCCGCCGGCCGCCACAGTCCTCGCACGAGCGGCGCGGTCCCGAGCGAACGCGCCGCGGCGATCCGGCGCGCGAGGTCTTGCTCGCGCTCGAGGTACTCAGCCGTGACGAGCACCGGCTCGACGACGCCCGAGGGGATGCGGCCGCCCGCGCGGCCGCGAAGGCGCGCGGGCGCGGTCGCACGGTCGGGGTCCGCGAGCACCGCGCCGCGCGCGATGGCCGAGCTCAGCTCGGCGTCGACCCGCCCGACGATGTCCGCGACCGCGCCGCCGTCCTCGAGCGACTGCGCTCGCGCCGCGACGAGCGTCCGGCGCGTGAAGGGCGCGTCCCCGACGCGAAGCGACTCGCGGCGCGTCCGGCGCACCGCCGCGAGCGCGTCGAGGTCGACGCGGCTGCGGCCCGGCACGGCCGCCGCGATCGCTCGCGCCGTGATCCCCGCCCCGGACGCACGCGAGCGCCACTCGTCGGCGAGCTGCGTGTAGGTGGTCGCGACGTCCTTGTCCCGGCGTGTGCGTGCGGCCGCGACGCGGGCAGCGGCCGGACCGAGGCGGGCCTGCGACACGAGCTCGGCGGAGATCTCCTCTCGCCGCCTCGAGAAGACGCGCACCGCCTCCGGGGGCACGCCCGCCAGATCCGCGAAGCCGTCGTCGCGCCAGCGCCAGGTCACGCCGAGCCGAGATACGAGCTCGGCGCGTAGCTGCGCTCGGTAGAGCGCGCCCGCGGTGCGCGCGTGGACGAAGAGCGCGCGTGCGTCGAGCGCGGACCACGTCCCGTGCTCGTCGCACCCGAGGTTCGCGACGAGCACGTGGCTGTGGAGGTGTGGATCGGGCGCCCGGCTCGATCGGTGCACGAACGCCGCTGCGGCGAGACCGCCGCTCGCGACGACGCGGTCCGTGCCCCCGGAGCGCCTGCGGACGCGGCCGGCCTCGTCCTCGAGGTAGCCGACGGCCCCGACGACGCTGCGCTCGTGGGCGATCGCGACCTCGGCGACGACCGCGTCGTCGGCCGACAGCGCGTGGACGATGCTCACCGACTTCGGTGCGGCGAACGTGCAGTCGAACGCCGCCACGCGCACGCGCCCGTGGCCCGGGTCGAGCACCTCGCCCGTCACGGGGTCGACGCCGTCGAGCAGCGCCCCGAGCGTCGGCCGGTCGACCGGCGTGTCTCCGAGGCCGAGCGCCGCCGACCGCGCGCCGATCCACGTGCCGTCCGGCTCGACGAGGCCGTCACCCGGCTCCCGGCCGGCGGCGACCGTTTCGAGGTAGTAGGTGAAGCGACCCCGGGCGATCTTCGCGACGCTCAGCACGCCGCGGACGGTACGAAGCGCCCGTCTCTGCCGACCTACCGCGCCCGCGCGGCGCCTCGTCGATCGAGGAGCCCGACCGCTTCGAGGCCGTCCGACCTACCGCGCCCGCGCGGCGCCTCGGCCGGCCGGCCTGCGCCGCCCCGGTGGGCGGGCGACCGCGAGCGGTCCGCCGGCGCCCACCGCCGGGACCGCGTCAGTCACCCGCGACCCGGTAGCGGCGCAGCGCCCGCCCGGCGACCTCCCTCGCTGCGTGCACGAGCTCTGGCGGGTGGAGGACCTCGGCGTCGGCGCCGAGACGCAGCAGCAGGCGGCCGAGCCAGTGCGCGTCGCCGACCCGTATCGGGACGACGAGACGCCCGTCGGGCCCGCGTTCGACCGGACCGGCCACGAGGTGGTCGACGAGCGGTCGATGTCCCGCCGGGAGCGCGACGAGCGCGACGCGCGCGGACGGTCCACCCGCGAAGGCGCGCGCGCCCGCGAGCTCGGCCGGCATCGCGCGTCGGTCGAAGTGGTCCCCCACCAGCCGCACCGCGGCGATGCGGTGCAGCTGGAAGCGCCGCCAGCCGCGCGCGAGCCGGCAGTAGGCGTCGAGGTAGAAGCGACCCTCGAGCGCGACGACCGCGTGCGGCTCGACGACACGCGTCGTCTCGTCGCCGCGCTTCGCGCCGAGGTAGTCGATCTCGACGAGCTCGATGCGCTCGGCCGCGGTGCGCAGAGCCGCCAGGTGCTCTGGCGCCTCGAGCTCGACCTGGAGCCGGTCCTCGCCGAGCACGGCCTCGAGCTTCGCGAGCGCGCTCGCGAGCGGTCCCGAGGAGTCGACTCCCGGGAGCGCGAGCATCGCCCGCGCGGCCGCCGCGACCGCGAACCCCTCGTCCGGGGTCAGCCTCGGCGGTCGCCGGAGTGCGTCCAGGCCGTGCGCGACGACGCGCTCGTCGTCCACGACGAGCTCGAGCAGCTGGTCCGGCGTGTAGGGCGGCAGGCCGCAGCAGGCCGCGAGCTCGAGCTCGCCGACGAGCGTGCGCTCGTCCACGCCGAAGCGCGTCGCGAGCTCGGCGATCGGTGCCTCGCCGACGCGCGCGAGGTGCGCGAGGACCGCGAGCAGCCGTCGGAGCCGCTCGCCGGCGTGCAGCGGCCCGCGGCCGACGTCGCCGCCATCGCCGCCGTCGGCCGTCGCCGCGCGCGTCACCGGGCCGCCGCCTCGAGCGCGCGCACGACGGCCGCTCGAAGCGAGGCCGGCTCGAGGACCTCGACCGCGTCGCCGCAGCCGAGCACCCACGCGACGAACGCGTCCTCGTCCCCGACGCGGAACCGGAGCCGCACGGAGCCGTCGGGCGCGCGTCGCTCCAGGGCGCCGGCGCCCGCGAGCGCGAGCGCCCCGCGCGCCTCGCGCACGTCGACGTCGACGACGACCTCGCACGCGCTCGTGCGAAGACCCGCATCCCCCGCCGGTGCGCGAGCGGCGTCCGAACGCCCGTGGTCCCACGGCGCGAGGCGCAGCTCGGCCGCGGCGTCGAAGTCGGCCGGCGGCACGTACGACCCGGGCTCGCCGGCACGCGGTGCGTCCTCGATCCGGTCGACCCGGAACGTCCGCATGCTCCCGCCGGCCGACGCGCTCCGGTCGCGCCCGACCAGGTACCACGCGCCCGACCGGAACAACAGGCCGTAGCACTCGACGTCGCGTGTCCGGCCGTGGTAGTCGAAGGCGACGAGCGCGCGCTGGCGCATCGCCTCCTGGAGCGGCCCGAGCGCCGGGAGCGACGGAAGCACGGCCACGGGCGGGAGCGCCGCGAGGCCCGGCGACCCGAGCTTCGCGAGCGCGTCGCGGCCGACGCCGCCGTCGATGCGGACGGCGGCGACCGCGAACGCGAGCGCCTCCTCCTCCGAGGGGTCGAGGCCGAGGTCGGGGAGGTAGTAGTCCTCTGGTAGGATCCGGTAGCCGACCTGCTCTTCGCCGTCGATCCGCTCGACGGCGATCGGGATGCCTCCTTCACGCAACGTGCGCTTGTCGCGCTCGAACGCCTGACGGAGCGCCCCGGGCTCGGACGGGTAGCCCGCCACGGCGCGGCCGATCTCGCGAAGCGACAGCGGCCGCGACGTGTCGAGCAGCGCGAGCACGAGGTTCGTGATCCTCTCGAGCCTGCTCGTGCGCACTGCCATGGTGTGCAATCTAAGCCGGTACGGACACCGGTGGACCTACCTCCCGGGGCGACCCGGGCGGCCGAGACGAGGACGACGAAGTGGCGACGAGAGCAGAGCTGCGTGACGTGGCGATCATCGCCCACGTCGACCACGGCAAGACGACCCTCGTGGACGCGATGCTCCGCCAGGCGGGCACGTTCCACGACCGCGCCGAGGTCGTGGACCGCGTGCTCGACTCGATGGACCTCGAGCGCGAGAAGGGCATCACGATCCTCGCGAAGCAGGCCGCGTTCCACTTCGGCGAGCGCCGGTTGAACGTCGTCGACACGCCCGGCCACGCGGACTTCGGCGGCGAGGTCGAGCGAGCGCTCGCGATGGTCGACGGCGCGATGCTCCTCGTGGACGCCGCGGAGGGCCCCCGTCCTCAGACGCGCTTCGTGCTCCGCAAGGCCTTCGAGGCCGGACTTCCCGTCATCCCGATCGTGAACAAGGTCGACCGACCCGACGCGCGGATCCACGAGGTGATCGACGAGACGCTCGAGCTCTTCTTCGACCTCGACGCCCCCGAGTCCCAGCTCGACATCCCCTTCCTCTTCGGCAGCTCGCGTGACGGCTGGCTCAGTCCGGAGCAGCCGAGCGGGCCCGTCGCGGAAACGCCCGCCGGCGGCGACCTCGCCCCGCTCGTGGACGCGCTGTTCGCGTGGCTGCCGGCGCCGTCGTTCACCGAGGGCGCTCCGCTGCAGGCGCTCGTGACCAACCTCGACGCGTCCCCGTACCTCGGCCGTCTCGCGATCTGCCGCGTGGTCGAGGGCACGATGCGCAAGGGCCAGCAGCTCGCCTGGTGCCGGCGGGACGGCAGCGTCGAACGGGCGCGCTGCGTAGAGCTTCTCGTCGCCGAGGGCCTCGAGCGCGTCCCGACCGAGTCCGCCGGACCCGGCGAGCTCATCGCGGTCGCAGGGATCGACGAGATCACGGTCGGCGAGACCCTCGCGGACGTCGAGTCGCCGGTCGCCCTGCCGCTGCTCCACGTCGACGAGCCCAGTCTCTCGATGACTATCGGCGTCAACACCTCGCCGCTCGCGGGGCGCGAGGGCTCGAAGCTCACCGCGCGCATGATCCGGGACCGCCTCGACGTGGAGCTGCTCGGGAACGTCGCGATCCGGGTGCTCCCGACCGAGCGTCCGGACACCTTCGAGGTCCAGGGCCGAGGCGAGCTGCAGCTCGCGGTGCTCGTCGAGATCATGCGCCGCGAGGGGTTCGAGCTCACGGTCGGCAAGCCCGAGGTGCTCACGCGCACGATCGACGGCGTCCTCCAGGAGCCGATCGAGCGCCTCTCGGTCGAGGTGCCCGAGGAGCACCTCGGCACGATGACCCAGCTGCTCGCGAAGCGAAAGGCCCGCGTCGAGCGCGTCGTCCACCACGGCACCGGTTGGGTGAGCCTCGAGCACCTCGTGCCGGCGCGCGGCCTCATCGGGATCCGGAGCGAGCTGCTCACCCAGACCCGCGGCACGGCACAGATCCACCACGCGTTCGAGCACTACGAGCCCTGGCAGGGCGTGATCCGCACCCGCGTGTCCGGCAGCCTCGTCGCCGACCGCTCGGGACTCACGACGCCGTACTCGCTCGCGAGCCTCGCGGAGCGCGGCACGCTCTTCGTCGGGCCGGGCGAGGAGGTCTACGAGGGCATGCTCGTCGGCGAGAGCTCCCGCCCGGAGGACATGGACGTGAACCCCACGCGCGAGAAGAAGCTCACGAACATGCGCTCCTCGTCGGCGGACGTGCTCGTGCGGCTGCCCCCGTGGCGCGAGCTCACGCTCGAGCAGGCGCTCGAGCAGGCGAACGAGACCGAGTGCGTCGAGGTCACGCCGAAGACGGTCCGGCTCCGCAAGGTCGTGCTCGACCAGGCCGAGCGTGCCAGGGGCCGGAAGCGCGAGGCGCGCGCCGCGGACTGACGCGCGCCTGAGCTCACCGGCCGATCGCGAAGAGCCGGCCGAAACGCAGGGGCACCGACTCGAGTACGAGCGTCGCGAGGAGCCGACCGGACGGGGTTGCGACGACGACGAGCGCGAAACGCCCGGTGCGCGCGTCGACCGCCCAGCCGCGCTCGACGCGCGACACGTCGAATCGGCCCGCGTACGCGACGACGCAGACCGCGGAGCGCCCGCTCGCCGGGCGCTCCGGGACGTCGACCACCCGAGGGTGCATCTCGTTGAGCGAGCGCGTGAGCGCGTCGACCGTGAGGTAGCGCGCCCCTGCGAAGCGCCCCGCGCCGTCGAGCGCGGCGCGTGCGACCGGGAGCGCTTCGTAGCAGCGCCCCGTCGCGTCGCCGAGCGCGTTGCGCGGCGACGTGCACGCGGAGAGGCCGAGCCCGCCGAGCACGGCGAGCGCCGCTGCCACGGCCGGCAGGGCGAGCCGACCGCGCCGGGCCCGGCGCACCTCGACCGGGAGCGCTTCGCAGGCGCGCGCTACCTCACGGTCGACGCGCTCACGCGCTCGCTCAACGAGATGCACCCTCGGGTGGTCGACGTCCCGGAGCGCC
>DAHUXW010000134.1 GCA_027306925.1 Acidimicrobiaceae bacterium | reverse complement strand
GGGTCGCCTCGCGGCGCTCGAGGTGCACGCGGTGCTCCCGGGGGACGCGCCGCGAGCGCCGCCCCGCGAGCGCCGGCG
This sequence comes from Acidimicrobiaceae bacterium, assembly GCA_027306925.1. Lineage (GTDB taxonomy): Bacteria > Actinomycetota > Acidimicrobiia > Acidimicrobiales > Bog-793 > JAJZBW01. Next base: position 1,564 of record DAHUXW010000134.1, on the reverse strand, counting down.
CCCGCGCGCGTGCGAGCGACGCCGGGGCGCGAGCTTCGGTCGCTCGAGCGGGACATGGACCGCCTGCGGTCACGGGCCGGCGAGCTCGCGGAGCAGTTCGCCGCGGCGGTCGGTCACGAGGCGCTCGCACGGCTCGGCGGCGAGCTCGCGGAGGTCGACGACGCGTTGCGCTCGGTCGAGGAGCGCTGGCTCGAGGTTGCCACCGAGGCCGAGTCCGGGGGCTGAGCGGCGCTTCGGCCTTGACGAGCGGCGCGGGGCGGTCCGGGTGGGGGGGAGTTGACCGTGACCGCCGCCGCGCTGCTCGTGGGCCTCACCGTACGGGGCGGTCCTGGGCGGGCGCTGAGGATCGCCCCAGCGGCGGCTGTGGAGCGCACGGCTCAACCGGGCGGGCGCGAGGGACGTGAGTACGAGGTGCAGCAGGTGACGGCCGAGCGACGCGAGCTGAGCAACTCGATGGCCGCGGTGCTCGTCGGCCACCTGCGCCGAACGGGCGGTGACGTGCTCGTCGGCGCCGTGCTCGAGGCCGCGGGCGATCGCCGGCCGATCGCAGTGCTCGAGGACGTCGCGCGCTGGAGCTCCTACGAGGAGATGGCCGCGCTGTTCGAGGCCGCGCTCGCGGTGACCGGGGATCCCGAGCTCGGCCGCCACGTCGGGGCCGAGGTCTACCTCCGGTCTCGCCCCGCCGCGGTCCTCGAGCGCCTCCGGGACCTCGGCCATCCGAGCGCGGTGATCCGCTACGTTGCGCAGACCGCGTCGCGTCAGTCGCACGTCACGGAGATGGCGACGCTTCACGCGGATCGCCGCAACGCGCTCGTGAGCGCGCGGACGCTCGTCCCGTTCGCTCGCCGGCCCGTGTTCTGCGACTACACCGCAGGCATGCTCGCCGCGGTCCCGACGATCTTCTCGCTCGACCTCGGCCGGGTCGTCGAGCTCGAGTGCCAGACGCGGGGCGACGCGCGTTGCCTGTACTCGGTCTCGTGGGAGCCGTCGCCGGGCTCCGGGGCCGAAGCCGAGGTCGAGCTGCTCGGTCGCCGGTTGGAGCGCCTCTCGGCGAGCTTCGAGACGCTCGAGGAGATGTCCGCCGGGCTCGTGTCCGTCGGGGACCGCGACGCGGTGTTGCGGGCGATCGCCGAGCGCGCCGCGACGGCCGTGCGCGCCCGGCGGTACGTGCTCTCGGTGCGCCTCCCGCGCGAGCGCGCCGCTCGTGTGCACTCGGTTGGCTTCGCGACGGGCGACGACGCGCGCGCCGCGGCCGAGCTGCTCGCGTCGCCGGGTGCGCACACGACGGGCGAGCGGCTCGTCGTCGACGTGACGTCGTCGAACCACGCGTTCGGCAGCCTCGCGGCGTTCGAACCGGTGGCGGGGCGCTTCCTTCCCGAGGAGGCCCGCGCGCTCCAGGCGTACGCGGGCCACGCAGCCGCGGTGCTCGAGGCGACGGCCGCGCTCGCCGCGGCGCGCGAGCGCGCGGACACCATGAGCGCGCTGTTCGGGCTCGCGACCGAGCTCGCCGAGGTGACCACGCGCGAGGACCTCGCGAGGAGGCTCGCGGGCGCGGTGCACGCGG
>DAHUXW010000130.1 GCA_027306925.1 Acidimicrobiaceae bacterium | reverse complement strand
CGGCGCGCCCGCGGGCGCGGCGCAGCCCGCTGCAGGCGACGGTCACCGGCCTCGTCGCGGGTGCGATCGCGCTCGCGTGCTTCCTCGCCGGTCCGGTCCCCTCGCTCGCGCGCGTCGCGGTCCTCGTGACGCTCGCCGCGGGGGAGGCGTTCGGTGCCGTCCGCCGCGCCGGCCGGGAGCCCGCGACGTTGCTCGGGCTGCTCGCGGTCCCGGCCCTCGTCGTCGGCAGCTACTTCCGTGGCCCGCAGGCGGTGCCGCTCGTGCTCGGGCTCGTCGTGCTGCTCACGTTCTGCTGGTACCTGCTCGACGGCACGACCGAGCGCGGCGCGCACGAGCCGGTCGCGAACCTCGGCGCGACCCTGCTCGTCGTCTCGTGGGTCGGGGTGCTCGGCTCGTTCGCGGGGCTGCTGCTCGACCCGGCCGCGTACCCCCACCGCCACGGCGTGGCCGTGCTCGTCGGCGCCGTCGCGATCACGATCGCGGCCGACGTCGGCGCGTACGCGACGGGCTCGCTCGTCGGCCGCCACCCGCTCGCGCGGCGGATCAGCCCGAACAAGAGCTGGGAGGGCCTCGCCGGCGGGACCGTGCTCGCGCTCGTGGTCGCCGCGACCGTCGTCGCGCGGATCCACCCGTTCACGCTCCCCCACGCGCTCCTGCTCGGGGTCGTCGTCGCGGTCGTCGCTCCGATCGGCGACCTCGCGGAGTCGATCGTGAAGCGCGACCTCGGCGTGAAGGACATGGGGTCCCTGCTCCCCGCGCACGGCGGAGTGCTCGACCGCATCGACGCGATGCTGTTCGTGCTCCCGGCCGCGTACTACCTGGTGAGGATCGTCCACATCGCATGAACCCGACACGCGTGAGCATCGTCGGCTCGACCGGGTCGATCGGGACGCAGACGATCGAGGTCGTCCGGAGCGATCCCGGCCGCTACGAGGTCGTCGCGATCGGGGCGTACCGGTCGGTCGCGCTCCTCGCGGAGCAGGCCCGCGACCTGCGGCCGGAGCGCGTCGCGATCGGCGACGAGCGCCTCGCCCCGGAGCTCGCGTCGCTCGTGCCGCGCGGCGTCGAGGTCGTCGCCGGCCCGGGCGCGCTCGAGGCCATCGCATCCGTAGGCGACGTCGTGGTGAACGGGGTCGTGGGTTTCGCGGGCCTGCCGGTGACGCTCGCCGCGCTGCGCACGGGCCGCAGGCTCGCGCTCGCCAACAAGGAGTCGCTCATCGCTGGCGCGCCGGTCGTCCAGGTCGCGCGCGCGACGCCCGGGGCCGAGATCGTGCCGGTCGACTCGGAGCACTGCGCGATCCACCAGTGCCTCGGCGAGCGCCGCCACCGCGCGGGCGCGCAGTCGGCCGCCGACTTCCTCGTGCCGCCGCCCGACGTGCGCCGGCTCGTCGTCACCGCGAGCGGTGGACCGTTCCGGGGACGCACCGTGGACCAGCTCGCGACGGTCACGATCGCCGACGCGCTCGCCCACCCGACCTGGGCGATGGGCCCGAAGATCACGGTCGACTCCTCGACGCTCATGAACAAGGGGCTCGAGGTCATCGAGGCGCACGAGCTGTTCGGCGTGGACTTCGACGCGATCGAGGTCGTCGTGCACCCGCAGTCGATCGTGCACTCGATGGTCGAGTTCTGCGACGGCGCGACGCTCGCGCAGCTCTCCGAGCCGGACATGTGCCTCCCGATCGGCTACGCGCTCGCCTACCCGGGCCGGCTGCGCACCCCGTACGGCGTGCTCGACTGGTCGAAGCTCGCCCGCCTCGACTTCTCGCCGCCCGACCTCGAGACCTTCCCGTGCCTCGCGCTCGCCTACGCGGCGGGGCGCGCCGGCGGGAGCGCGCCCGCGTGGTTGAATGCTGCGAACGAGGTGGCCGTTGCGGCGTTCCTCGACGGACGGATCGGCTGGCTCGCGATCTCGCAGGTCGTCGCCGAGGTGCTCGACGGCCACGAGGAGACCAAGCTTTTTGAGGTCGCCGACGTCCTCGAGGCCGACGCGGCCGCGAGGCGCGCGGCCGAGGCAGCGGTCGGGCGCAGGGAGCAGCAGGCGTGAGCACAGTCGTTGAGCGTCCGGAGGCCGGCGGCCCGGCGCAGCCCGGTGCGCCGCGCGGTCGGGCCAGCCGGAACGCAGCGATCAGGCTCGTCGTGGTCGTCATCGCGGGGGTCGTGCTCGCTGCCGTCCTCCACGGGCTGTCCGAGCTCGTCGTCGTGGTCGCCCTGATCGTCATGGTCATGGTCCACGAGCTCGGTCACTTCGTCGCCGCCAAGCTCTCCGGGATGAAGGTCACCGAGTACTTCCTCGGCTTCGGCCCGAGGATCTGGTCGGTGCGTCGCGGCGAGACCGAGTACGGCGTGAAGGCGATCCCGGCCGGTGGCTACGTGCGGATCGTCGGAATGACGATGCTCGAGGACGTCGACCCGGGTGACGAGCCGCGCAGCTACCGCCAGGCCAGCTTCCCGCGCCGGCTGCTCGTCGCGGTCGCTGGCTCGGCGATGCACTTCGTGATGGCGTTCCTCCTGCTCTGGGGCATGCTCGCGCTCTCGGGTGTGCCGGTGCCCGCGACGCCCGCGGTCACCGGGCTCACGAGCTTCGCGGGGGGCCGGAGCCCGGCCGAGATCGCGGGCCTGCGCCCCGGGGACGAGATCCTCGCGGTGGACGGCAACGGCTTCTCGAACGGCGAGCAGTTCGTCACGTTCGTGAAGAGCCACGCGGGCAAGGAGATCTCCGTCCTCGTGCGTCGCGGCGGGCACGACCTGACCTTGCACGTCCGCCCGGCCGACGCGCGCGACGTGAAGGTGCTCGAGGCCGGCAAGACCGTGCCGCTCGTCGGTCCCTCCGCGCCGCCCACCGGCGTGATCGGCGTCGAGCTCGACTTCCTCACGCGCAACGAGACCACGAGCCCGTTCGTCGCCGTGGGCAGGGCCGCGACGCTCCTCGGCTCGATCACCGCACAGACCGCGGGCGGACTCGTCGACGTCTTCTCGCTCCACGGGCTCAGCTCGTTCGCCCACCAGGTCGCGACCGCGGGCAACGGGACGGGAGGGGGCGGTGCGAGCACGTCCGGCGGAGGTGCGGCGGTCTCGAGCGGGTCGGCCGGCGCGTCCGGGTCGTCGGGGCAGCTGATCTCGATCCTCGGAGCGATCCAGATCGGCGCGCAGGCGGCGCGCCAGAACGTCTCCGAGCTCCTCTACATCCTCGTCGCGATCAACATCTTCATCGGGATGATCAACCTCGTGCCGATGCTGCCGCTCGACGGCGGGCACGTCGCCATCGCGATCTACGAGCGGATCCGCTCGCGCCGCAACCGCCGCTACCACGCGAACGTTGCGAAGCTCATGCCCGTGGCGTACGTGTTCCTGCTGTTCATGGTCGTGCTCGGCGTCGGCGCGCTCTACACGAACATCGTCCAGCCCGTGAGCCTGCCCGGCGGCTGAGCTACGTCGCGCGCGGCGCGTAGGCACCGTAGGCTCTGTGGAGGGCCCTGAGCGCCGGAGCCGGGACCGGGAGGTAGGAAGACGATGGCGAAAGCCGCGGTCAGCGTCGCGAAGCGCCGCCCGACCCGCCAGATCCACGTCGGCGGCGTCGCGGTCGGTGGGGACGCGCCCGTGAGCGTCCAGTCGATGACGACGACGAAGACTGCCGACGTCGAGGCCACGATCCAGCAGATCTACGCCCTCGCCGGCGCCGGTGCCGACATCGTCCGCTGCACGTGCAACGAGCGCGAGGCGGCCGAGGGCCTCGCGCGGATCGTGCCACGCTCGCCCGTTCCGATCGTGGCCGACATCCACTTCCACGTCGAGATGGCCCTCGCGGCGCTCGACGCCGGCGTGAACGGGCTGCGGCTCAACCCCGGGAACCTCCGCAAGCCCGAGGAGATCAAGCTCGTCGCGGCCGAGGCGCGCGACCGTGGCGTCCCGATCCGGATCGGGGTGAACGCCGGGTCGCTCCACCCCGCGCTCTACGAGCGGTTCGGCGGCGCGACGCCGGAGGCGCTCGTCGAGTCCGCGCGCATGGAGCTCGCCTACTTCGACGAGGTCGACTTCCACGATGTGAAGATCTCCGTGAAGGCGTCGAACGTCGCGCTGATGATCGAGGCGTACCGACTCGCGTCGGAGACGTTCGACTACCCGCTCCACCTCGGCGTGACGGAGGCGGGACCGCCCCCCGGCGGCCTCGTCAAGGCGACGGCCGGCATCGCGACCCTGCTCGCCGAGGGCATCGGGGACACGATCCGTTACTCGCTCACGGCGGACCCCGTCGAGGAGGCGCGCGCCGGGCGCCAGCTGCTCGAGGCTCTCGGCCTGCGCGAGCGCAAGGGCCTCGACCTCATCGCGTGCCCGTCCTGCGGGCGCGCGGAGATCGACGTGATCAAGGTCGCCAACGACGCGCAGGTCGCGCTCGAGGCGCGCAAGATCCCGCTGCAGATCGCGGTCATGGGATGCGTCGTGAACGGACCCGGTGAGGCGCGCGAGGCGGACCTCGGGATCGCGGCGGGCCGAAAGCGCGGTCACCTGTTCATCAAGGGCAAGATCGTGCGCGTCGTCCCGGAGGGCGAGATGGTCGAGGCGCTCGTCTCCGAGGCCGAGAAGATCGTGTCGGAAGGTATCGAGGCGCGCCTCGCGGCCGCGGACGCGTCGGCCGAGCAAGCGGCCGAGGAGGACCGCCGGGAGCTGTTCGAGTCGAAGGGCTCCGACGCCAACCACAGCGACGAGCGCGTGATCGAGATTCGCAAGCACCTGCGCGCGCTCGGCGGCGACGCGCCGCCAGCGGGAAGGGGCGCGACCGCGGCCGGCGGCTCGCAGGGCGCCGGGGACGAGACGTCCTCCGGCGAGGACGGCACCGGCAGCTGAGGCGGGACGTGCGCCTGCCCGGCGGGCCGCCACGCCGGGCCGAGCCCGGGGACCTCGACGGCGTGCGCGCGTGCCTCGAGGCCGGGTTCGCGGCGCGCTACACGCCCGCGCGCCGCGACGCCCTCGGTGCGATCCTCGGCGGCGGGAGGAGCCACGTCGTCGACGACGGGTCGCTCGTCGCCGGAGCGATCGTCGCGCACGACGTCGAGATCACGCTTCCCGGTCTCGACCCCGCTCCTGCGGCCTGCCTGAGCGACGCGGCCGTCCGGCCGACGCACCGACGCCGTGGGGTCCTGAGCGCGCTCATGGGCTCGGTGCTCGCCGACACGCGCGAGCGCGGCGAGGCGATCGCCGTGCTCGGGGCCAGCGAGGCGGGCATCTACGCCCGCTTCGGCTGGGGCGCGGCCACCGCGACCGCGACGTACCTCGTCGACCGGGGAAAGGCCCGCGCGCTCGGGGGAGCGCGAGCCTCGTCCGGCGCGGTAGAGCTGCTGGACGTCGCGGAGGCGGCGGAGGCGTTCCCCGCGGTCTTCGACGCCGCGCGCCGGCGCCGGCCCGGGGAGATCTCGCGCCGTCGCGACGCGTGGCGGGAGCTGCTCGGCTCCGAGACCGCGGGTGACGGCGACCTCCCGCGCTTTCTCGCCGCGTACGCGGCGGGCCCGGACGTCGACGGGTACGCGATCTACGAGGTGCGCGCCGCTGCCGCGGCCTTCGGCGCCGGGGAGCGGCGCGAGGTCGCGGTCCTCGAGTGCTGCGCGCTCACGGACACCGCGTACGCGGCACTCTTCGCCTACCTGCTCGGCATCGACCTGACGGACGCGGTGCGGACCGGCGAGCGCCCGGTCGACGAGCCGCTGCGTCACCTGCTCGACGAGCCCCGGGCGCTGCGGACTGTCGACACGTGCGACGGCGCGTGGCTTCGCCTCGTCGACGCGCGCGCCGCGCTCGAGCGCCGCGGGTACGGCGCGCCCGGGCGCGTCGTCGTCGACCTGCGCGACGAGCTCTGCCCGTGGAACGCGGCCCACTGGTCGGTCGAGGTGGACCGGACGGGCGCGGTCGAGGTCGCGCGCGCCGGGTCCCGCCCCGAGCTCGCGCTCGACGCGAGCGAGCTCGCGACGCTCTACCTGGGCGGCACGCGTGCGACGAGCCTGCAACGGGCGGGGCGCGTCGCCGAGCTCGAGCCGGGAGCCGCGAGACGCCTCGACGCGATGCTCTACTGCGACCCGGTCCCGTTCTGCACGGCCATCTGAGCGGTCCCGCTCGTCACGGCCGCGGGCGTCGGACGGCAGGTCGCGACGCCTGACGCGTGCCTCAGCCGCTGCTCAGCCGGGGCCGGTAGACTCCCCGGGTCGCATGGTGAAGGGAGCAGCCGGGCCGATGGCGAGCAAGAACAGCAGGGCGCGCGCGCGGCCGGGCGGCGGTGCGCCGCCCGCACCGTCGGGTCCGGGGGCCCGACGGCTCGGCGGGCAGGCCCCACCGCAGCGCAACGCGAAGCAGTCGGGCGCCGCGCGCCGCTACGAGCGCAGCCGGCGGAAGGGATCGTCCACGATCGGGTGGGTCTCGGTCGCGGTGGTCGTCGTGCTCGTCGTCGTGCTCGTCGTCGTGAAGCTGACCGGCGGCTCGAGCCCGAGCACGTCCTCGGGCAGCGCGTCCGGTCGCAACCCGACGTATGCCCCCGCGTCGCTCGTGTCGACCGTCGCGACGATCCCGTCCTCGACGTTCGACGCTGTCGGCACGGGCGGCCAGTCGGCCGCGTTCACCGTGGCGAGCGGGCAGCCCCCGCTCACCTCCGGCAGCAAGCCGCAGTTCGTCTACGTCGGCGGCGAGTTCTGTCCCTACTGCGCACTCATGCGCTGGTCCATGATCGCCGCCCTCGGCCGGTTCGGGACGTTCCACAACCTGCGGCTCATGTCGTCGGCGACGACCGACGGCGACATCCCGACGTTCTCGTTCTACAAGTCGAGCTACACGAGCCCGTACGTCGCGTTCACCCCGTACGAGTCGGAGGACCGGAACCAGAACCCGCTCGTGAACCCGCCCGCGTACGTGAACAAGCTCTACGCGAAGTACGACGGTTCGGGCACGACCCCGGCGGCCCCGTTCAACCCCGCGACGTCGGCGGGCATCCCGTTCCTCGACATCGGCAACAAGTACGTCTCGTCGGGCGACCCGAGCGCGATGGCCCAGATCTTCTCGCCGTACGGCTACCTGAACAACGGCGGCCCGGGCCGATCGGCGATAGCGGCCGCGATCAGGAACCCGTCCTCGGCCGTCGGCAAGGCGATCGACGCGAAGATCTTCGTCGCGCAGGCCAACTACATCTCGGCTGCCATCTGCTCGCTCGACGGCGGCAAGCCCGCGTCCGTGTGCGCGAGCACCGGGGTCGCCGCTGCCGCGAAGGTCCTCGCCGCCGCGAAGCCGGTGAGCTGACCGCGCGGAGATGTCGAAACCGAAGACGTCCGAGCGTGGCCGACAGGCGCGGGTCGCCGCCCCCCCGCCCCGCCCGCCCGCGCGCCCGCGCCGTGCGCCGCGGGTGGGCCATGCGGGGGCGCTCGCGTCGTTCGCCGGTGCGAGGGGCCTGCGAGCCCGCGATCGCGGGGGTCGGGTCCCCGGGCCCGTCGGGTGGCGGTCGGTCGTCACGAGCCTGCTGAGCCTCGCGGGGGTCGGCGTCGCGGTCTACCTGACGCTCGCGCACTACACGAAGGGGATCACGCTCGCGTGCCCGGCGACGGGGGCGATCAACTGCGAAGCCGTGACGACGAGCAGCGAGTCCGTGGTGTTCGGGATCCCGGTCGCCGTGCTCGGTCTCGTGTACTTCGTCCCGATGCTCGCGCTCTCGCTCCCCTGGGCGTGGAGGACCCCCGTGAGGCTCGTCGCGGGCGCGCGCCTCGCCGCGAGCGTCGTCGGGATCGGCTTCGTGTTCTACCTCGTGTACGCGGAGCTCTTCGAGATCCAGAAGATCTGCCTGTGGTGCACGAGCGTGCACGTGCTGACGTTCGCCCTGTTCGTCGTCGTGGTCACGGGGTGGGATGACGCGACCGCGGCGTGGCACGCGGACGGGGCGCGCGTCTCCGACGGCTGAGCGGCGCGGATCGGCCGCGACGGCGGGCGATCACCCCGAGCGGGGGAGGTCGACGATCCGCGCGTCGGGCGCGGCGGCTCGCAGCAGCTCGACGATGTGCGGGTGGCACGTGAACGCGATGACCTGGTGCGTCGCGGCGACCTCGGCGACGGCACGTGCGACGGCTGCGGCTCGCGCCGGGTCGAAGTTGACGAGCACGTCGTCTAGCACGACGGGCAGCGCCGTCGCGCCGCTCGCGAACGACGACGCGAGCGCGAGCCGGAGGCACAGGTAGAGCTGCTCTGCGGTCCCGCGGCTGAGCGCGGCCGCGTCGACGACGGCGCCGGACTCGGCGATCGCGCTGATCCCCTGGCTGCGCCCGCCGGCGGTCTCCGCGCGCGCGACGAGCTCCACGTAGCGTCCCGCCGTCACGGTTCGGAACAGCTCCGCGGCACGCGCGACGACCGCGGGCTGGCGCTCCCGCTCGTAGCGGCGCAGCGTCTGGTCGAGCAGGCGGCGGGCGAGGCCCGCGACGACGTACTCCTCGAGCGAGGACTCGAGCTCCGCGGCGAGGCCCGCCCGCTCGAGCTCGAGCGCCGCGATCGCGTCCGAGCGGCCGAGGTCCTCGAGGTCGCGCTCGGCGTCGCGCCAGGAGGTGAGGAGCGCCTCGTGGCGGTCGACCGCGGCGGCGAGACGTGCGTCGAGCTCGCCGCGCTCGGTGGCCCACGTGGCGAGCTCGCCGAGCGCGAGCTCCGCGCGCAGCGCGTCGGCGTGGTCGCCGGACCCGCGCGAGCGCGTGAGCTCCGCGCGCGCCTCGGCCGCGTCGCGGGCGAGCGCCTCGCGCCGCGACTCGCGCGCCGCGACTCGCGCGAGCTCCGCGGCGAGCGCGTCGACGAGCGCCGTGCGCTCGACGTCCGGCAGTGGGGCGGTGTCGGCGGGCCCGGCCGACTCGAGCTCCGCGGCGAGCGCGTCGACCTGCGCCTCGTGCGTGCCGATCTCGCGCGTGAGCGGCGCGATCTCGTCGCGAAGCGCGTCGCGCTCACGGCGCATGCGCGCGACCTCGCCGAGGGTCGCGAGCGCCCGGTCGAGCGTGGCGGCGTCGAGAGGGCCCTGGGGGAGGCCGAACGAGACGGCGAGCGTCGCGACCTCGTCGGCATCGCAGGCCGCGGCGCGCTGCTCGGCGTCGAGTCGAGCGGCCACCCGCTCCACTTCGGCCTGCGCGTCCGCGATCGCGCCCTCGAGCTCGTCGAGGCGGCGCCGCGTCGCGAGGCTCATGTCCGCGCGGCGCGACGCGGCGAGGACCTCCGCCGGGCTCGGCGCGGCCGCGAGCTCGAGGTCGCCCGCGAGCTCGGCGATGCGCGCGCCGAGCCGCTCCGGGTCGACGCTCCCCGCCGGAGGGTCGGGCGGCCGATCGTCGGCTGCGGCCGCGGCGTCACGGCGCCGCGACGCGGCGATGACGACGCCCGCGAGCGCGAGAAGCGCGACGGCCACGGCGACGAGCGTCGCTGCCAGCGCGGTGCTCCGCCCGTGGGCGGGCACGGCGGCCGCGGCTGTCGCGCCCGCGATCAGGACGAGCGCGGCTGCGACCGCGCGCTGCAGCCCGCGGCCGCCGTGGTGCCCACCGGCCTCGACTCGCGCGCGGAACCACGCCTGCTCGGATGCGGCGCGCTCCGCGAGGATCCGGTCGCGCTCGCCGACCAGGTCGCCGAGCTCGCGGAGCGTGCGCACCCGCCGCTCGAGCTCGCCCGCGCGGGCCCCCGGATCGCCCTCGGCGGTCGCCGCCTCGTGGGCCCGCCGGGCGGCCGCGAGCCGGCCGGTCGCGGCCTCGATCTCCTCGCGGGCCGAGGTGGTCCGGGCGCGGCGGCCGACCTCGTCGGTCGCGAGGCGCTTGGCCTCGGCACGCACCTCGTCGGTCACGGGCACCGCGCGCACCCGCTCGGCGTCGACGCCCGGACCGAGCGCGCCGAGCGCCTCGCCGATCTCCCGCTCGAGGCGCTCGACGCGCGTGCGCAGCGCGCGCGCGCGGGAGACGCGCTGCACGTGCCCCGACCGGTCGCGAGCGAGCCGCTCGATGTCCGGTGCGCGCGCGAGCACGGCCCCGTCCCGGGCCGTGCGGGGCGCGGTCAACCCGGCGTCACGGTCGGCTGTGGCGAGCGCGAGCCACACGGGCCAGCAGCGCTCGAGGAGCACGAGGTCGTCGCGCCGCCGGCGGATGTCGTCCGCGTCGCGCAGCGCGTCGCTCGCCCCCTCGCGAAGGCGCGCACACTTCTCGGCGCGCTCGGGGTAGTGGGCGGCTCCCGCCTTCAGCGTGCGCAGATCGGCGTCGACCTGGTCGATCCTGCGGCGGAGGCGGTTCGCGACCGCGTCCTGCTGGCGGGGCCGGACGAGGGCGGCCTGGCGGTCCGCGAGCGCGCGCAGTGCCCGCGTCGCGGAGCGCCCGGCGCCGAGCACTCCGGCGGAGAACACGAGGTCGCGCACCTCGTCGCGCTCGAGCGAGCGGAGCGACGCGAGCTCGTCGAGGTCGAACGCGAAGACGCTCGCGAAGACCGAGGCGTCGACGCCGCCGAGCAGGCGCGCGAGCTCGGGTGCCCCCGAGGTCGCGCCGTGTGGCCCCGTGACCACGAGGTCCGCGCCCGCGTGGCGCTCGACCGTCCAGCCGAGCCCCGCCGAGTCCGTGAGGAACAGCGCGCCGCCGTGCCGGCCGCCACGCAGCGGCTCGCGGGCCGGCCGGCTGTGGCGACGGTCGGGGAAGCCGAACAGGACGTTGCGGACGAAGTCGAGCAGCGTCGACTTGCCCGCCTCGTTCGGTCCGTGGACGACCGAGAGCCCGGGAGGCAGCGCGTCGACGCGGTGGTCGGCGAGCACGCCGTAGCCGTCGACGCGCCAGCCGGCGATCCTCAAGGCCCACCCGCCGCGAGCTCGTCGAGCGCGAGCAGCGTCGCGGCGTCGAGCAGCGACGCGAAGCGTCCTGGGTCCCCGGCGAGCGACGCGACGTCGCCCGCGAGCGCGCGCGGGACCGAGGCCGCGATCTCGGTCGCGACGAGCCCGGGCGTGCCTGCGTCGGACCCGAGCGCCTCGGCGAGCGCGACGAGGTCCGCGGAGAAGTCGCCCCGGGCGCGCACCTCGTCGAGGTCGACCGCCGACCCCGACGCGTCCGTCAGCCGGTCCCACCAGCAGAACGGCTCGTCGCGGCGCGCGCCGTCTCGCAGGTGGCGAAGCAGCTCGTCGAGCGAACCCGGCCGCGCGACGTCGCGGTGCAGCGGGCCGCGGCCCGTGATCCGTGCGCCGAGCACGAGCGACCGCCCGTCCTCGGCGGCGAGCGCGCCCGTGCCGAGCGCGACGAGCCGCTCCTCGAGCTCGTCCAGGCCCGTCAGATCGTCGATCGGGCAGTCGAGCGACGCGAAGCGCACCCGGTCGCACGCGACCGGCTCGACGCGCTCGACCGCCCCGGCGCGCACGTGGACGACGACCGCCCCCTTCGGCCCGCGCTCGCTCGCGCGCGGGCTTCGCGCCTGGCTGTTCCCGGCGTAGACGACCCACGGGTCGCCCGGTCCGTGCCCTCGCGCGAGGACCCGCTGCTGGTGGACGTGGCCGAGCGCCCAGTAGTCGAGGCGCGCCCGGCGCAGGTCGTCGAGCGTGCACGGGCTGTAGTCCGCGTAGCCCTCGGCGGCGCCCGCGACGTTGCAGTGGAGCACGCCGACGTGGACGCCCGGCGCGTCCGGTCGCGCGAAGCGCAACGAGAGGTTCTCCGCCGTCGCACGTGTCGCGTAGCTGATCCCCTGGACCGTCGCGATCTGCGTGCCCGACCGGTGCACCGGGACGACGGCGATCGCGTCCGGAGCGAAGACGGTGACCCCCGGGGGCCACGACGCGACCGCGGACCAGCCGGTCGTGACCGGGTCGTGGTTCCCGTGGACGACGAAGCTCGGGATGCCCTCCCCGGCGAGGCGCGCGAGGCCGTCGCGGAAGCGGAGCTGCGCGCGCAGCCCTCGCTCGGGTCCGTCGTAGACGTCGCCCGCGACGACGAGGAACGCGGCGCCGCGGGCGAGCGCGAGCGAGACGATCGAGTCGAACGCGTCGAGCGACGCCTCGCGCAACGCGGCCGCGACCTCGGGCGCGGCCTCGTGCACGCCGGCGAACGGCGTGTCGAGGTGCAGGTCCGCGGCGTGAACGAAACAGAACGTGTCATCCGATGTCGCGGTCATCGCGGGCGACACTATCGAGCCGCGGCGACACCGGCGGGCACCGCGGGCCTGCTGGGACGCGACGCGCGGCGCCGGTAGGATCTCGGCGATGACCGCGACCGGGGCGACCCGTTGAGCTTCGACCTGCGGACGCTGCTCGACACGCGCGGCGCGGACGGCGTCGCGCTCTACGGCGAGCACGTGAACCCCCAGCTCGTGCGGGTCCTCCGCACGATCGGCTTCGACCGGCGCTACGTGCGGGCGGAGGGCTGCTACCTCTACGACGACTCGGGTCGCAGCTACCTCGACTTCCTCGCCGGCTTCGGCGTGTTCGCGCTCGGCCGCAGCCACCCGGCGCTGAAGGCGGCGCTTCACGACGCGCTCGACGCGGACCTCGCGAGCCTCGTCCAGATGGACACGCCCCTGCTCGCGGGGCTCCTCGCCGAGCAGCTCCTGCGCCGCTCGCACCCGAGGATGGGCCGCGTCTTCTTCACGAACTCCGGTGCCGAGTCGGTCGAGGCGGCGGTCAAGTTCGCCCGCTACGCGACCCGGAGGGGCCGCGTGCTCCACTGCGACCACGCGTTCCACGGGCTCACGTACGGCGCGCTCTCGCTCAACGGGGGCAAGGAGTTCAAGAAGGGCTTCGGCCCGTTCCTCCCGGGCTTCGACGAGGTGCCGTTCGGCGACGCGGGAGCGCTCGAGCGCGCGCTCGCGAAGCGGGACGTCGCCGCGTTCGTCGTCGAGCCGATCCAGGGCAAGGGAGTCCACGTAGCGCCCCGGGAGTACTGGGACGCGGTCCAGGAGCTCTGCCACCGCTACGGGACGCTGCTCGTCGTCGACGAGGTCCAGACCGGTCTCGGCCGGACCGGGAGGCTGTGGGCCCACGAGCACTGGGGGCTCGTTCCCGACATCGTGACGACGTCGAAGGCGCTCTCGGGTGGCTACGTCCCGGTCGGGGCGATGATCTGCTCGACCGCGGTGTCGGACAAGGTGTACTCGTCCATGGAGCGGGCGCTCGTCCACTCGTCGACGTTCAAGAACAACACGCTCGCGATGGTCGCGGGGCTCGCGACGCTCCAGACCATCGACGACGAGGACCTCGTCTCCCGGGCGCGTGTGACCGGCGAGGCGTTCGCGAAGGGCCTCACGCCGCTCGTCGAGAAGTACGAGCTCTTCCACCTCGTGCGGGGCGAGGGCCTCATGATCGGCCTCGTGTTCGGCGAGCCGAGGTCGCTCGGCGTCCGGTCGCGGTACCGGCTGCTCGAGCTCGCGCACCGCGGGCTCTTCTCACAGCTCATCGTCGGCCCGCTCTTCCAGCGGCACCGGATCCTCACGCAGGTCGCGGGTGATGCGATGAACGTCGTGAAGCTCCTGCCGCCCCTCGTCGCGGGCCAGGACGAGGTCGACCGGTTCGTCGAGGCGCTCGACGACGTGCTCGCCGAGGCGCACCGGAGCTCGGCGCTCGTCGGATTCGCGACCTCGCTCGCCCGAGGCGCGATGCGCCGCGACCGCTGACGGTCGCACCCACCCGTGGACACCGCCGCGGCCGGCGGCCGGAACCGAGCGCGCACGCGTGGCGGCGTCTGGGTCGCCTCGGCGCTCGTCGCGGGCGGCGCGCTCCTCGCCGCGTGCGGCGGCTCGTCGGGCACGCCCCCGGCGACCGCGAGCTCTGCTCCGGGCACCACGGGGCCCGGTAGGACGTCCACCTCGACCACGACGTCCACGTCGACCTCGACGACGCCGGCCACGACCTCGACGACGGCACCGACGACGACGACGCTCCCGAGCGCGGTCCCGGTGAGCGGGACACGCGCCGGCGGCTCGTTCGGGGCGCTCGGCGCGGTGCGCAGGGTCCCGGTCGTCGCGGTGCGCGACGGGGCGCTTTCGCCGCCTTCGGCCGCCGCGGGCGTGCCCGTCCCGCCGCGCGGCGCCGTCGAGATCGCGTTCCGCCAGTTCGGGTCCGGCCCCGACCTGCTCCTCGTCGAAGGCGAGCACGCGACGCTCACCTGGTGGGACCCGCGCCTCTTGAGCGACCTCGCCCAGCACTACACCGTCACCGTGTTCGACTACCCGGGCACGGGGTTCTCGGGGCCCGACCCGTCGGCGACGAGCGTCGCGGCGGTCGCGGACCTCGCCGCCGGCCTGTCCGCGGCGCTCGGGCTCGCGTCCCCGACCGTGCTCGGCTGGGGCCTGGGCGGCCAGGTCGCGCTCGCTCTCGCGGAGCGCCATCCGGGGCTCGCGGGCCGGCTCGTCCTCGTCGACAGCGCGGCGGGTGGCCCCGCGGCGACGCGCCCGAGCGCGTCGGTGGCTGCGGCGATGGCATCGAGCACGGACACGGACGTGCAGCTCGCGCCGCTCATGTTCCCGCCGACGCTCACCGCCGCGATCGACGGCTGGCTCGGGAGCGTCGCGAAGGTGCCGCGTGACGACCTCGTCGCCGCCGCGGTCCACGAGCAGGCTGCGATCCAGGCGAGCGCGTGGTCCGACGCCGCGCTCGCCGCCGGCCTCTCCGCGCTGACGGCGCCGACGCTCGTCGTCGTGGGCTCGCTCGACGAGGTGTTCCCGCCGGCGAACGACGTCGTGCTGATCGCCGGCCTTCGTCACGCGCACGACCTGCTGCTGCCGGGCGCGGGCTACGCGAGCATGTTCCAGGACGAGCCGCAGTTCGTGGCCGCGCTCGAGACGTTCACCGGCTGAGCACCGCTGCCGTATCGCTAGCTGCGTGCGTCGAGCGTTCCACCGGTGGCCGCATCACCGGGCGCGGCCGACAGGTAGCTCGCGGCCTTCGCGACGTGCGACGGGTCGACGGTCGCGGTCGGTCCTGTCGTCGTGTACGGGGGGAACAGGCTCGCGAGCTCGGCCGGCGTGATGCGGCCTTGGACCTGGCCGAGCTGGCGCGCGGCCGTGATGACGGAGACGAACTGGTCCGCGGCGCCGCCGCTCCCGACGTAGCCGGCGCCGACGACGACGGTTCCGTCCGGGGAGATCACGACGCCCGTCGCCGCGGCGATGAGGCTGCGGTCGCTCGGGGTGAGCGAGCTGAGGACGCTGCTCGAGATGGTCGCGCCGCCCTTCGCGCTGGAATCTCGGGCCGGCGCGGCCGTTGGGATTGGTGGCGGGGCGGTGGGCGTGGAAGTGCGCCACACACCCGAGATGGACGAGATGCTCATCGAGGCTCCGCCTCCGTTCCCTACGGCTCGGCAGTCCGTCGCCGACAACCATGGCGGCTAACGACCGGCGCGCGCCCGGGGTTTAGGGACTTCTTCGCGCACCCGCGCGCGGCTCACCGGGGGCCGGGAGCCCGTGCCTCCGCCGGGCGGAACGGCGCTGCGACCTCCGCGAGGAAGCGGTCGATCGCGTCGAGGCGGCGCGCGCCGGTCCCGAGGTTCCAGTCCGGCAGCACGAACTCGCCGACACCCGCCTCCACGTAGCGGCCGAGCAGGTCCTGGAGCTCCGCGACGCTCCCGCTCACGGTCGGGACCCGGCTCTCGCGGCCCGCGGCGGACCCGTCGAGGTCGACGAGCACCTGGGCGCACCGCCCGATCGCACCCGGGTCCCGGCCGACCTGCGCGCAGTGCCGGTCGAGGACCGCGCCCTTGGCCGCGAGGACCTCGGGCGTTCCCCAGACGTTCCACTCGTCGGCCCATCTCGCCGCGATCCGCAGGGTGACGCGCTCGCCACCGCCGCCGATCAGCAGCGGGAGGTGCGCCTGCGCCGGCTTCGGCTCCATCGGGGCGTCGACGAGCGTGAAGTACCTGCCCGCGAAGCTCGCCCGTGACTCGTCGAACAGGAGCCGGAGGACCGCGCACGCCTCGTCGAGGCGCGAGAGCCGCTCGGCCGCCTCGTGGAGGTCGAGGCCGTAGGCGGCGTGCTCGTTCTGCTGCCAGCCGGCGCCGAGCCCGAGCACGACGCGACCCCCGCTCAGCTGGTCGACCGTCGCAGCCGCGTTCGCGAGCACCGCGGGGTGCCGGTAGGTGTTGCCCGTCACGAGCGAACCGAGGCGGATCCCGGGCACGGTCACGGCGAGCGCAGCGAGGACGCTCCAGCACTCGAGCATCGGCTGGTCGACCGGCTCGGCGGAGGGCATGAAGTGGTCCGCGACCCACACGCCGTCCCAGCCGGTCGCCGCGGCGTGCGCGGCCTC
>DAHUXW010000133.1 GCA_027306925.1 Acidimicrobiaceae bacterium | reverse complement strand
ATCCAGATGGCGATGTCCGCGAGGCGAAGCTCGCTCGGCGGCGTCGCGCCGAGCTCCGACGCGAGCGTCCTCTGGATCTCAAAGAGCGCCTTCCGGTTCTCCTCGATGGCGAGGTCGCGCTGCAGCAGGCCAACGCAGGGGCGCCACGCCTTCGCGCCACGCTCACCGCTGAAGCGCCGATAGGTGTCGGTGAGGGCCCGGTCGAGCATGGGAACGAGCCGTGGGCGCTTGTGGTGGAGCACCTTCGAGAGGAGCGACAGTCCGCAGACCGGCTGGACGCGCTCACCGAGGGTGCGCACCCGGTTGACGACCTCACGAGGTGCGTCGCCGAGGTCGACGCCCGGCGGGAGCGCAGCGAGCTCCTCACGGAGCTGGTGGCGGGCCTCGACGAAGTAGGTGAGGTCGGCCTTCGTCAGCCCGGGATGCAGGGCCCCTGCGGCGAGCACGTCGACGGGGCGCACCTCGTCGTCCTCCCGGCGCTCGGGAAGCGCGTCGAAGTAGTGGTAAGCGAAGACCTCCGGGGGGCCGCCCGACCAGGGGAGCCCGCAGTAGCGGCGGATGTCGTCGAGCGCCCGGTCGAAGGGCTCCAGGCCGAAGTGCAGGGTCGCGCTCATAGGTAGGCCCCGGTTCGCAGCGGCGCTTCGTCCGCGCTGATCTGCTCGAAGGCGGCGCGCCGCTCGTACAGCTCGGCAAGGGCGAGCTCGGAGAGGACCTCGCTACCGTCGCCGAGCCATGCGGCCGCCTCGGATCGGCTGAAGAGGCGGAAGGGCACGACCGCGAGTGCCCGTCCGGGTCGGAGCAGTGCCGGGTCGAGCTCGCGCCGCTCCTTGTTCGTCGTGAGCAGCACGAGAAGACGCGTCCCCTCGGCGAGCAGCCCGTCGGTGACGTTCAACAGGTGTCCCAGCGACTCGCCCGCACGCCACGCGCCGGCACAGATGTACTCGTCCGCGTCCTCGCAGACGACGAGCTTCCACCGCGACCCGTCGTCTCCCGCGTTGTCGGCGACCTGGAAGACGACGCGCGACAGGTAGGAGGGGTCCGCGAACAGGCGCGCCGGGTCCGTGACGACGTGAAGGTCGCACCAGGACGACCACGCGTCGGCGAGTGCCCGGATCGCGCGGGTCTTGCCGGTGCCCGGAGGCCCATGGAAGACGACGAGCCGGCCGCGCTCCTCAGGCTCCTCGAGTGCTATGAGACGGGCGAGCAGCGGCCTCGTGGGGTCGGGGTAGTTTGCCTGGATCTCGGCGAACTTCGTCGGAGCGAAGCGCCGAGCCGTGTGCTCGGGGCCGCTTTGCGGATCAAGCCGCCACAGCACCACGTCCTGCTTCGGCTCCACTGCATCCTCGGCGAGCAGCTGGTCCAGGCGGGCGACGATCCCATCGGTCAGCGCCTCGAGCACGGGCTTGGCCGAGGTGCTCGCGAGGATCCTTGTGCCTTCCTCCATGACCTCGACGAGCAGCGCGCTCTCGCCGTCCGGGTGCAGCCAGTAGGAGCTGGTAACGCCCGAGTTCGCGATCTCGATGCAGAGGTCGAAGCCCTCCGGCACGATCACTTCGAGGGGGGCCTTCGGCACCCGGAACATCCACACGTGGCGGTGGCGGCCATCGACGACCGCCTGCCAGGCGGCGACCTGGGGCATGCCAAAGGGACCGTTCCGGTTCGGCAGCGCGAGCATCGCCCGGATGGGGGGCGCGAGGGACGCGCGCGTCTCTTCCACCTGCAACCTCCTCCACGAGCGTTCAGGTGGGGCAGAACCTAGCGCGAAGGTGTGACTCTCAGGCAGCTCGTTCCGCCACGAAGGAGCTGACCTGCGAGAACGCCGCGCGCCGCCAGCGACGTTCTCGGTCATCGGGTCAGACGTTCCGAGATCCCGGCTTCCGCGTTCTGGAGCCGCCTGGGGACGAAGTCCTGACCAGGGCCTTCGAGGTTTGTCCCAGCCACCACGAGGGCGGGCACACGGGGCGAGCGCGGGCGCGAGCCCGGCGGCAAGCCCATCAAGGATGTCCGCGAGGCTAGTCCCGGTCGCCGGCACCGGCTCGCGCCGCGCGGGCCGGCGGGTCAGGCGTCGGTCGCGAGCGGCTCGAGACGCTCCGCCCCCGTCCAGGCCCGGAGCGCCTCCGGCGGCATCGGTCGCGCGAGGAAGTAGCCTTGGCCGTAGTCGACGGCGAGATCGGCCAGCACCTGGTGCTCGGTCTCGGTCTCGATCCCTTCCGCGACGACCTTCGCCCCGGTCTCGCGGGCGAAGGTGACGACGGCCGTGACGAGGCTCCGCCGGATCGGGTCGACGTCCACGCCGCGCACGAGCTCGATGTCGAGCTTGATGAACTCGGGTGCGAGCTTCACGATGTGCGCGAGGCTCGAGTACCCGGCGCCGGTGTCGTCGATCGCGACGCGTGCGCCGTCGTCGCGCAGCCGCGCGATGACGCGACGGAGCTCGGGGTAGTCGCCGATCGCGACGTGCTCGGTCAGCTCGAGGACGAGCGACCGGGGTTCCGCCGTCGCGAGCAGCGCGGGCAGGTCCGCGCACGACATCGCGTCCGCGTCGACGTTGACCGCGAGGAACGCGTCGGCGGGCAGCGCGTCCGCGGCCTCGATCGCACGGCGGACGGCCTCGAGCTGCAGCTCGACGCCGAGGTTCGCCCGTCGCGCCGCTGCGAACCACACGTCGGGCGCCTGCACGGGCTCGACCGGGAACCGTGCGAGCGCCTCGGCCCCCGCGAGAAAGCCCGTCCGCAGGTCGATGATCGGCTGGAGCACGGCGGCGAGGCAGTGGCTGCGGAGCACCGCACGGATCCGCGCGCCGCTCGCGATGCCCTCCGCGACCCCGGGATGGATCACGTTCGCGACGAAGGTCGACATCCCGCGCTCGTCGACCCGGGCGCGGCTCCCGGCGACCGGGTCGCGAAAGAGGTCCTCCGCGACCGCGCTGAGCTCGCGAGCGCTCGTGATGGTCGTCGTGACGAAGCGCGCGAGGCGGCCGAGCATCGTCACGTCGCGCGCGACGAACGCCTGTGGCCGGGTCGAGCTCACCTTGAGCACGCCGACCGGCTCGTCGTCGCGGCACAGCGGCACGCAGATCATGGAGGTGCTCCCCACCCGGCGGCACGCGTCGCGGTCGACGCGAGCGTCGCGCTCGCTGTCGTCGCATCGCTGGGTGGACCCGGTGCGCACGGCGAGCCCGGACAGGCTCTTCGAGGGGTCGAGTCGCGTGCCCACGTAGTCGGCGAGCGAGCCCGCCGCGCACACGTAGAAGAGCTTGCCCTCGAGAAGCAGCTCGACCGCGGCCCCGTCCGCGCCCGGGACGAGCGCGACGGCCTGCTCGACGATCCGCTGCATCACCTGTCCCGGGTCGCACGCAGCGCGCACGACCGCGTGAACCCCGCCTCCGCCCTCCATCGGCACCCCCGGGGAGATGAGCACGCTCGCCGCGTCAGCTCTCTCCGTCGCCCAACGGCAGGACCAGCGGCGCGTTTGAGCGGGGGGCGGCACCCGGCGGGGTCACCGGGGCCGCGTCGAGCCCCGGAGCTGGACAGTCGCGGTCTGTGCCGGTACTGTGGAAAGAGGTCAGACCCATGAGGTCTGGCAGTCGCGCAGGTCGCACTGCGGAGACATCTTCGACTTGGGGGTTGGTCCATGGGTCACACTGCACTTGCCGCGCCACGACACCGCCGTGGGCGATTCGCCCGCGTCGCGCTCGTGGTGGCTGTCCCGATGGTGGTCGCGGGTCCCGCCGCCGGCATCGCCGCCGCGAGCAGCCCGGCACGCGCCGTCCACCACGCGACGACGACGACCGTGACGATCGGCGAGCCGCTGAGCCCGCCCGAGGTGCCGCAGCAGGCCGTGTTCATCGCGCGTGAGCTCGGGTACTTCGCACGCGAGCACCTGAACGTGAAGATCGACTACATGCCCAACGGGTTGCAGAGCGAGCTCGGCACGACCGCTAACAGCATCACGATCGGGATGGCGGGAGGCTCGGACAGCATCGAGGCGTCGGCACAGGGCGCCCCGATCCACGCGGTCTGGGTCACCTACCAGAAGCTCGACCTCGTCTGCATCGGCGGCCCGAAGATCTCGGCGATCAAGCAGCTCGTCGGGCAGGACGTCGGCTCGACCGGCGCGGGCGGCTTCTCGCAGACGACGATGAACGCCTGCCTCACCGCGGGTGGTGTGAACCCGAGCCAGGTGAACGAGATCACGATGACGCGGGCAGAGTTCGTCCCCGCGCTCGCGACGGGACGCATCCAGGCCGCCGTGTTCCACGCGGACGACGCGTACACCGTGCTCCACCAGATCAAGGGCGCGCACGTCCTCGACGACGAGTACAAGACGCTGCCGAACTACTGGTACGGATCGCTGAACGTGCGTGACGGCTACGCGCGCACGCACCCGCTCGTCGTCGAGCACGCGATCGCCGCGCTCATGATGGCGGACCAGTGGATGGCGAACCCGAAGAACAACGCGAAGTTCGTCGACCTCGCGATCAAGAACACCTCGGAGACCCGAGGGGCCGTCACGACGGCGATCAATTTCGACCGGTCGATCGGGCTGTGGAACACGTCGTGCGCGGTGTCGCCGGCGTCGATCGCCTTCACCTCACGCCTGCTCCTCGCGCAGAAGTCGATCACCCGGGTGCCGACGTTCGCCCAGGTCTACGACGGCAAGTACTGCGCCGCCGCGGCGAAGATGGTGGGCTGACGCACCTCGCGCCCCTGGCGCACCGATTGGACGGTCCGGCCCCTGGGCTCCCCCCGGGGCCGGACCGTCCGTGGACCACCGGACCGCCGGCGACATCGGGATGGCGCGCATGACAGAGCAGCTGGAGGGCGCGGTCGCGCGACGCGAGATGGTCGTGGAGATCGACGTGCCGATCGTGATGGACGACGGCGTGACGCTGCGCGGCGACGTCTTCCGCCCCGTGGGTGCAGGCGCGTACCCGGTGCTGCTCAGCTCGGGCCCGTACGCGAAGGGCCTCTCGTACCAGAGCGGCCGGCGCGACGCGTGGGCGGAGCTCGTCGGGGCGCACCCCGAGATCCTCGAGCGCTCGAGCAACCGCTACCAGTGCTGGGAGATGCCCGACCCCGAGCGGTTCGTCCCGCACGGCTACGCCTGCGTGCGCGTCGACACCCGCGGCGCGGGCCGCTCCGAAGGGCTCCTCGACCCGCTCTCGCCGCGGGAGACCCGCGACCTCTACGAGTGCGTCGAGTGGGCGGGCGCCGCGCCCTGGAGCAACGGGCGGGTCGGGCTCCTCGGCGTCTCCTACCTCGCGATCAACCAGTGGCTGGTCGCGGCGCTGCAGCCGCCGCACCTCGCCGCGATCTGCCCGTGGGAGGGCGGCGCGGACTTCTACCGTGACCTCACGCGTCACGGCGGCATCCTCTCGTCGTTCTGGGCCTCGTGGTACGAGCGCCGCGTGCTGCCCGTCCAGCACGGCGTCGGCGAGCGCGGGCCGCGCAGCGACGTGACCGGCGAGACGGTCGCGGGCCCCCAGACCCTCGACGACGCCGAGCTCGCGCGCCGGCGCGTCGACCTCGTCGCCGAGCTGCGCGCCCACCGCTTCGACGACGAGTACCACCGCAGTCGCACCCCCGACTGGTCGAAGGTCGAGGTGCCGCTCCTCTCCTGCGCGAACTGGGGCGGTGCCGGCCTGCACTCGCGCGGGAACTTCGAAGGGTTCCTGCGGGCCGCGTCGCGCCACAAGTGGCTCGAGGTCCACGGCGGGAGCCACTTCGAGGAGTTCTCGACCGACTACGGCGTGGAGCTCCAGCGGCGCTTCTTCGACCGCTTCCTTCGTGACGACCCGCACGAGGGCGAGGACCCGGAGCGCTTCGGCGTCGGGTGGCGCGTGCAGCTGCAGGTGCGCCACGTCGACACGTTCACGACGCGCCGCGAAGACGCGTGGCCGCTCGAGCGCACGAGTTGGACGAAGTCGTACCTCGACCCGAGCGCGCGAGCGCTCTGCGACGCTCCTCCGCAGGAGCCCGCGAGCGCGACCTACGACGCGCTCGGTCCCGGGATCACGCTCCTCGCGCCGCCGGCCGATCGGTCGGTCGAGGTCACCGGACCGGTCGCGGCGCGCCTTCACGTGTCGACCACCGCACGTGACGCGGACCTGTTCCTCGTGCTTCGCCTGTTCGACCCGAGCATGGGCGAGGTCGTGTTCCGCGGCGCGCAGGACCACGGCGCGCCGGTCGCGCAGGGCTGGCTCCGGCTCTCGCACCGAGCGCTCGACGACGCGGCGAGCCTCCCGTGGCGTCCGTACCATGGTCACGACGTCGCGTCGGCGGTCGTCCCGGGGGAGGTGTACGCGGTCGACGTCGAGCTCTGGCCCACGTCGATCGTCGTGCCCGTCGGCTACCGCATCGGGCTCACGGTGCGTGGGCGCGACTACCAGCGCGTCGAGCCCGAAAGCGCCCGCGGGGTCGCCGTCGAGGTGATGAACGGATCCGGGCGGTGCGTGCACGACGACCCGGGGGACCGGGACGAGGAGACGTTCGCGGGCAGCGTCACCGTCCACGGCGGTGCTCGCCTCGCGGGCCACCTCCTGCTCCCGGTCGTCGGATGACCGTCGCGCCGCACGCGTCGTGACAACGAGACAAAGGACGAGCCGATGAGCGCCGCGACACCCACCGTCCCGCACGGGGCCACGGACGTGCACGTGCACGTCACCGTCGAGTCGCTCCTCGCGGGGCCGGGCGGGTCCGAGAGGTGGCGGCCGACCGTGGCGCGCGACCACGACGGCCGGCAGGTCTCGGTCGAGCTCGGCGGCCGTCCGATGCGGTCGATCGTGCGCGAGCTCTCCCGGCTCGAGGTCGTGCTCGAGGGATCGCGCTCGCGTGGCGTCGGACGCCTCGTCGTCTCCCCGTGGGTGTCGACCCTTCCCCTCACGATGGAGCCGGCAGCGGCGGCCGACGTCTGCCGGGTGCAGAACGAAGCGCTCGCCCGCGCGGTCGCGGCACACCCGGGAGAGATCCAGGCGTTCGGCTCGGTCCCGATGGTCGACGCCGAGCTCGCGGCCGAGGTGCTCGGCGAGGCCGTCGCGCTCGGGCTCGTCGGCGCGGAGGTGACACCGAGCGCCGCCGGAATGTGGCTCGGGGACCCGAAGCTCGAGCCGTTCTTCGCCGCCGCCGACTCGCTCGGCGCGACGGTCTTCGTCCACCCCGGCACCCACGGGCTCGGCATCGACGTCTTCGACGAGTACTACCTGTGGAACGCCGTAGCGAACCCGGTCGAGACCGCGATCGCGGGCGCGCACCTCGTCATGGCCGGGACGTTCGAACGGCACCCAGGGCTTCGCGTGCTGCTCGCGCACGGCGGGGGAGCCCTTCCCGGCGTGGTCGGGCGCCTCGAGCGCGCGCACGCGGTGCGTCCCGAGAGCCGAGCGCGGCTCGCGCGCTCGCCCCGGTGGTCCTTCGGGCAGCTCCACTTCGACACGGTGACCCACGACCGGGCGCTCCTCGCGTCGCTCGTCGCTGCCGTCGGCGCGTCGCACGTCCTGCTCGGCTCCGACTATCCCTTCGACATGGGGAGCGACGACCCGGTCGGGGACGTGACCGCGCTCGGGCTCGCACCCGCCGACGAGGAGGCGATCCTGCGAGGAAACGCCGCGGAGCTGTTCGCCCCGCGCACGGGGCAGGGCTCGAGCGCGTGAACCGGCGGCGCGCCGCGGGCGCCTGAGGCCGCCGGCGCGCAGCTGCTGCG
>DAHUXW010000106.1 GCA_027306925.1 Acidimicrobiaceae bacterium | reverse complement strand
GACCCCGCCCAGTCGAGCAGCGCGCCGTCGCTCTCGCCCGCGGCCGCGAGGTCGCCGTCGCGGAGCGCCGCCGCGCCCACGGGCGCGTACAGGCCGTGCAGCGCGACCGGCAGGTCCGGCCGGCGCGCGCGCACGGTCGCGAGCGTCGCGAGCGCGAGGCGGAGCGCGGTGTGCATCGGCACCGAGCAGACGAGCGCGTCCGCCCACTCGAGGTCGGCGGGGTCGAGCGCGTCGACCGAGAGGTCGCGTCCGCGCACCTCGTGGCCCGCCGCCGCGAGCAGCGCGCCCGGACCGGCGATCCCGAGCGGCTGCTGGCCGAGCTCGTACGTCGACACGAGCAGCAGCCGCACGGCTCCGACGCTAGCGACCATGCGGCTCACGCAACCGCGATCTCGACCTCGAGCGCGCCGTGGGCGTCACGAAGTGCCTGCTCGACCACCTCGGGCGTGTCGGCGCGGGCGAACACGAACCCGAGGTACCGGTCGCCCTCGGGAAGCGCGTCGACGCGCCTGCCGCGCGGGATCGCGATCTCGACGCCCGTCACGTGGTCGACGGCGCGCGCGCGCTCGAGGCCGCGCACCTCGACGAGCCGACCCGAGCGGGGGATCGGGATCATCATGACGCCGGACGCGGCCCGCTCCCGGACCACCGGCCCGCCCGCGCCGAGGTACTGCGCGAGGACGAGCTCCTCCAGCGGGGCGCCGGTAGAGAAGCGGAGCGCCCGCGCGCAGTTTCCCCCGATCGTGCGGGCGGCGACCTCGAGGAGCACCGGGCCGCGGCCGCCGGCGGCGAGCCGCACCTCGGCGTGCACCGGCCCCTCGCGCAGGCCGATCGCGTCGACTGCGGCGGCGACGAGGCGGTGGACCGACCCGGCGGCGGCCGCCGGCAGGCGCGACGGGGTGACGTAGATCGTCTCCTCGAAGAACGGACCGTCGAGGGGGTCCGGCTTGTCGAAGACCGCGAGGACCTCGAGCGTGCCGTCGCGCACGAGGCCCTCGAGCGCGACCTCGGCGCCCGGGACGAACTCCTCGACGAGCAGGGGCTCGTCCGGCGAGCCGCCCGCGTCCGTGAGGATCGACCGCACGCGCGCCGCGGCGGCGGCCGCCTGCGCGTGCGAATCGACGCGAATGACGCCACGGCTCCCCGACAGCGAGCACGGCTTCACGACGGCGGGGAAGCCGAGCTCGGCGGCCGCTGCCGCGACGAGGTCCGCCTCGCCGCCGCCGCCGCCCGCGCCGCCGACGGCGCGCCACGCGGGCTGCTCCAGCCCGCCGGCGTCGACGAGCGCGCGCATCGCACGCTTGTCCCGGGTCACCGCGATCGCGGCCGGTGGGTTGTGGCGGAGACCGAGCCGCTCCGAGGCGAGCGCTGCCACGAGGCCGCCGACGTCGTCGACCGCGACGACGGCGTCGAGGGGCAGACGGCCCGCGAGCAGCTCGATCGTGCGGGCCGCTGCGGGCGGGTCGTCGAGGTCGAGCTCGACGAAGTGGTCGCCCATGAGGTGCGCGAGGGTCTGGGGCTGGTCGGAGCCCGTGACCACGTCGACGCCGAGCCTGCTCGCCGCGTCGAGGAACGCGGACGCGCGGTACGTCGAGGTCGGCAGGATCAGGAGCACGCGCGGCACACCGCCATCATTGCGCCGCCGGCGCCGCGACCCTGCACGGGACGCCCCGGGCGCTCGGAGCCGTACCATGGCGTGATGGCGATCGATGATGGCGGTGTGTCCGACGTGCGTCCGGTGCTCCAGATCACCGACGCCGCGAGGACGTTCGTCCTCGAGGCGCGCGCGGGCGAGGCGGGCGCCGAGCGGCTCGCGCTCTACCTCGAGGTGAGCGGCGAGGCGGACGGCGCGTACACCTACGACATGTGGTTCGAGGCCGCGGCCGACGCGGGGGCGGGCGACGCGGTGCACCACCACGACGAGCTCGCCGTCGTCGTGACCGCGCCGAGCATCGCGAAGGTCTCGGGGGCGACGCTCGACGTCGCCGACCAGGGCGGGGGACCGGGCCTCGTGATCGTGAACCCCAACAGCCCACCCGCCGCGCCGCTCGCGGCGGCGCGCCGCGAGACCGACCTGTCGAGCCCGCTCGCGCAGGCGGTCGTCGCGGTGCTCGAGGACGTCGTGAACCCGCAGATCGCCGCGCACGGCGGTCGTGCGGACCTCGTCGCGGTCGAGGAGGGCGTGGCGTACCTGAGGCTCGGCGGCGGCTGTCAGGGTTGCGGGCTCGCGCAGGTCACGCTCAGCCAGGGCATCTCCGTCGCGATCAAGGACGCGGTCCCGGGCATCACCGACGTCGTCGACGTGACGGCCCACGACGCCGGCACGAACCCGTACTTCGAGTCCGCGAAGAAGTGAGCCGCTGAGCCCCGGCGCGCGGGGACGGCGGCGGGGCCCGGGCGCCTCGCCTCCCGGGCGAGCGGCGCGTCGTCGCCAGGTAGATTGCCGGTGATGCTCCGCTTCCTCACCGCCGGCGAGTCGCACGGTCGCGCGCTCGTCGTGGTCGTCGAGGGCCTGCCGGCGGGGCTCGCGGTCACGACCGAGGAGATCGCGGGCGAGCTCGCACGGCGTCGCCTCGGGTTCGGCCGGGGCCCGCGGATGCGCTTCGAGCGTGACGAGGTCACCCTCGTCGGCGGCGTGCGGCACGGCCGGACCCTCGGGTCGCCGGTCGCGATCGAGATCGCGAACACCGAGTGGCCGAAGTGGGAGCAGGAGATGTCGGCCGCGCCGGGCGCGCCGTCGAAGGTGCTCACGACGCCCCGACCCGGTCACGCGGACCTCGCGGGGATGCTGAAGTACGGCTTCGCCGACGCGCGCGACGTGCTCGAGCGCGCGTCGGCGCGCGAGACCGCGGCGCGCGTCGCGGCCGGATCGCTCGCGAAGGCGCTGCTCGCCCGGATCGGCGTCGCGATCGTGAGCCACGTCGTCGCGATCGGTGCCGCCGAGGCGCCGGAGGGAGAGCGGCCCGGGCCCGCCGACCTCGAGGCCGTCGACGCCTCGGACGTGCGCTGCTACGACCCGGTGGCCGCCGAGGCGATGGTCGCCGAGATCAAGGCCGCGGCGAAGGTCGGTGACTCGCTCGGTGGCGTCGCCGAGGTGCTCGCATACGGGGTGCCGGTCGGGCTCGGCAGCCACGTGCACTGGGACCGCAAGCTCGACGGCCTGCTCGCGCAGGCGCTGATGAGCATCCAGGCCGTGAAGGGCGTCGAGCTCGGCGACGCATCCGCGGTCGCGCGGCGCCGCGGCTCGCTCGCTCACGACGCGGTCTCCTACGATGCCGCCTCCGCCTCTCACGCCGCGGCCTCGGGCGGGTACGTGCGCACGACCGCGCGCGCGGGGGGTGTCGAGGGCGGGATCTCGACGGGCGCGCTACTCGTCGCGCGTGCCGTGATGAAGCCGCTCGCGACGCTCAACCGGCCGGTGCTGAAGACGGTCGACACGGCCTCGAAGGAGGAGACCGTGTCGTTCAAGGAGCGCACCGACGTCACGGCGGTGCCCGCGATGGGCGTCGTCGCGGAGACGATGGTCGCGCTCGTGCTCGCGGGCGAGGCCCTGCGCAAGTTCGGCGGGGACTCGGTCGCCGAGGTCGTCCGCAACCGCGACGGGTACCTCGCCGCGCTCGGCGAGACGCCGTCGGCGGCCGTCGCGCCGCTGGACGCTACCGCTCGCCCCCGCGACGCCGGTCCGGACGCGTGAGCGCGTCGCGCGACCACGTCCTGCTCGTCGGGATGATGGGGGCCGGTAAGACGACCGTCGGCGCGCGGCTCGCGGCGGCGATGGGCCGCCCCTACCTCGACAGCGACCTCCAGGTCGAGCGCGCGACCGGCATGACCGTGCCCGAGATCTTCGAGACGCGCGGCGAGGCCGCGTTCCGCCGCGAGGAGGCGGCCGCGCTCCTCGCCGCGCTGTCGAGCGACCGGCCCGCCGTCGTGGCGGTCGCCGGCGGCGCCGTCCTCGACGACGGCAACCGGTCGGTGCTCGCGCGCTCGGGCACGGTCGTCTGGCTGCGCGCCCGGCCCGAGACGCTCGTCGCCCGGCTCGGGTCCGGCGCCGGTCGGGTCCTCGTCCAGCCCGACCCCGCTGCCGCCGTGCCGCGTCTCGTCGAGCAGCGCTACCCGCTCTACGAGGACCTCGCGTCGGTCTCGGTGGACGTCGACGACCGGGCGCCGGACGACGTCGTCGAGCTCGTCCGGGCCGCGCTCGTCCGCGACGTCCGCGTCGAGCTCGGCGACCGCTCCTACGACGTGCGCGTCGGGCCCGGCGCGCGTCGCGACCTCGCGGGCCTGCTCCCGTCACGTGCGAGGCGCGCCGCGGTCGTGACGCAGGCGGGCGTCGGCGTCCTGGTCGAGCCGGGGATCGACTCGGTCCGCATCGAGGTCCCACCGGGTGAGCGGGCGAAGTCGATGGCGACCGTCGAGTGGATCTGCCGGGAGCTCGCGCGCGCGGGGATCACGCGCCACGACGTCGTCGTAGCGGTCGGCGGGGGCGTCGTCACGGACCTCGCGGGCTTCGCCGCGTCGTGCTACCACCGCGGAGTCGACGTCGTCCACGTCTCGACCACGCTTCTCGGGCAGGTCGACGCCTCGATCGGCGGCAAGACCGGAGTGAACCTCCCCGAGGGGAAGAACCTCGTCGGAGCGTTCTGGCAGCCGCACGCGGTGGTCTGCGACACCGACACGCTCGCGAGCCTGCCCGCGCGTGAGTGGCGCTCGGGTCTCGGCGAGATGGCCAAGTACGCGTTCCTCGGCCTCGACGACCTCGACGTGCTGCCGCTCGCGGAGCAGGTCGCGCGCTGCGTCACGCTGAAGGCCGCGATCGTCGCGCAGGACGAGCGGGAGTCCGGCCGGCGCGCGGTGTTGAACTACGGGCACACGCTCGCGCACGCGCTCGAGGCCGCGGGGCTCGCGGCCGGCCCGGGCGAGACGGGAGCCGTGGGCGGTGGCCGGCCCGAGCCCGCCGAGCCGATGCGCCACGGCGAAGCCGTGGCGGTCGGCCTCGTGTTCGCGGCGCGGCTCGCGCGTCGGCTCGGCAGGATCGACGGAGCGCGCGTGGCGCGCCACCTCGAGGTCGTCGAGCGCTACGGGCTGCCCTCGACGCTGCCGGACGGCGTGTCGCCTGCCGAGCTCGTCGAGCTCATGGCCCGTGACAAGAAGGCCACCGACGGGCTCACCTTCGTGCTCGACGGCGCGCGCGGCGTCGAGGTCGTGCCGGGCGTGGAGCCGGCCGCGGTCCTCGACGCGCTCGCGGAGACCGCGGCGGAGGTCGCCGCGTGAGCCGGCCGGTGCTGCTCCTGCTGTCCGGACCCAACCTCGCGCTCCTCGGCGAGCGCCAGCCGGACGTCTACGGAACCGAGAAGCTGGCGGACCACGTGGCGCGCGCCACGGCCGCGGCGGACCGCAACGGCCTCGAGCTCGAGCACCTGCAGAGCGAGCGGGAGGGCGATCTCGTCGACGCGGTGCACGCCGCCCGGGGAAGGGTCGCGGCGATCGTCGTGAACGCGGGAGCGATCAGCCACTACGGATGGTCGCTGCACGACGCGCTCGCGACGTTCTCGGGGCCCGTCGTCGAGCTCCACCTGTCCAACCCGGACGCGCGCGAGCCATGGCGGCGCCGCTCGGTGCTCGCCCCGGTGTCGGACGGGACGGTCGCCGGCTTCGGTGGCGTCGGCTACGACCTCGCGGTCGAGGCCGCGGCGCGCCTTCTGCGCGCGCCCGGCCTCAGCGCGGTGAAGGCGTAGGTTCGTCTCCGTGCCGCCGGTCTACTCACCGGACGCCCTCGCGCCGATGGACGTCGCCGGACGGCTGCCGCGCCTGCTCGAGCGGCTCGACGGCGCCGGCTGCGATGCGCTTCTCGTCACGAAGATGGAGAACGTCCGCTACCTGTCGGGCTTCACTGGCTCCGCCGGGATGCTGCTCGTCTCCCCGGACGGTTCGCTGCTCGTGACCGACGGGCGCTACCGGGACCAGGCGGCCGAGCAGTTGGCCGCCGCCGGCGCCGCCGGGATCGAGCTCGAAGTGGACTCGGCGACGGCCCAGCCCGACGCGCTCGCCTCGGTCGCCGCGCGCCACGCGCGCCTGGGCCTCGAGGCGACGTCGGTGACGTGGTCGCTCCAGCAGCGCTTCGCCTCGCTGTTCGAGCGGTCCGAGCTCGTCGCGACGCGCGGGCTCGTCGAGCGCCTGCGCGCGGTGAAGGACGCCGGGGAGATCGACCGCATCGAGGCTGCGTGCGACGTCGCGGACGTCGCGATCGCCCAGGTCAAGGGCATGCTCGCCGAGGGCTGTACGGAGTCGCAATTTGCCGCGGAGCTCGAGGCCGAGATGCGCCGGCGCGGCTCGTCCGGCGCGTCGTTCGAGACGATCGTCGCGAGCGGCCCGAACGGAGCGAAGCCGCATGCGCGACCGACCGACCGGGTCGTCGGCGCGGGGGAGCTCGTCGTCGTCGACTTCGGCGCGACGGTCGACGGCTACCGCTCGGACATGACGCGCACGCTGTGCGTGGGCGCTCCCGCCGGCGAGCTCGCCCGCCTCGTCGACGCGGTCTACGCCGCGCAGCGCGCCGGCGTGCGGGCGGTCACGGACGGCGTGACCGGCGGCGAGGTCGACGCCGCGTGCCGCGGCTCGCTCGCCGACGCCGGCTACGGCGAGGCGTTCCTCCACTCGACCGGGCACGGCGTGGGCCTCGAGATCCACGAGTTGCCGGCTGTGGCGAAGGACTCGGCTGATATCCTCGGCGCCGGCACGGTCGTCACCGTCGAGCCGGGCGCCTACGTCGCCGGCATCGGCGGCGCCCGCATCGAGGACACGGTCCTCGTCGGGACGTCCGGTTGCCGCCCGCTCACGAAGTCGACGAAGGACTACACGCTCTGATGGCCCTCTCGCTCACCGACCTGAAGAACGGCATGGCGATCGACCTGCCCGACGGGCTGTTCTCGGTCGTCGAGTTCCAGCACGTGAAGCCCGGCAAAGGCGGCGCGTTCGTCCGCACGAAGTTGCGGAACCTCCGCACGAAATCGGTCGTCGAGCGGACGTTCCGCGCCGAGGAGAAGGTCGAGCAGGCGGTCATCGACAAGCGGGAGATGCAGTTCCTCTACCGTGACGCCGACCAGTACGTGTTCATGGACAACGCGTCGTACGACCAGATGAACGTGGACGGGTCCTCGCTCGGCAACGCGACGTCGTACCTGAAAGAGGGCGACTCCGCGGTCCTCGAGCTCTAC
This sequence comes from Acidimicrobiaceae bacterium, assembly GCA_027306925.1. Taxonomy (GTDB): domain Bacteria; phylum Actinomycetota; class Acidimicrobiia; order Acidimicrobiales; family Bog-793; genus JAJZBW01. Next base: position 4,627 of record DAHUXW010000106.1, on the reverse strand, counting down.
GGCGGCGAGATCGTCGACGTCGACCTCCCGGCAGCGGTCGAGCTCTCGGTCGCCGAGACCGATCCCGGGCTCCAGGGCGACCGGGTGTCGGGCGCGCGCAAGCCCGCGACGATGGAGACCGGGCTCGTCGTGCAGGTCCCGCTGTTCGTGAACCCGGGCGACCGGATCAAGGTCGACACCCGGTCCGGTGAGTACCTCACGAGGGCCTAGGCGCGCGGCGGACGAGCCGGTCGCAGGTGAACGGCGACGCGCCCGCGAGCGCGCGCTCGGCCTGCTCTACGAGGCGGAGATGAAGGACCTCGACCCCGGGCAGGTCCTCGCGGCGCTCCCCTCGCCCCCCGAGCCGTACGCGGTCGAGCTGTTCCTCGGGGTGGGCCGCCGCGCCGACGAGCTCGACGAGCTCGTCGCGGCGCAGTCCGCGTCGTGGGCGCTCGACCGCATGCCGGCGGTCGACCGCCAGCTGCTCAGGCTCGCAGCGTTCGAGCTCGCCGAGCGCCCCGACGTGCCGGTCGCCGTCGTGATCGACGAGGCCGTCGAGCTTGCGAAGCAGTACTCGACCGAGGACTCGAGCCGGTTCGTGAACGGCGTGCTCGCGGGCCTCGCGGCGAAGCTCCGCCCTGGCGAGGTGCGCGACCGTTGACCGGCGCCGTCCCGGGGGCGAGATGAGCTCTGCGTACGAGCGGGCGGGCGTCGACTACGCGACGCTCGACGCGGCGAAGCGCGTCGCGCTCGCGTCGGCACTGTCGACGACCGCGTTCGCGGCGCGGCGCGGCGCGCACCTCGACGACGCGTCGCGCGGCGAGCCCGCGGTCGTCGTCGAGGTCGCGGGCGTCACGATCGGCTTCGTCCTCGAGTGCCTCGGCACGAAGTCGACGATCGCGCGCGACTACGAGACGCTCACCGGCGCCGACCGCTTCGACGCGATCGGGTACGACACGGTGGCCGCAGTCGTGAACGACTGCTGCTGCGTCGGCGCGCTCCCGTTCGTCGTGAACGCGTACTTCGCGACGGGCTCCGCGAGCTGGTACTCGGGGACGCGCCACGCGTCGCTCGTCGCGGGCTTCCGGCGCGCGTGCGAGGACGCCGGCGCCGCCTGGGGCGGGGGCGAGTCCCCGACGCTCGCCGGACTCGTCGCCGACGAGGCGATCGACCTCGCCGGCAGCGCGGTCGGCCTCGTGCCGGCGACCGCGCGACCGCTGCTCGGCGCCGCGCTCGAGCCCGGCGACGAGATCGTCCTCGTCGCGTCGAGCGGCCTCCACGCAAACGGCGCGTCGCTCGCCCGGGCCGTCGCCGACCGCCTGAGCGAGGGGCTCCTCGCTCCGCTCGCGAGCGGCCGCTCGCTCGGCGACGCGCTGCTCGACGAGAGCGTCGTGTACGTCTCGCTCGTCGAGCGCGCGCTCGAGCGCGGGATCGGGCTCCACTACGCGAGCCACGTCACGGGCCACGGGCTGCGCAAGCTCATGCGCGCGGACCGCGAGCTCACGTACCGGGTGGAACGGCTCCCCGCGGTGCCCGAGGTGCTCGCGTTCCTCGCCGAGGCGGCGGAGCTCTCCGCCCGCGACGCGTACGGCACGCTGAACATGGGCGCGGGGTTCGCGTGCTTCGTCGCGCCGGGCGACGGCGCCACGCTCGTCGAGGTCGCGCGAGACCTCGGCTACCGGGCGGAGGTGTCCGGCACCGTCGAGTCGGGCCCGCGCCGGGTCGTCCTCGAGCCGCTCGACGTCACGTACGACGCGGACGAGCTCGAGCTCCGCTGAACCGGTCGCCACGGGCCGGGCGGCGAAGTCCGCGTCGACGCCCGGCCGCGCGCCCGCGGCCGTGCGGTTACCATGGCCGAGGTACGTGAAACGGGTCCGGCGAGGCCCGTACGGACGACAGAGGAGCGAAGTGGCGGAGCGTGAGCGGACCTCGGCGCGGCCCGGTGGGCGCGTGCTCGTCCCCCGTGCGCTCGTCATGGACCCGGACGACGTCCGACGGGCGCTCGTGCGTATCGCGCACGAGGTGCTCGAGCGCAACCACGGCTCCGGCGATCTCGTCGTCGTCGGGCTCCAGTCCGGGGGCGTGCCCCTCGCGCAGCGCCTCGTCGCGCTCCTGAAGGAGATCGACGGCGCGGACGTCCCGCTCGGCTCGCTCGACGTCGCGTTCTACCGCGACGACATCGCGCTCCGGCCGGTCCGGTCGGGAGAGGTGACCTCGATACCGGTCGACCTCACGGGCCGGGTCGTCGTGCTCGTCGACGACGTCCTGTTCACCGGCCGCACGGTCCGCGCCGCGCTCGACGCGCTCGCCGACCACGGTCGCGCGCGGGCGGTCCAGCTCGCGGTCATGGTCGACCGCGGGCACCGGGAGCTCCCGATCCGCCCGGACTTCGTCGGCAAGAACCTCCCGACCCGGCGCGACGAGACCGTCGACGTGGGTGCGGGCGGCGTCGCGATCGGCGACCTCGTGGAGCCGCACCACGTTCCGGGCCCGGCGGGTGACGCGCCGGCGCCGGGAGGGCGCCGCGGATGACCCGGTCCGACCTGCTTTCCGTCGCGGACCTCGGGCGCGAGGGGATCGTCGAGGTGCTCCGCCTCGCGGACTCCTTCGCCGAGGTGTCCGAGCGCCCGATGCCGAAGGTGCCGGCCCTTCGCGGCAGGACCGTCGCGACGGTCTTCTTCGAGAGCTCGACGCGGACGCGCCTATCGTTCGAGGCCGCCGCGAAGCGGCTCTCGGCGGACACGATGACCTTCACGCCGGCGACGTCGTCGCTCACGAAGGGCGAGTCGATGCGCGACACGGTCGAGACGCTCGACGCGATGGGCGTCGACGCGATGGTCGTGCGCCACGCCTCCGCGGGCGCGCCCGCCCAGGTCGCGCGCTGGGTGCGCGCGTCGGTCGTGAACGCCGGCGACGGCCAGCACGAGCACCCGACGCAGGCGCTCCTCGACTGCTTCACGCTTCGCGAGGCGATCGCGGCGCGCGAGGGGCGCGCTCCGGCCGACGACCTCTCGGGCCTGCGGATCGCAATCGTCGGCGACGTCCGGCACAGCCGCGTCGCGCGCTCGGGCGTGCTCGCGTACCGGGCACTCGGCGCACGGGTCGTCCTCGTCGCCCCGCCGACGCTGCTTCCGCCCGACACCTCGGGCTGGGGGGTCGAGACCGCGGTGGACCTCGACGAGGTCCTCGGGAGCGTGGACGTCGTGTACCTGCTCCGCCTCCAGGTGGAACGGATCCGCGAGTGCCTGCTCCCGAGCCTCCACGAGTACGCGGAGCGCTTCGGGCTCACCCGCGACCGGGCGCGGCGCCTCGCTCCGGAGGTGCTCGTGATGCACCCGGGGCCGATGGTGCGCGGGCTCGAGATCGACGCCGAGGTCGCCTCCTCCGCGCGGAGCCTCGTCACGCGCCAGGTGCACAACGGCGTCGCGGTGAGGATGGCCGTGCTGTTCCGGCTGCTCGCAGGCGGTCGGGCCGGGGCCGCGGGCGCCTCCGGCGAGGGGCACGGCGCGCCCGGCGCCGGAGGCGTCGCGGAGGCCGGCCAGTGAGCGGGAGCGGCGCGGCGCTCGTCTTGATCCGCGGCGGGACGGTCGTCGACGAGACCGGCGAGCGGCGCGCGGACGTCCTCGTCGAGCGGGACCGGGTCGTCGCGGTCGGCGCGTCGATCGAGCCGCCGGCCGGCGGGCGGGTCCTCGACGCGAGCGGCTGCGTCGTGTCGCCGGGGCTCGTCGACCTGCACACGCACCTGCGCGAGCCCGGTGGCGAGGGTGCCGAGACCGTTGAGAGCGGGGCGCGCGCGGCCGCGCTCGGCGGCTTCACCGCGGTCGTCGCGATGCCCAACACGGATCCCCCGGTCGACAGCGCCGCCGCGGTGCGCGCGGTCCGCTCGCTCGCGGCCGGCGCGTGCGTCGACGTCGCGGTCGCTGGCGCGATCACCGTCGGGCGTGCGGGCGAGCGGCTCGCCCCGCTCGGCGAGATGGCCGCCCTCGGGGTCCGGCTGTTCAGCGACGACGGGCGCGGCGTGCAGCACGCCGGCGTGATGCGCCGCGCGCTCGAGTACGCGGGACCGCTCGGCGTCGTGCTCGCGCAGCACTGCGAGGACGAGCAGCTCGCCGCCGGCGGCTACATGCACGAGGGCGCGTGGTCGAGCCTGCTCGGCGTGCCCGGCCAGCCGGCGGCCGCCGAGGAGGCGATGCTCGCCCGTGACCTCACGCTCGTGCGGCTCACCGGCGCGCGCATGCACTTCCTCCACCTGTCGAGCGAGGGCTCGGTCGCGATGCTGCGCGCGGCACGCGCGTCCGGCCTGCCGGTCACCGCCGAAGCGACGCCGCACCACCTCAGCCTCACCGACGCCGAGCTCGAAGGGTACGACCCCGTGTACAAGGTGAACCCGCCGCTGCGCACCGCCGCCGACGTCGCCGCGGTCCGCGCCGGCCTGCTCGACGGGACCATCGACGCGGTGGCGACGGACCACGCGCCCCACCCGCGGGAGTCGAAGGACGACCCGCTCGACGTCGCTCCGCCGGGGATGATCGGTCTCGAGACGGCGCTCTCGGTCGCGTACGGCGCGCTGTGCCTGGGCGCCGAGCCCGGCGCCCGCGAGCCCGGCGCCGCGGGCGCGATCGCGGCTCCGGGCTGGCTCGCGGGCCCG
>DAHUXW010000123.1 GCA_027306925.1 Acidimicrobiaceae bacterium | reverse complement strand
ACGGTGATGACGTTGAAGTTCATCAGGGCCACGATGGCGACGGGCGGCAGGCTGGTTACGACGGTGAGCTGCTGGGCGGCACGGACGTCGCTCATGCGAGTGGAAATGGCGATACCGGCCCAGATCGACCAGCCGGCGACGAGCGGGGTGACGAGCAGCTGGACGAGCAGATGGTTGCGTTCGAAGATCGCAGAGGCAACGCCGGGATGGGCGAATGCTGCGACAGCGCCGAGAAAGACGCCGAAGATCACGTACGCGACGACAAGGGTGGGGAGCAGCGCGGCCAGTGCCTTTCCGACGAGGAACTCTTCTGAATGAATGGGGGTGGTGAGAACCGGCTCGAGTGTGCCCTGCTCGCGCTCACCGACGACGGAGTAGGCGGAGAGGACCGAAGGGATGATGGCCGGGAGGATCAACATGTAGAGCAGGGCGAGCCCGATGCGCGCATCCAGCTTGGCGCTCGTAACCGAGACCTTGATCGTGAAGAGCTGGATGACGGGGGCCACGATGAAGACGAGCGGCAGGAACGACATCGTCAAGACGACGAAGCGGTTTCGGCGGTAGTCCCGCAGCTCCTTCCGCACGATCGCACCAACCCTCGACCAGCTGAAGCTCATCGCTTCGCCGCCTCGACGTCCTCGTCGACGAGCTCCAGGTAGACGTCCTCCAAGGAGTGGTGGGACTCGGCGATCGAGAGGATGTCGGCATTCGCACCCACGAGCGCTCGCGCGATACCCGGTGCGGCGGCATCGGGATCGGTGACGCTCACCATGTAGGAGCCCGTCGGGGACTGCTCCCAACCCTCGACGTTCGCAAGCCCGTTGAACACGCGACCAGGCTCATCGAGCTGCGATCGAGTCCGCACCTCGAGATTGCGGCTGAACAGCTGGGCGCGCAGCTCGTCGGGCCGCCCGACGAGGCGCAGCGTGGTGTTCAAGATCGCGACCCGATGGCAGAGTCGCTCTGCCTCCTCGAGCCGGTGCGTCGTGAGAAAGATGGTCACGCCTCGCTCGCGCAGCGCCGTGAGGAGATCGTGGACGTCCCGGGTCGCGACCGGGTAGAGCCCCGAGGTGGGCTCGTCGAGGAACAGGACCTCCGGGTCGCTGAGGAGCGCTCGCGCCAGCGCGACGCGCTGGCGAAGGCCTTTCGACAGCGCGCCGCAGACGTCCTTCGCTCGATCGGTGAGGTTGACTGCCTGTAGCACCCGGCCGATGCGGTCCCGGACGTCTCGAAGCTCGTAGAGCCGAGCGAAGCATTCGAGGTTCTCCGCGACGGTGAGGCGGAGATAGAGGCCTGGCGACTCGGGCATGATCGAGATACGGGCCCGTATCGCCGCACCCGACTCGGCGCTCAACGGGATGCCGGCGATCGTTGCCGAGCCCGACGTCGGCGCGACGAGGGTGCCGAGCGTCCGCACGGTCGTGGTCTTCCCGGCGCCGTTCGGACCGAGGAAGCCGAAGACCTCGCCGTAGCCGACGTCGAAGGAGACGTCCTCGTAGGCGACGCGCTCGCCGAACCGCTTGGTCAGATGCTCGACGACGAGCGTGGCACCAGATCTCTCGCCGTCACGGCTCGGTCGGTATCGGCGGCCGTCGGGCTCCGAGGTCATGAGCGGGTGCGCACGTAGGGATGCCCGGCCCGCTCGCTCGCTCGCCCGCGCGCTCGCCCGCGGAGTGCACCGCTCTCCCACGCTTCGAAGTTAGCACGCGCTCTGATCAGCCGTACTAATCTCTGTCTCGATGGTCAACCCACGTAGATTCTGATCATGGAAGTGGCGCCGACGGGGCCCGACGAGCCGAAGGAGCCGAAGGAGCGTACGTTCACCGAGAACGCCAGGCGCCAGCAGATCGTCGCCGCCGCGATCGACACGATCGCCGAGGTCGGCTTCGCGCAGGCGTCCCTCGCTCGCATCGCGGAGCGGATCGGTGTCAGCAAAGGCGTGATCAGCTACCATTTCGCGGGCAAGGACGACCTCATCAGACAGGTCGTGATCGAGATATTCGAAGCCGCCAGGGCCTTCATCATCCCGCTCGTCCTCGCCGAGTCGACCGGGCCGGCGCGGCTCCGCGCGTACATCGAGTCGAACCTCGCGTTCATGCGGGAGCACCGGAGCTCGATGGTCGCCATCGTCGACATCGCACGCAACGGTGGTGTGATGGCCGACGGTCGCCGGCGAGTCGACGGTCGGGACGCCGACGTCGCCGTCCACCTCCTCGAGCAGGAGCTCGCGCGACTCCAGGCTGCAGGGGAGCTGCGTGGCGACTTCGACCCGCGGGTGATGGCCGTCGCGATTCGGGGAGCCATCGAATCGGTGCCGTATCGGCTTGCCGGAGACCCGGACCTCGACGTCGACCGATACGCGAAGGAGATCGCCACCATCTTCGATCTGGCGACGCGCGTCGCGGACTGAACGCGGCGGTCACGCGAGCACCTTCTCCATGAAGACCCGCCGGTAGCCGTCGCTCGTGCGACGCTCGACCTCACGAAAGCCGAGGTGCCCGTAGAAGGCGATGTTCTCCGTCATGACCTCGTTCGTGTACAGACGCAGGCGGGTGAGGCCGCGGCGCCGGGCCTCGACCTCGGCGAACGCCATCAACTGCCGGCCCCGTCCCTTGCCCTGCTCTTCGGGAAGAACGGCGACGTTCTCGACGAGCAGCCCGTCGCCTTCGGCGACGAGACACACGACCGTCGAGATCGGACGCCCGCCGACCCACACGCGCCGGGCCTGCACCTGCGGTCGCAAGTCGCGCGTCATCGGGGCAGGAGGGCGGTCCATTCGGGTCAGGTACTTCGCGTAGGCAGCACCCACCACCTGAGCGACGTCGGGCAGATCCTCCACCGTGGCGAGTCGGAGCGCGAGCTGATCGATCGCCATGCGGCCAATGATGCCTTCCGGGCGGCACCCCGCCGGGTCCGCACCTCCGGAGCCGCACGAGCTGGACCTCGGGTCGGCCGCAGGTCTGCCCGGCGCTCGCGGTCGAGCAGCTCGCACTGCATCGTCGACCAGGGAGAATTCTGGTCGGGAAGGCGGGATTCGAACCCGCGACCTCAGCGTCCCGAACGCTGCGCGCTAACCAAGCTGCGCTACTTCCCGTGGGCGCCCCGGCTCTCGCCACCGCCCGTGCGAATCGTAGCCGATCGCGCCTCGACGACGACCTTGGCCACGCGCCGGCCGTCCATCCTCGTGATCCGGTAGCCCCACCCGTCGCGCTCGACGACCTCGCCCTCGTCGGGGATGTGACCGAGGGCGTCGAGCAGGTAGCCGCCGAGCGTGACGTACTCGCCGTCGGGGATCTCCACGCCGACCTCCTCGCGCACCTCGCCGACCGCGCACGACCCGTCGACGAGGAAGCGACTCGCGTCGATGCGGACGATCGACGGGCTCGCGGAGCGGTCGAACTCGTCGCGCAGGTCGCCGACGAGCTCGCTCACGAGGTCCTTGATCGTGAGGATGCCGGCGAACCCGCCGTGCTCGTCGACTACGACCGCGAAGCCGCGCCGCCGCCCGCGCATGTCCGAGAGCACCTCGAGCGCGGAACGCGACTCGGGGACCACGTAGGGCTCGCGGACGCGACCGGTGACGTCGAGCCCGGCCGGGACGCCGCCCGCGTACGCGGCGTCCGGGTCCGCTGCGCTCACCGGTGTGCTCCCGGCCTCGTCGAGGTGGAACAGGTCCTTCACGAACAGCACCCCGGTGAGCCGGTCGAGGTCCTGCTCGTAGACGGGGAAGTGGCTGTGGCCCGAGCGCCGGACCGCGCGTGCGACGTCCGCGAACCGGACGGGGACAGGGAGTGCGTCGACGTCGACCCGCGGGGTCATGACGTCGCGCGCGGACGCGGCCCGCAACGACTCGAGCCCGTGCGTGATCTGCAGCTCCTGCTCCGACGGCGGCGGCTCGGCGGGCTGCGCCGGGCCGCGACGCAGCCTGCGCACGCTCACCCGGCCGCCCGCCGGGCCAGCACCCGGGGCGCCGGCGCTCCGTGGGGCTCGAGGTCCCGCGGTCGGGGGGTCATCGGCCGGGGGGCCGTCAGTCGGCCGCGGACACCGAGAGCGGTCGGTACGAGTCGTCGTGGAACGACCCGCCGTCGAGCAGCGCCTGCGCGGCTCGACGGAGCCGGATCGGGTCGAGCGGCTTCACGAGGTAGCCCTCCGCGGCCGACCGCTTCGCGAGGAACACGTCCGCACGGCGGTCGAGCAGCACGAGTACCGGCACGTGCGGGAGCCGCCCGCCGGACTCCTCGAGCTTCAGGTCGAGCGCGACCGCGATGCCGCCCATGTTCTGCACCTGGCAGTCGGTGATCACGAGGTCGGGCGGGTCGGCCGCGACGACGCCACGCACGGCCGCGCCCGAGCGGACCTCCACGATCGAGTGCTCGCCGTCGTCGACCGCGGCCCGGACCTCCGCGAGCACCGTGGTCGCGTCAGCGACGATGACGAGCTTGGCCACGTGCCCAACGTAGCTCCCCGCCGACGAGGTGGCGAGCGACCTCGTCGAGCCCTGCGAGGTCGTGGACGTCATCCTCGAGGACGGGGACGCGCACGAGCGGCGCGGGCGCGACGGCCGCCTCGAGCGCGCGCACGAGGGCCGTCTCGCGCTCGACGACCGCGGCCATCTCGCCGAGGTTCCCGACGAGCGCCGCCCACGGCGCCGTCGCTCGGGAGCGCCCGGCGCCCGCCGGGCCGGCCGCGTGAGCCGCCGCCGGC
>DAHUXW010000023.1 GCA_027306925.1 Acidimicrobiaceae bacterium | reverse complement strand
GCTCGCGGCAGCGAGCCTCGCCCGCCACCAGGGCGCGAGCGCCTGAGCGCACGTCTCGAGGCTCGCCGCTCCTCGCGTTCCCCCGGGGTCCCGGGGCGGGTTCCGGCGGTCGCGCCGCCGGAGCGGCCCGCGACGGCCGTCCGGGCGATCGCCGGGCAGCTCGCGGCGGGCGGCGAGGCGTTCGCCACCGGCACGCGGGCGGCGAGATGCCCGGCGCGCCGTCAGTGCTATCTTTGACCTGCCCCGCGGGGCAGGCGCGAGCGCCGTGGTGCCGGTGCGGCTGCTCCGTGCCCGAAGGGCAGTAGCTCAATTGGTCCCGAAGGGCAGTAGCTCAATTGGTAGAGCACCGGTCTCCAAAACCGGCGGTTGGGGGTTCGAGTCCCTCCTGCCCTGCTCGCCCGCTCGATCAGAGGTCGTGGAGTGAACCGACAGACCAAGCGCATGCTCCAGAGACAGGGGCAGCTCGGCGCGGACGGGCAGCCCATGGCCCGCAGCAGGCCGCCGGCCTCCGGCGGGCCGACGCGCCGGCCGCCCGACGCCGACCGCGCTAGCCTGGGCCGCCGGATCGTCCAGTTCCTCCGCGAGGTGCGGGTCGAGCTCAGCAAGGTGCTCTGGCCGAAGCGGCCGGAGGTGGTCAACTACTCGACCGTCGTGCTCACGACGCTCGTGATCCTGGCCCTGCTCATCTTCGGGCTCAACTTCCTCTTCGCGCGAGGAGTGCAGTTCCTGTTCAAGTCCTAGCGACCGCCGGCCCGCGCGCGCTGCGCCCGGGCCGGCCGGCGCGCGGCGTGCGTCACCGGGGGAGCCCCCGGCGGGGCGGGCCACCGATCCGCAAGTCCACGAATGCAGGCAGACGGCGATGGTGATGACGACTGACGAGCACGACGAAGAGCAGGCCGGCGACGCGCCTGCGGAGCCCGGGACCGGCGACGAGCTGGTGGCGGGCGACCTCGCGGACGCGGGGGAGGCGGTCGCGCTCGACGACTCGGACGGGGGGGACCTCGAGGACCTCGAGCCCGTCAGGCCCCCGAGCCCCTACGACCTGCCGGGCAGCTGGTACGTCGTGCACACCTACGCGGGCTACGAGAACAAGGTGAAGTCGAACCTCGAGAGCCGGATCTCCTCGATGAACATGGAGGAGCGCATCTACGAGGTCGTCATCCCGATGGAGGACGTCGTCGAGTTCAAGGGCGGCAAGAAGGTCACGGTCCAGCGCAAGGTGTTCCCGGGCTACCTCCTCTGCCGATGCGAGCTCGACGACGACTCGTGGTCGGTCATCCGCCAGACCCCGGGCGTCACCGGCTTCGTCGGTCCGGGCACGAAGCCGACGCCGCTCTCCCGAAGCGAGGTCGAGGGCATCCTCCAGGTCCGCGACGAGGGCGTCGAGGGGCCGAAGCGCCAGCGCCCGCGCCTCGAGCACGAGCTCGGCGAGACGGTCCGCGTGAAGGAGGGGCCGTTCGCCGACTTCACCGGCCAGGTCGCCGAGATCAACGAGGACCAGCTGAAGCTCAAGGTCCTCGTGAACATCTTCGGGCGCGAGACCCCGGTGGAGCTCGAGTTCAGCCAGGTGGCGAAGCTCTGACCGCACGGCGGCCGCAGCCCGCGGCGCGCCCCGACCGATGCACCGGCACGGCCGGCCCGCACCACGTACACGGTCGTCGCAGTACGACCTCGTAGAGAGAGAAGACGAGTCCCATGGCACGCAGGCGCGTAACCGCCGTCGTCAAGATCCAGCTCCCGGCCGGCGCGGCGACGCCCGCGCCGCCGGTCGGCACCGCGCTCGGCCCGCACGGCGTCCAGACGATGGAGTTCTGCAAGCAGTACAACGCCGCGACCGAGTCGATGCGCGGCACGGTCATCCCCGTCGAGATCACGATCTACGAGGACCGGACGTTCACCTTCGTCCTGAAGACGCCTCCGACGACCGTGCTCCTTCGCGAGGCCGCGGGCCTCGAGAAGGGCAGCAAGGCGCCCGGCCGCGAGCGCGTCGGGACGATCACCGACGAGCAGCTCACCGGCATCGCGACGACGAAGCTCCCCGACCTCAACGCCAACGATCTCGACATGGCGAAGCGCCAGGTCGAGGGCACCGCGCGGTCGATGGGCATCACGGTCTCGGACTGAGGTGGGAACGCGGCGTGCGGGCGCGGCGGCCACCGGTCGGCGGGGGGCCCCGGTGCCGGTGCGGCGGGAAGCGGAGCGACAGGCAGTGGTAGCAGCGGCAGCAGAGGAGACGGAGCGATGACTCGCAAGGGCAAGCGGTACCTCGACGCGGTGAAGCGTCTCGACCGGGAGCAGCTGTACTCGCCCCTCGAGGCGGTCGAGCTCGTGAAGAGCCTCGCGACCGCCCGCTTCGACGAGACGATCGAGATCGCGCTGCGCCTCGGGGTCGACCCGAGGCGCGCGGACCAGATCGTCCGCGGCTCGCTCAGCCTTCCGTCGGGGACGGGCCGCGCGGTACGCGTCGCGGTGTTCGCCGCGGGGGAGGCGGCCGCCGAGGCCCGCGCCGCCGGCGCGGACGTCGTCGGCTCCGACGACCTCGTCGCGAGGATCGAGAAGGAGGGCTTCCTCGAGTTCGACGTCGCGATCGCGACTCCGGACCTCATGGTCCAGGTCGGTCGCCTCGGCCGCGTGCTCGGGCCGCGCGGGCTCATGCCGAACCCGCGGACCGGCACGGTGACGGTCGACGTCGCGAAGGCGGTCTCGGAGTACAAGGCCGGTCGTGTCGAGTACCGGACGGACCGCGTCGGCAACGTGCACATCCCGGTCGGCAAGGCGTCGTTCGACCCGTCGGCTCTCATCGGCAACGTCCGAGCGGTGATCGACGAGATCCAGCGGGCGAAGCCCGCGGCCGCGAAGGGCCGCTACGTCCGGTCGGTCACGCTGTGCTCGACCATGGGCCCAGGCGTGCGCGTGGACCCGCTCCGGCTCCGCGTGACCGACGAGGAGCTCGCCGCGACGGCCTGACCCGACCGCTCGCCGCCGCCCGGGACGGGGCCCACCGGGGGCCGTCGGAAGCGGGGTCGTCGCGGACGCTGTATGATCCACCGTCCGTGCGCGGCGTTGCCGCGTGTGAACGATCTGCCGAAGACATCTGGTGCGCCGCGAGGCGCGTAATGGGCCGTGGCCCGCCCGACGAGGCGAAGCGAGCGTCACCGCTTCCTCCGTCCGGCGTCGCGCGGTCCTGCGACGCTCGAGTCGCGGAGGAGGGAACGAGGGTGGCAACCACCGTGGAGGCCGGCACCCGGTCGCCGAGGCCGGAGAAGGTGGCCGTCGTCGAGGAGGTGCGCGAGCGCCTCTCGACCTCGAGCGCGGCGATCCTCACCGAGTACCGCGGCCTCCCGGTCGCGAACATGGCGGAGCTCCGCCGGCTGCTCGCGGTCGCGGGTGGCGAGTACAAGGTCTACAAGAACACCCTCGTCCGGCGGGCCGCTCGGGAGACGGGCCTCGACACGCTCGAGCCGCTCCTCGAGGGACCGACGGCCATCGCGTTCGTGAGCGGCGACGTGGCGGCCGTCGCGAAGGTGCTGCGCGACTTCGCACGGACGCACCCGAACCTCGTGGTGAAGGGCGGCCTCATCGGGACGAGCCTGCTCGACGCGAGGACGGCGACCGCGCTCGCGGAGCTCCCGAGCCGCGAGGCGTTGCTCGCGCAGATCGCAGGCGGCCTCGCGGCGCCGATGCAGAAGTTCGCGGCCCTGCTCGTGGCCGTGCCGCAGAAGTTCGCGTACGCGCTCTCGGCGCTCCTCGAGGCCCGCGGCGGCGCTCCGGTCGACGCGCCCTCCGCTGTCGAGGCTACCGGGGCCATGCCAGGAGAGGCCGAGGTCGTGGAGATGCCTGCTGCAGAGACCGAAGCGGTGGACGCGCCCGCAGCAGTCGCC
>DAHUXW010000006.1 GCA_027306925.1 Acidimicrobiaceae bacterium | reverse complement strand
ACTGCGAGGAGCCGGCCGCGCGCTGCGAGGCCGACCACATCGTGCAGTGGGCGTTCGGCGGCGAGACGACCCAGGAGAACGGCCGGCTGCTCTGCGCGCACCACAACCGCATGCGCAACAGCCGCCCCCCACCGAGCTGAGCAGCGGGAGCAGCGGGAGCAGCGGGAGCAGCGGGAGCAGCAAGGTGACGGCGGTGCGGTCAGCCAGCGCGGGCGGTGAGTCCGATCGCGGCGCGTGCGCGGTCGAGTGCAGGTGACGCGAGCCGGCCCGCCTTCGCCGCGCCCTTCTCGAGGGCGGCCGACACCGTCGCGGGGTCGTCAGACAGCTCGAGGATCCGCGCGCGGACCGGCGTGAGGAGCTCGACGAGCGCTTCGACGACGTCGGCCTTCAGCGGACCGTAAGCGTGGTACCGAGCCGCGATCGTGTCCGGTTCCTCGCCCGTCGCGGCCGAGAGGAGCTCGAGCAGGTTCGCGACACCGGGCTTCGCTGCAGGGTCGTAACGCACGTCGGACTCGGTGTCCGTGACAGCTCGCCGCACCTTCTTCGCGATCTCGTCCGCGCTGTCAGCGATCGCGATCGTCCCGAGCGGAGTGCCCGTCGACTTCGACATCTTGTTCTCCGGTCGCTGCAGATCCATGACACGGGCCGCCCGCGGGGGGATCGCGGCCTCGGGGACGACGAAGGTGTCGCCGTAGCGCGAGTTGAACCGGATCGCGAGGTCCCGCGCGAGCTCGATGTGCTGGCGCTGGTCGTCCCCGACGGGCACTCGGTCGGTGTCGTAGAGCAGGATGTCCGCGGCCATGAGCACGGGATAGGTGAGCAGCGAGGCGCGCACGGACTCCTGGTCCTTGCCCTTGTCCTTGAACTGGGTCATCCGCCGGAGCTCTCCGTACGACGCGGTGCACTCGAGGAGCCAGGCGAGCTCGGTGTGCGCGGGCACGTGGCTCTGGACGAACAACGTGCACACGTCCGGATCGAGCCCGGACGCGACGAGGCCGATCGCTGTGTCGACGGTGCGTGCCCGGAGGGCCGCGGGGTCGATGTCGAGCGTCAGCGCGTGGAGGTCGACGATGCAGTACACGGCGTCGGAGACCGCCTGGCCCGCGACCCACTGGCGGACCGCGCCGAAGTAGTTGCCCACGTGGAGGTCGCCGGAAGGCTGGATTCCCGAGAAGATGCGCGCCATCGTGCAAGGTTAGCCAGCACGACCGACCCGCCAGCGTGCCCGCACGCGGGCGGTCGCTGGCCGCAGGTACGCCGCTGTAGCCTTCGGCGATGGCCTACGAAGTGCACATCGACGTCTTCGACGGGCCGTTCGACCTGCTTCTCCGGTTGATCGCGGCGCAGCAGGTCGACGTCTACGAGGTGCGGCTCGCCGACATCGTGGACGGGTTCCGCGCCGAGACGCGACGGCTCGGCACGTTGGATCTCGAGCTCGCGACGCAGGTCCTGCTGGTCGCGGCCACCCTCGTGGAGCTGAAGTGCCGGCGGCTGCTCCCGGGCAGCGACGACATCGACCTCGACGACGACCTCGCGCTGTTCGAAGCGCGCGACTACCTGCTCGCGCGGCTCGTCGAGTGCAAGACGTTCAGCAGCGCCGCCGCAGTCCTCGCGCTGCTCGAGCGCGGAGCGGGACGCTCGCTCGCGCGGCGCGCCGGGCCCGACGAGCGCTTCGACGACTGCGCGCCCGATCTGCTCGCCGACGTCACGCCGGACCGGCTCGGAGCCGCCGCAGCACGCGCGCTCGCGTCTCGCCCGGTCGAGCTGACTCCCGTGACCTACGGGCGGAGCGACGAGGTGAGCATCCACTCGACGATCGAGGAGCTCGTGGCGAGCCTGCCGTCGCGCGGCCCGGTGACGTTCCGCGAGCTCACGACGGGCGCAGCGTCACACGCGCACGTCGTCGCGTGCTTCCTCGCGCTCCTCGAGCTCTACAAGCAGTCGCTCGTGGAGCTCGAGCAGTTCGAGACGTTCGGGGCCCTCACGGTCGTCTGGTGCGCGAGCGACGCGGTCGCCGCGTCGGACATCGTGAGCGACGAGTACGAGCCTCCCGAGGTCCCGGTCGAGCGGCGTCGGGCCAGACGAGCCGACGCGCGCGCCGCGGCCCCAACCGGCGCCGCGGCGCGCACCGGACCGGCTGCTGGACCGAGCTCCGTGGCGGGCACCGGAGCTGGCGCCCCGACAGCCGGTCGCGGCGCTCTCGGTGGGAGCGACCGATGAGCCCGTTCGCCCCGGAGCTGCGCGGCGACGCGTCGGCGATCGAGGCCGTGCTCGTCGTCGCGATCGAGCCGGTCCCTTCGAGCCTGCTCGCCGAGCTGCTCGAGATCCCGGCCGAGCGTGTCGAGCTCGTGTGCGCCGCGCTCGCCGCCTCCTACGAGGAGGAGGAGCGCGGCTTCGAGCTCGCGCGAGTGGCCGGCGGCTACCGGTTCCAGAGCCACCCGGCATATCGCGGCCACGTCGAGCGGTTCGTGCTCGACGACGCGCCGCAGCGGCTTTCGCCCGCGGCGCTCGAGACGCTCGCGATCGTCGCGTACAAGCAGCCGATCTCCCGTGCACAGATTGCAGCGATCCGCGGCGTGAACGCCGACGGCGTGATCCGCGCGCTCGGAAGCCGCGGGTACGTGGAACCCGTCGGTCGCGACGCGGGCCCCGGCCAAGCGGTCCTGTTCGGCACGACACAGCTGTTCCTCGAGCGGCTCGGCCTCGACAGCACCGCAGATCTTCCGCCGCTCGGCCAGTTCGTCCCCGACGTCTCGACGGTGGAGGCGCTGGAGCACGTGCTGCGCGCGAGCCCGATCCCGACGGCCGACCCGGAGGAGTGAGCGCGCCCGCCGCCCGCGGCGACCGGTCGGCTGACGGCGACCGCATCCAGAAGGTGCTCGCCCGAGTCGGGTTCGGGTCCCGGCGGGTCTGTGACGACCTCGTCGCGTCCGGTCGGGTGCGCGTGAACGGCGAGGTCGCCGAGCCCGGTCGACGCGTCGACGTGACGCGCGATGTCGTCGAGGTCGACGGGAGAGCCGTGGGCGTGCTGCCCGGGCTCGTCCACTACCTGTTGAACAAGCCGGCGGGCGTCGTGACGACGGCGAGCGACCCGGGCGGTCGTCCGCAGATCGTCGACCTCGTGCCGGCCGAGCCCAGGGTCTTCCCGGTCGGGCGTCTCGATCTCGGGACCGAGGGGCTCATCGTGCTGACGAACGACGGCGCGCTCGCGCAGCTCCTCGCGCATCCGAGCCACGGGGTCGAGAAGGAGTACCTCGCCGAGGTCGAGGGCGACCCGTCGCCGAGCGCGCTGCGCCGTTTGCGCGAGGGCGTCGAGATCGACCCGGGTGTCGTGACCGCGCCCGCGAAGGTGTCGCGCCGCGGCCCGGGTCTGCTCCGGATCGTCATCCACGAGGGAAGGTACCGGCAGGTGCGGCGGATGTGCGTCGCGGTCGGCCACCCCGTGCGCCGGCTGGTCCGGACGCGGATCGGCCCGATCACCGACAGCCGTCTGGCGCCCGGATCGTGGCGGGAGCTCACGATCGACGAGGTGCGCGCCCTGGCCGCGGCCGCGGGAGGCACGGAGGACCCGGCTCCCGACGCCTTGTAGGCTGCCCGCCGATGAACGCCGTGCTACGGGCGGTACGCGGAGCGACGACAGTCGACCGGGACGCCGCCGACGAGGTCTTCGCTCGCACCCAGGTGCTCGTGCGCGAGATCCTCGAGGCCAACGCGCTCGATCCGGACGACATCGTGAGCATGATCTTCACGGTGACGCCGGACATCACGTCGGCGTTCCCGGCGACCGCTGCCCGGGCGCTCGGCCTCCACGAGGTCGCGCTCCTCGGAGCGGTCGAGGCTGCCGTCGCGGGAGCGGCGCCGATGTGCATCCGCGTCCTCGTCCACTGCTACACCACGCGGTCGCGTGCAGAGATCCGCAACGTCTACCTCGAGGGCGCGATCGGCTTGCGTGACGGGCTCGGCAAGGTGGTGCGCCCGTGACCCGATCGGGCGCGGCCGGCCGGGCAGAGGTCGTCGGACTCGGATTGATCGGCAGCTCGGTCGCGCTCGCGCTCCGGGCGAGCGGCTGGCACGTGAGCGGTCGCGACCTCGACGACGCGCGCGTCCGGCGTGCGCTCGAGCTCGGCGTCGTCGACCGGTCGGCGACCGGTCCCGAAGCGTCGCTGGTGTTCGTCGCGACACCAGTCGCGGAGATCGCCGGCGTGGCGCGCGGAGTGCTCGAGGCACGCGCGGGCGACGCCGGGCTCGTCGTCACCGACGTCGGAGGTGTGAAGAGCGGGGTCGTCGCGGCGATCGACGACCCCCGCTTCGTGGGCGGCCATCCGATGGCCGGATCGGAGCAGGAGGGTCCGGACGGGGCGGACCCAGACCTCTTCGCAGGCGCGACATGGGTGCTGACGCCGACGAAGTCGACCGATCCGGGCGCGTTCCAGCGCGTGCGCACGGTCATCAGCTCGTTCGGGGCGGACGTCGTCGAGCTCGAGCCCGCGCGCCACGACGCGCTCGTCGCGATCGTCTCGCACCTCCCGCATCTCGCGGCGGCAAACCTCATGTCGCTCGCCGCGGACGCCTCGGCCGAGCACGCGGTACTGCTCCGGCTCGCGGCGGGCGGCTTTCGGGACATGACCCGGATCGCGGCCGGGGACCCCCGGATCTGGCCGGACATCTTCCGGGACAACGCGCCGGCCGTGCTCGACGCGCTCGACGACCTGCGCGCCCGCCTCGACGAGGCGCGCCGGATCCTCGTCGAACAGGACCGGGGCGCGCTCGTCTCGCTGCTCGAGCGAGCGCGGGTCGCGCGGCGCAACCTCCCGCCGCGTGTCCCGCGACCGGAGTCCGTCGTCGAGTGCCGGCTGCCGGTGCCGGACCGTCCCGGCGTGCTCGCCGAGGTCACGACCGTCCTCGGTGCGCTTGGCGCGAACATCCGAGACCTCGAGATCGCGCACTCGGCGGAGGGCGAGCGTGGCGTGCTCGTGCTCGTCATCGATGCCGACGCGGCGGACGTCGTGCGATCGGCGCTCGTCGAGCGTGGGTACCGGCCGTCGTTTTCGAGGCTCGGGTGACCGCCGGCACGCGCACGACCGCGACCGTGCGGGCGCGGGGTCCGCTGCGCGGCACCGTGAGGGTGCCCGGGGACAAGTCGATCTCGCATCGCGCGCTGATCTTCGGCGGGCTCGCGTCGGGGCGCTCCGAGATCGCGGGCCTGTCGACCGGCGACGACGTCCGGCGGACTGCTGCGGCGCTCGTCGCGTGCGGCGTCGCCGTCGAGCGCGCGGGTGCAGGCGCGGCTCGACGAGCCACCGCCGAGGGCCGGGCAGCGCGGGCGCGATCCGGAGCGGCGACGGGCGTCCCGGACCTTTCGGGCCCGGTGCTCGTCACAGGTCGTTCCCTCGAGCTGCTCGAGCCCGAGCGGCCGCTCGACGTCGGGAACTCCGGGACCGC
The DNA here is from genome assembly GCA_027306925.1 of Acidimicrobiaceae bacterium. Taxonomy (GTDB): domain Bacteria; phylum Actinomycetota; class Acidimicrobiia; order Acidimicrobiales; family Bog-793; genus JAJZBW01. The sequence continues at coordinate 3,417 of DAHUXW010000006.1, read as the reverse complement.
GATCCGGCTGCTGTCCGGTGTCGCGGCCGCACAGGCGTTCCTCACGGTGCTCGTCGGCGACGAGTCGATCCACCGGCGACCCATGGACCGCATCGCCGAGCCGCTTCGCGCGATGGGCGCGCACATCGACGGGCGTTCGCAGGGCCGGTACGCGCCGCTCGCGATCCGGGGCGGCGACCTGCGCGGGATCGACTACACCCCACCCGTGCCGAGCGCCCAGGTCAAGGCCGCGGTGCTCCTCGCAGGCCTGCGCGCCGTGGGCGACACCGTCGTGCGCGAACGCGTCGCGACTCGCCGCCACACCGAGGAGCTGCTCGCGCTGGCCGGTCGCGAGCCGAGCCTCCAGCATGACGACGGCAACTACGCGGTACGCCTCGCACCCGGACCTCTTGCCCCCTTTGCGATCGACGTCCCGGGCGATCCGTCGCAGGCGGCGTTCCTCGTCGTGGCCGCGCTGCTCGTCCCGGGGAGCGAGATCGTTGTCGAGAACGTGTACGTCGGCCCGGGGCGCGCGGGGTTCCTCGCGGTCCTCGCGCGGATGGGCGGCGACGTGACGCTCGTGCGACGCGACGCGACGACCGCCGACGTGGTCGCGAGGCACAGCCCGCTCGTCGCGACCGAGGTGCGCGGCGTCGAGGTGCCGGACTGCATCGACGAGATCCCCGTGCTCGCGGTGGCTGCCGCGTTCGCCGAGGGCACGACCGTGTTCGCGGACGCGGCCGAGCTCCGCGTGAAGGAGAGCGACCGTATCGAGACGACGACGACCGAGCTCAGGCGCATCGGCGTCGACGTGGAGCCGACGGAGGACGGCATGGTCGTCCACGGCGGGCGGCCCGAACCGGCCGGCACGCTGAGCTCGCACGGCGACCACCGGGTTGCGATGGCGCTCGCAGTCGCGGCGCTCGCCGCCGGCGGGGACACCTCGGTCACCATCGACGGGTTCGACTCGGTCGCGACGAGCTGGCCGGGCTTTCTCGAGACGCTGGACGGGCTGCGGTGACGGTCGTCGCGATCGACGGTCCGGGCGGCGCGGGGAAGTCGACCGTCGCCCGAGCGCTCGCCGAGCGACTCGGCGTCGAGCGCCTCGACACCGGGGCGATGTACCGTGCCCTCGCGCTCGCAGCGCTCCGGCGCTCGATTCCCGCCGACGACGAGGCGCGCCTCGCGGTGCTCGCCCGGAGCATGCGCCTCCAGGTCGGTGACCGCGTGGTGCTCGACGACGAGGACGTGAGCGCAGCGATCCGGGGCGAGGACGTCGACGCGGTCGTGTCGGTCGTCGCCGCGCACCCGCTCGTGCGTGAGGAGCTCGTCGCTCGCCAGCGGGCCTGGGTCGCCGAGCGCGGCTCGGGCGTCGTGGAGGGACGCGACATCGCGAGCGTCGTGCTCCCGTGCGCCGACCTGAAGGTGTACCTCACGGCGGACCCTGCCGAGCGGGCGCGACGCCGCGCGACCGACTGCAGGGCGGCGGCGGCGCGCCCTGCCGGGACGCGGGGCGCGGACGTCGGGGAGGTCCTCGAGGCGATCGGCCGGCGCGACGCCTTCGACACCGGCCGCTCGGTGTCCCCGCTCGTCGTCGCGGACGGTGCGGTCGTCGTCGACTCGACCGGCCGGAGCGTGGACGACATCGTCGACGAGCTGTGGGGGTTGCTTTGACCGGCGCACACGACGGGGACGCGGCTGCCGGGGCGCCGGGCGGCCCACGACCGATCACGGCGGCCGAGCTCAGGTTCTACGCGGCCTGCCGGTTCGTCGCGGTCGGCGCGAGCCGCATCTGGTTTCCGGGGCGCGTCGTCGGCGCGGAGCACCTGCCGGCGGCGGGACCGTACGTCCTCGCCCCGGTCCACCGGTCGAACGTCGACTGGCTGGTCGTGGCCCGGGTCACGAGGCGCCGGCTCCGGTACCTCGTGAAGGGCGAGGTCTGGAAGGTGAAGGCGGTGGGCCGGCTCCTCGAGCTGCTCGGCACGTTTCCGGTGCACCGCGGCGCGGCCGACCGCGAGGCGCTGAACCGATCGCTCGAGGTCCTCGCCGCGGGCGAGCCGCTCGTCGTGTTCCCCGAGGGCACGAGGGGATCCGGTCCGGTCGTGGGGGAACTGCGCGAGGGTGCCGCGTACCTCGCACTTCGTGCGGGCGTGCCGGTCGTGCCCGTCGGCATCCGCGGCCTCGAGCGCTCGATGCCGCGCGGCGCGAAGTTCCCCCGGCCGGTGCGCGTGCGGATCGTCGTCGGTGCGCCGGTCGTCCCGGACGCGCCGCCCGCACGCGGCGAGGGGCGCGCGCGCATCTCGCGCTCGGCGATGCACGCGTTCAGCGAGCGGCTGCGGCAGGCTATCCAGGCGGCGTTCGACGCGGCCGAGTCGGGTGACGCCGGTGTCCCGGTCGGCCGTGGGGCGGACCCGGGGGTCGGGAGGTCGACGTGAAGCAACGGACGAGAGGATCGGTGCATTGCGCATTCTTGTGACGGGCGGTTCGGGCTTCATCGGTCGGCACGTCGTCTCGCGGCTTCGCGAGCGCGGCGACGAGGTGTCCGTCGTCGACTTGAAGCCGTTCCCGGACGCGAGCGTGCCGTGTGTCGTCGGGGACCTGCGCAACCGGTCGGTCGCGGAGGCCGCGGTCGTCGCCGGGCTCGACGGCGTCGTCCACCTGGCCGCGATCACGTCGGTGCTCCAGTCCGTGAACGAGCCCGACGCGGTGTTCCACACGAACGTCGTCGCGACCGAGTACCTGCTCGAGCAGTGCCGCCAGCTGAGCGTGCCGCGTTTCGTCCTCGCGTCGACGAACGCGGTCGCGGGCGATGTCGGCAGGGCGACGATCGACGAGTCGCTCGTGCTCCACCCGCTGACGCCGTACGGCGCGACGAAGGCGGCGGCCGAGATGCTCCTCAGCGCGTACTCGTCGTCCTACGCGATGACGTGCGTGGCGCTGCGGTTCACGAACGTCTACGGGGCCGGCATGCAGACGAAGGACAGCGTGGTCGCGCGCCTGATGCGCGCGGCGCTCACGTCGGGCGGCGTCCAGATCTACGGCGACGGCGAACAGCTCAGGGACTACGTCTACGTGACCGACGCGGCGGCCGCGATCGAGCACGGGCTATCGCTCGCCGGCGCGGACGTGCTGACGATCGGGGCGGGCGAGTCCGTTTCGATGAACGACCTCCACCGGCTCGCGTGCGACGTGACCGGTGTCGCGATCGGCAAGGAGCACGTGCCGGGCAAGCCGGGCGAGATGCCCGCGGTGATCGTCGACATCTCGAAGGCGGCGGCGTCCGGCTGGCGGCCCGAGTACACGGTGCGCGACGGGATCGCCGCGACGTGGGGGGACTTCTCGGCCACCGCCGGCTGAGCGCGACCCACGGCGCCGGCCGCGCCGGCGGGCCCCGCGGCGAGGTCGCTCGACCGGTCGTCCGGGCGCCGGGCAGCCGCC
>DAHUXW010000131.1 GCA_027306925.1 Acidimicrobiaceae bacterium | reverse complement strand
CGCCCGGCCGAAGCTATGGATCACCTTGGCGACCGGCGAGCCGGTCACCGGGTGACGCTCGTTGTGGGCGAGCTGCAGGTAGGCGACGACCGAGCCGTCCTTGTCCGTCCGGCGGGTCTCTCGCAGGTACACGCCTACCAGGTCAGCACGCACCCCAGTTCACATCAAGTACTCGTGTGCCTACGACTTTCGCCGGTCCCGAGAATCTCGTCGCGCGCTGGCCTGGGCAAATGTCGCAGAAGCCCGTCCAGAATGCCTACTAACTCAGTAAGTCCGGACTGACCCACTACCCCCTCGCGCTGCTCGCCGGGATCGGCTGGTACGCGGCGAGCCTCATCACCGAGACCGAGGGCATCGGGCCGTGAGCGACGGCGCCACACGATCGGGGTGGGAGCGGGCGGCCGCCGCGAGCGTCGGGTGGGCGCGGGCTCACCATTCCATGTCGACGACCACCGGGGCGTGGTCGGACGGCACGTCGCCGCTCGCCCCCTTCTTGCGCTCCTCGCGGTCCACGTACGCGGACGTCACGCGGCTCGCGAGGGGCTGAGAGAGCAGCGCGAGATCGATCCGCATGCCCTCGCCCTTGTGGAAGGCGCCGCCTCGGTAGTCCCACCAGCTGAACGGGCCCGGCCCGTCGGGCGACAGCTCGCGCACGACGTCGCGCAGCCCCCAGCCGAGCACCGCGGCGAGCGCGTCCCGCTCGCGTCCGGTCACGTGGGTCGCTCCGGCGAACTGCGCCGGGTCGAACACGTCGAGGTCCGCGGGCGCGACGTTGAAGTCGCCGCAGACCGCGACGGCAGCGCCCGGAGCACACGTCGCATCGAGCTCCGCGCGGAGCCGAGCGAGCCACTCGAGCTTCGCGAGGTAGAACTCCGAGTCGACGGCGCGCCCGTTCGGCACGTACACGCTCACGACGCGCGCTCCCGCGCACGTCGCCGCAACGATCCGGCACTCGGCGACGGCGGCCGGGTCCTCGCCCTGGAAGGCGGCGCGCGACGACTCCAGACCGATCCGGGAGAGGATCGCGACGCCGTTCCAGCGCCCGTTGCCGTGGTGGACGCTCTCGTAGCCGAGTGCGGCGAAGCGGTCCGCGGGGAAAGCCGCGTCGGTCGACTTCGTCTCCTGGAGGCACAGTACGTCCGGGGACGAGGACGCGAGCCAGGACTCGACCCGGGGCAGTCGCGCCTTCAGCGAGTTCACGTTCCACGTCGCGAGACGCATCGCGGGCCTAGCCGGGCACGAGGACGAACAACAGGTCGGCCTCGCACGCGCTCTCCCCGCCGACCGAGGCGCGGGCGTGCCCGCGTCCGGCCCGCACGGAGACGCGGTCGAGGGTGACCTCGAGCTCGAGCGAGTCACCGGGGACGACCTGCCGGCGGAAGCGTGCGCGCTCGATCCCCCCGAAGAGCGGGAGCCGCCCCGCGAAGCGCTCGTCCGCGAGCAGCGCCGCCGCACCGAGTTGCGCGAGCGACTCGACCATGAGCACGCCGGGAAGCGTCGGCCTCCCCGGGAAGTGGCCGGCGAAGAACCACTCGTCTCCGGTGAGCTGCCAGCGGCCGGTCGCGGAGACGCCCGGGTCGAGCTCGCTGATCTCGGTGAGCAGGAGGAACGGCGGTCGGTGCGGAATGAGCTGCTCGGGTGTCTTCGGAGCCATGTCGTCCTCGTCCGTCAGTCGGGTCCACGCGCCCCGCGACGCGCGTCGAGCTAGCGCGCGGGCCGGCGCCGGGGCTCGCCCGTCGCGGGAGGCCGGGCCGCGACCGGCGGGTTCGTCGCGCGCTGCGCGGTGACCTGCGCCGCGGCGGCTCGCCTCCGCGCGGGCTGCGCGGTGCCGCCTTGTTTGCTCGCAGGATGTTTGCTCGCAGGCTGCTTGGCGGCGGGCTGCTTCTGCGCGACCTGCCTGGCCGCGGCCTGCTTGGCGGCGGGCTGCTTCTTCGCGACCTGCCTGGCCGCGGGCTGTTTGGCCGCGCGCCGCGTGGCCGCGGGCTGCGTGGTCGCGGGCTGCCTGGCCGCGGGCTGTTTGGCAGCGCGCCGCGTGGCCGCGGGCTGCGTGGTCGCGGGCTGCTTGGCCGCGGGCTGTTTGGCCGCGGGCTGCTTGGCCGCGGGCTGCTTGGCCGCGGGCTGCTTGGTCGCGGGCTGCTTTCGCGCGGGCTGCTTGGTCGCGGGCTGCTTGGTCGCGGGCTGCATTCGCGCGGGCTGCTTGGCAGCGGGCTGCGTCTGCGCCACCTGCTCGGCCGCGGGCCGCGTGGCCGCGGGCTGCTTCTTCACGGGCTGCTTCTTCGGCGCCTGGGTCTTCGCGGGCTGCTCGGCCGCGGGTTGCGTGGCCGCGGGCTGCTTCTTCGGCGCCTGGGTCTTCGCGGGCAGTGCTGGCGCAACCTGGGTCTTCGCGGGCGCCTTCCTCACAGGCTGCGCGGCCTGCTCCGCCTTCGCTCCCCGCACGGGAGCGGTCTGCTTCTTCGCGGCCTGCTTCTTCGCGGGCCCGTCGTCGGCGGGACGCGTCACCGGGCCGCGCGCGGCGGCGCGCCGTCGGGCGCCCGGCGCGGCACCGCCCTCGGCGGGCGCGGCCGTCTTTCGCTGCGCACGGGACATGCGCATCTCGGCGGCGACTGTCTCCTCGCTCGGGCGGCCCGAGATCACGGCAATCTCGGGCAACGCGAGCTCCACTCCCCGGCGGAACGGGTCGAGCGCGGTGACCGCGAACGCGCGCACCTCTCCGCGGTGGAGCACCTCGCGCGCCGCCCGAGGCGCCGGCGAGCCGAGGCCCGAGAGCGGCACGTAGCACCGGACGTCTCCGAAGAGCACGACCGCTCCGTGCGAGCTGAAGCTGTCCACCGTGCCCTCGATCTCGTCGCCGAGCGGATGCTCCGCGATGAACGAGATGAACGTCATCGGGTCGTTCACGGCCTGGGGGGCCTGCTGGCCGTGGCCCCGGGCGCGGCTGCGGCGGGTCCGCTCGCGCGCACCGGTGTCGGCCTCCGGCTCGACGACCTCCTTCGTCGCCTGCGCGATGGCCTTGACGACGCGCTGCTTCGCTCGGCTCGCCTCGCGCACCGCGACGCGGCTGCGCGGCCCGCGCACGGGCGTGCGGGGGACGAAGATCCAACCGACGCCCGGCACCGGTGTGGCGCCGAGCAGCCGGCCCCGGTCGAACAGCCAGCCGTGCTCGCCGTGGAACTCCTGGAACGAGTCGTTCGAGAGCGCGATGCCGTCGACGCGCTCGGCGATGCGCAGCAGGAACGCGTCGCCGCGTCCGATCGCCCCGGCCGGCGGGTAGACGTACTCGCCGCGAAGCGCCGCCTGCTCGAAACGCTCGAGCTCCGACGGGTCGATCCGGTGCGCGAACGTCGCGTCGACGACCACGGTGACCTCGGCGTCGGGGAACTCGCGGTGCACCTCCGCGACCGCGGACTCGAGCTGCGCGAGGCTCGGCGTCGAGCGGCCCTCCGTGGCGATGTTCGAGCCGTCGACGACGAGGTGCTGGGTGGTCATGACCGCGCTAGTCAAGCACTTGCCCGGGTGCCGCACGAGCACCGGCCCGCTGACCGGCGCCCGCCGAGCGGCGCGCCCGTCGTCGCCCGCACCCTACGAGCCGTGCGGCGCGGCGCCGACCGACTCGGTGAGCAGGTGCTCGAGCTCGAGCTCGTGGATCGCGTGCGAGCCGGTCGCCGGGCTCCCGGCCTCGGGCCGCGTGACCTGGCGGACCGGGAGGTCGTCGGCGAACTGATCGCGCAGCCGGCCGCCCGCGAAGGTCCACGCGCCCATGTTCTGCGGCTCGTCCTGGAGCCACACGATCTCCTGCGCGTGCGCGTAGCGGCCGACGGCCTCGGCGAGCGCGGCCGCCGGCCACGGGTGGAGCTGCTCGACGCGCACGACCGCGACGGTGGGCGCCGTCCGGCCGGCTTCGGCGAGCGCGTCCCGGCGGGCGATCGCGTCGTACGCGACCTTGCCCGAGCAGCAGACGACACGCCGGACCGCTGCCGGTTCCACGGTCGAGCCGAGCCCCGGGTCGTCGACGACGTCGCGCCAGGACCCGGCCTCGAGCTCCGCGACCGCCGCGCGCGACTGGCGCGCCCGGAGCAGCCACTTCGGCGTCATGACCACGAGCGGCTTGCGCACGCTCCGCCGCGCCTGGGCGCGCAGCATGTGGAAGTACTGCGCGGCCGTCGTCGGCTGGGCGACCGTGATGTTGTCCTCGGCCGCGAGCGCGAGGAAGCGCTCGAGCCTGGCCGAGGAGTGCTCCGCGCCCTGGCCTTCGTAGCCGTGCGGGAGGAGCAGGACGAGGCTCGAGGTCTGGCCCCACTTCTCCTCGGCCGCGACGAGGAAGTTGTCGACGATGATCTGCGCGCCGTTTGCGAAGTCGCCGAACTGCGCCTCCCACGCGACGAGCGCGCCGCCCGCCTCGACCGAGTACCCGTACTCGAAGCCGAGCGCCGCGTACTCCGAGAGGAGCGAGTCGTACGCGAGGAAGCGGCCGCGGCCGGCCGTCGCGGGGTCGTGACCGCCGAGCGGCGCGCCGAAGCGCGCGAGCGGCAGGTACTCGGCCCCGGTCTCGTAGTCGACGAGCACGGCGTGGCGGTGCGAGAACGTGCCACGTCTCGTGTCCTGCCCCGTGAGCCGCACGTCTGTGCCCTCGAGCAGAAGCGAAGCACACGCGAGCGACTCGCCGAGGGCCCAGTCGACCTCGCCGTTGTCGTAGAGCTGGGCGCGCTGCGCGAGCTGCCGCGCGAGCTTCGGGTGGACCGTGAAGCCGTCGGGGACCTCGTGCAGCCGCGCGGCGATCGAGTCGAGCACGGCCCGGTCGACTCCCGTCGCCATCGTGAGGCTCTGCGCCGGGGTGAGCCGGCGGTCGGGAAGGCGGTCGATGCGGGGCGGGGCCGACGAGCGCGTCTCGTCGAGCGCACCCTGCAGGCGCGCGGAGAAGTCCTCGAGGGCCTGCTCCGCCTCGTCGACCGTGATGTCGCCGCGCTTCACGAGCGTCTCGGTGTAGATCTTGCGCACCGAGCGGTGCCGCTCGATCGCCTTGTACATGATCGGCTGGGTGTAGCTCGGGTCATCACCCTCGTTGTGGCCGTGGAGCCGGTAGCACACGAGGTCGACGACGACGTCTTTGTGGAACGCCTGGCGGAACGCGAACGCGAGCCGGGCGACGCGCACGCACGCCTCGGGGTCGTCCCCGTTCACGTGGAAGATCGGCGACTGGACCATCTTCGCGACGTCCGTCGCGTACACCGACGAGCGCGCCTCGGTCGGCGGGGTCGTGAACCCGAGCTGGTTGTTGATCACGAGGTGCACCGTGCCGCCAGTGCGGTACCCCTGGAGCTGCGAGAGGTTGAGCGACTCCGCGACGACACCCTGGCCCGCGAACGCGGCGTCGCCGTGCACGAGGACCGAGAGCACGGGGAAGCTCCACGGGTCGCGCTCGCGGTCCTGCTTCGCCCTCGTCATACCCTCGACGACCGGGTCGACGGCCTCGAGGTGCGACGGGTTCGACGCGAGCGTGACCGGGATCGACACGCCGTCACGGCCCACGAACTTGCCGACTGCTCCCTTGTGGTACTTCACGTCGCCGGAGCCCTGGACGGTCTCGGGGTCGAGGTTTCCCTCGAACTCTGCGAACAGCTCCGCGTACGACTTGCCGACGACGTTCGCGAGCACGTTCAGGCGGCCGCGGTGCGCCATGCCGAGCACCGCCTCGGAGAGGCCCGCACGCCCCGCCTCCTCGAGCACGGCGTCGAGGAACGGGATCGTCGACTCGGCGCCCTCGAGGCCGAACCGCTTCTGGCCGACGTAGCGCGAGTGAAGGAAGCGCTCGAAGGCCTCCGCGGCGTTCAGGCGACCGAGGATGTGGCGCTGCTCCGCGGACGTGAGCGCAGTGTCGACGCCCTCGACGTGCCGCTGGATCCAGGCCTTCTCCTCCGGCTCCTGGATGTGCATGAACTCGACGCCGATCGTCCGGCAGTACGCGTCCCGGAGGATCTCGAGGATCCGGCTGAGCGGGAGCAGGTCGGTGCCCGCGAGCCCGCCGGTCATGAACCTCCGGTCGAGGTCCCAGACCGACAGGCCGTAGGTCGCCGGGTCGAGGTCGGAGCGCAGCTCCGGCACCGCCGCGGCCAGCGGGTCGAGCTGTGCGATGAGGTGGCCGCGCACGCGGTACATGTTCACGAGCGCCTGGACCTGCATCTGCTTCTCGACGTACGCGCGCTCGCGCTCGCCGGGGGCGAGCGAGCTGTGGTCGCGCTGCCAGCGCGCCGGGTGGTGCGGCACGCCGAGCGAGTCGAACACCTCGGCGTAGAAGTCGTGCTCGCCGAGGAGCAGCTCGTGGACGCGCTTCAGGAACGTGCCCGACTCCGCGCCCTGGATGATCCGGTGGTCGTAGGTCGAGGTGACCGTGACGACCTTGCCGACGCCGATCTCCGCGAGCGTGCCGGGGTCCGCGCCCTCGTACTCGACCGGGTAGTCGAGCGCACCGACGCCGACGATCGCGCCCTGACCCGCCATGAGGCGCGGTACGGACTGGGTGGTGCCGAGCGTCCCAGGGTTCGTGAGCGTGACCGTGACGCCGGCGAAGTCGTCGACGGTGAGCTTGCCTGCACGGGCCCGGCGCACGATCGCCTCGTACGCGTGGAGGAAGCCTGCGAAGTCGAGCGCGTCCGCCCGCGCGACGCACGGGACGAGCAGCGTCCGGCTGCCGTCGGGACGAGGGAGGTCGATCGCGATCCCGAGCCCGACGTGCTCGTGGCGCACCACACCGGGCGTCCCCTTGCCGTCGGCGTCGCCGACGAACGTCGCGTTGAGCGCCGGCACCGCCGCGAGGGCCCGGACCACCGCCCAGCCGATCAGGTGGGTGAAGCTCACCTTGCCGCCCGAGGTCCGCGTGAGGTGCTCGTTCAGAAGGCGCCGGTTGACCTCGAGCAGCTTCGCCGGGATCGGGTGCACGCTCGTCGCCGTCGGGACCTCGAGGCTGCGGACCATGTTGTCGACGACACGCGCGGGCGCGCCGCGAAGAAGGGTCGGCTCGGGGGCCGGCGGTGCGGCCTTCGCCGCGGGTGCCGCCGCGGCGGGCGCCGGCGGTGCGGCCGCGGCCGGCTGGGCGGGCGGGGTCGC
>DAHUXW010000122.1 GCA_027306925.1 Acidimicrobiaceae bacterium | reverse complement strand
GGTGGGGACGGTGCCCAGGAGCGGGGCCACGGCGAGCGGGGCCACGGCGAGCGGGCCGAGCGGTTCGCTCCAGGCGGCGGCACCGGAGGGGCGGTCGAGGCGGGCAACCGGCGCAGCCGCCGGCGGCGCGGCCGGGACCGGGAGCGCGGCGAGGCCCAGGGCGGGGGCGGGGGCGGCCAGGAGACCTGGCAGGGCGAGCTCGTGCCCGTGAAAGGCCTCCTCGACCTTCGTGAGGAGGGCTATGGCTTCCTGCGCACGAGCGGCTACCTCGCGAGCAACCGCGACGTCTACGTCTCGGTCAGCCAGGCCCGGAAGTTCGCGCTGCGCAAGGGCGACGCGATCGAGGGCGCGTGCCGCCCCGCGGGCCCGAGCGAGAAGTACCCGGCGCTGCTGCGGATCGACTCGGTCGGCGGGCTCGTGCCCGACGAGGCGCGTCAGCGCCGGCGCTTCGAGGACCTCACGCCGCTGTTCCCCGACGAGACGCTCCACCTCGAGCAGACCGGTGAGCCGGCCAACCTGACGGCGCGCATCGTCGACCTGATCTCGCCGATCGGCAAGGGCCAGCGCGGCATGATCGTCTCGCCGCCGAAGGCGGGCAAGACGACGATCATGAAGCAGATCGCCCACTCGATCGAGGCGAACAACCCCGGCGTCCACCTCATCGTGCTCCTCGTCGACGAGCGACCCGAAGAGGTCACCGACATGCGCCGCTCGGTGCGCGGCGAGGTCATCGCGTCGACCTTCGACCGGCCCGCGGACGAGCACACGGCCGTCGCGGAGCTCACGATCGAGCGTGCGAAGCGGCTCGTCGAGCTCGGCAGGGACGTCGTGATCATCCTTGACGGCATCACGCGGCTCGCGCGCGCGTACAACCTCGCCCAGCCGGCGACGGGCCGGATCATGTCCGGTGGCGTGGACTCGGGCGCTCTCTACCCGCCGAAGCGGTTCTTCGGCGCCGCGCGCAACATCGAGGAAGGCGGCTCGCTCACGCTCCTCGCGACCGCGCTCGTCGAGACGGGGTCGAAGATGGACGAGGTCATCTTCGAGGAGTTCAAGGGCACCGGCAACATGGAGCTCCGCCTCGACCGCAAGCTCGCGGAGCGGCGCCTCTACCCGGCGATCGACGTGAACGCGAGCTCGACGCGCCACGAGGAGCTCCTGTTCGACCGCTCGCAGCTCCAGCAGGTCTGGAAGCTCCGGCGCGTGCTGAACGCGCTGAGCAACGAGGGGAGTGGGGCGGCCGGTCTCGAGCTGCTCATCGACAAGATCCGCACGACGCGCTCCAACGACGAGTTCCTCGCCGAGATCGCGAAGGCTCCGGTGGGATCCGCCTGATCGGGCGGCGAACCACCCGCCGGCCGGGACGCCACGTGCACGGCCGGCACCGTGACCCAGGTACCATGGAGGCCTCATGAAGACCGACATCCACCCCACCTACGTGACCGCGGCGGTCCGCTGCTCGTGCGGGAACACGTTCACGACGCGCTCGACGAAGCCCGAGCTCCACGTCGAGCTCTGCAACGAGTGCCACCCCTTCTACACGGGCAAGCAGAAGCTCGTCGACACCGGCGGCCGCGTCGAGCGCTTCGAGCGCCGATACGGCAAGCGCGGGGCCGGCAAGCGCTGAGCCGCGCGGCGGCCCCTCGGGCCGCCGCTGGCGCCGGGCCCTGGCCGGCGCCGCAGGTAGCGTGACGTCGTGGACGACCTCGAACGGCTCGGCGAGCTCGAGCGCGAGTACGAGCAGGTGCTCACCGAGCTCTCCGCCCCGGACGTCGCAGGGGACCGAGCGCGCTTTCGCGTGCTCTCGCGGCGCCACAAGGAGCTCGAGGGGATCGTCCGCGCCGTGAAGGACGTGCGCTCGGCCGGCGAGGACGTTGCCGCGGCGCGCGAGATGCTCGACGACACGACCGCGGACGAGCGCGACCTCGCCCGCGAGCAGGTCGCGCTCGCGCAGGCCCGGCTCGTGGAGCTCGAGCAGCAGCTGCGCGAGCAGCTTCTGCCGAAGGACCCGAACGACGGCCGGAACGTCATCGTCTCGATCCGCGGCGCGGAGGGCGGCGAGGAGGCGAACCTGTTCGCGAAGGACCTCTACCAGATGTACCTCCGTTACGCGGACGCGCGCGGCTGGCGGGTCGAGGTCCTCGACCTCCAGGCTTCCGACCTCGGCGGGATCGACGAGGTCACCTTCCTCGTGAAGGGCGACGACGCGTGGCAGCGGCTCAAGCACGAGGCAGGCCCGCACCGCGTCCAGCGCGTGCCGGTCACCGAGTCCCAGGGCCGCGTCCACACCTCCTCCGCGGCAGTCACCGTGCTGCCGGAGGCCGACGAGGTCGAGGTCGACCTCGACCCGAACGACCTGAAGATCGACGTCTACCGGTCGACCGGCCCTGGCGGCCAGTCCGTGAACACGACAGACTCGGCGGTGCGCATCACCCACCTGCCGACCGGGACCGTGGTCGCGATGCAGGACGAGAAGAGCCAGATCCAGAACCGGGCGAAGGCGCTGCGCGTGCTGCGCTCCCGGCTGCTCAAGCTCGAGCAGGACAAGGTCGCCGAGGAGCAGTCGCGCCAACGCCGCGACCAGGTGAAAGGTGGCGGCCGGGCGGACAAGGTCCGCACGTACAACTTCAAGGAGAACCGGGTGACCGACCACCGGGTCGGTCTCACGCTCCACAAGCTCGACCGCGTCCTGCAGGGTGAGCTCGACGAGCTCGTCGACGCGCTCGTCGCGGACGAGCGCACGGGCCAGCTCCTCGACCACGGGCGCGGGGTGGCGCGGTGAGCGCGGCGGGCGACCCTCCCGTGGCTGGCGCGACCTGGCGCTCGCTCCGGGCGGGCGCAGCGGGCGAGCTCGGACGCGACCACGAGGCGCGGCTGCTCGTCGAGGAGGTCTCGGGCCTCGGCGCCGCGGCGCTCGCGCTCGCGCTCGACGAGCGCGCGCCCGAGGGGGCGGCGCAGCGCCTCGCGGACCTCGTCGCGCGCCGGCGCGCGGGCGAGCCGCTCCAGCACGTCGTCGGCCACTGGTCGTTCCGCACGGTCGAGCTCACGGTCGACGGCCGGGCGCTCGTGCCGCGGCCCGAGACCGAGGTCGTCGTCGGCCACGCGCTCGCCGAGCTCGCTCGCCGGCGTGCCGCTCTCGCCCAGGCGGTCGCCGCGCTCGGGCCCACGCCCGGCGCCGACGACTCGCCGGTCGCCCTCGTCGCGGTCGACCTTGGGACGGGTTCGGGCGCGATCGCGTGCGCGATCCTCGCGGAGAGCGACGACGTCGAGGTCGTCGGGGTGGACGCGTCGAGCGACGCCGTCGACCTCGCACGCGAGAACGTCGAGCGCCTCGGCCCGGCGCGTGCGGCGCGTGCGCGTCTCGTCGTCGGCGACTGGTACGGGGGCATCGCGGAGTTCCTCCACGGGCTCGTCGACTGCGTGGTCGCGAACCCGCCCTACCTCGCGGCCGGCGAGTGGGCCGGCCTCGACCCCGTCGTGCGCGACCACGACCCCTACGACGCGCTCGTCGCCGGGCCGACCGGCCTCGAGGCCGTCGAGGCGATCGTCGAGGGTGCGCCCGCGGTGCTCGCGCCGGGTGGCGCGCTCGTCGTCGAGATCGCGCCGGGACAGGCGGACGCCGCCGCGGCCTTCGCGCACGCCGCCGGGGCGGTGCGCGTCGAGATCGCCCGCGACCTCGCCGGTCGCGACCGCGTGCTCGTCGCGCAGTGGTGAGCGGCGCGGCCCACGCCTCGCCGGCGGGCGCGCCGGACGTCGCCGCGCTCGCCGAGACGCTGCGCGGCGGCGGTGTCGTCGCGGTCCCGACCGACACGGTCTACGGGCTCGCGGCGGACGCGGCCTCACGCGACGCGGTCGCGCGGGTCTTCGCGCTGAAGGGCCGGCCCGAGTCCGTCGCGCTCCCCGTGCTCGTGGCCGACCTGCCACAGGCGCTTGCGCTCACGGCGCCTGGGCACCGCGCCGCGCTCGGCGCGCTCGCGGCGGCCTTCTGGCCCGGGGCGCTCACGGTCGTCGTCGCGCTCGTGCCCGGCGCGCCAGTCGAGGTCGGCGGCGACGGGTCGAGCATCGGCCTCCGCTGCCCGGCACACCCCGCGGTGCGGGCGCTGTGCCGGGCGGTCGGCCCGCTCGCGGTCACGAGCGCGAACCGCCACGGAGCTGCGCCGTGCACGACCGCGGACGAGGTCCGAGCCGTGCTCGGGGCGGACCTCCCGGTGCTCGACGGCGGGAGCTGCACGGGGTCGCCGTCCACGGTCGTTGCGCTCGGCGACCCCCCGACGCTGCTGCGCACCGGGCCGGTCGCGCTCGGCTCGGTCGTCGAGGTGCTCGAGCGCCGCTGACAGAGGACCGCGGACCGAGCGCAGCTCACCGCGGACGGCCGACCGCGCGCCGCGCCCCGCGCGCCGCGCGCCCGCCGGCCCGCTCGCC
>DAHUXW010000119.1 GCA_027306925.1 Acidimicrobiaceae bacterium | reverse complement strand
GGCGCTCGCGGCCCGCGCCTGGCGGCGGGTGCCCGCGACCCGGCGGGCGCGGCGCTCGGTCGCCTCGGCGGCCGCCCGTGCGCGACGGCGCGCGAGCTTGTCGTCGGGCATGCGCGCGAGGACGACCGTGATGTGGCAGGTGCGCTTGCGGATCCGCGTCGCGCGGCCGCGCGCCCGCGGGCGCCAACGCTTCAGCGTCGTGCCCTCGTCCGCGAACGCGGACGCGACGTACAGCTCCTCGGGGTCGAGGCCCTCGTTGTGCTCGGCGTTGGCCGCGGCGGAGCGCACGAGCTTCGCGACGACGGGCGCGGCCGCGCGGTCCACGTGGTCCAGGATCTCGACCGCGCGGGTGAACTCGACCCCGCGGACGAGGTCGAGGACCTCCCGGACCTTGTAGCTCGACATCCGGCAGTGCCGGAGCACGGCGCGCGTGCCAGGGCGCTCGTTTGTCTTCACGGACATCAGCGCCTCCCCTGGCGTTCCTGGCCGGCGTGGAAGCGGAACGTGCGCGTCGGGGCGAACTCCCCGAGCTTGTGCCCGACCATCGACTCGGTGATGTACACCGGGACGTGCTTGCGGCCGTCGTGGACCGCGATCGTGTGCCCGACCATGTCGGGGATGATCGTCGAGCGTCGCGACCAGGTCTTGATGACCTTCTTCTCGCTCCTGCCGTTCAGGTCGTCGACCTTCTTCAGCAGGTGGTCGTCGACGAACGGGCCCTTCTTGAGACTGCGCGGCATACGGTCCTCGCTCGCTCGCCTCAGCGCCTCGCGCCGCGCGTACGGCGGCGACGGACGATGAGCTTGTCGGACTGCTTCTTACGAGAGCGCGTGCGCCCCTCCGCCTTGCCCCACGGAGACACCGGGTGGCGTCCACCCGAGGTCTTGCCCTCGCCACCGCCGAGCGGGTGGTCGACGGGGTTCATCGCGACGCCTCGCGTCTGCGGGCGGACACCCTTCCAACGGTTCCGGCCGGCCTTGCCGATCGAGATGAGCTCGGCCTCGGAGTTGCCGACCTCGCCGATCGTCGCCCGGCAGTCGATCGAGACGCGGCGCATCTCGGTCGAGGGGAGCCGCAGGGTCGCGTACGCGCCCTCCTTCGCGACGAGCTGGACGCTCATGCCGGCGCCGCGCGCGACCTTGCCGCCGCCGCCGGGGCGGAGCTCGACGTTGTGCACGACGGAGCCGACCGGGATGTAGCGGAGCGGGAGCGCGTTGCCCGGGCGGATGTCCGCGCCCTGCCCGGACTCGACGACGTCGCCGACCGAGAGGCGCTGCGGGGCGAGGATGTAGCGCTTCTCGCCGTCCGCGTAGTGCAAGAGCGCGAGGCGCGCGTTGCGGTTCGGGTCGTACTCGATCGCCGCGACCTTCGCGGGCACGCCGTCCTTGTCTCGCCAGAAGTCGACGATCCGGTACTGGCGCTTGTGGCCACCTCCGCGGTGGCGCGCGGTCTTGCGCCCGTAGCTGTTGCGGCCACCGGTCGCGGGCAGGGGGACGACGAGCGAGCGCTCGGGCCGGTCCTTCGTGATCTCCGCGAAGTCCGACACGGACTGGAACCGACGCCCCGGGCTCGTGGGCTTCCGCTTGCGCACTGCCATGAGTCGCCCCTCAGCTCTCGAACAGCTCGATGCGGTCGTCACCGACGAGGCGGACGATCGCGCGCTTGGTGTCGGACCGCTTGCCGAAGGTCGACTGGCGGCGGTTGCGCTTGCGCTTGCCCTTGCGGTTCATCGTGTTCACGCTCGCGACGCGCACGCCGAACGACCGCTCGACGGCCTCGCGGATCTCGACCTTGCTCGCGCGCGGGTCCACGACGAAGACGTACGCGCCCTCGTCCATGAGCCCGTAGGACTTCTCGGAGATCACCGGGCGGATGAGCACGACGCGGTCGCTCGCCATCACTTCGACTCCTCGCCGCTCACGGCATCGTCGCCGCTCGCGGCATCGTCGCCGGCGGGACCGGCATCGGCGTCGGTGGGACCGGCATCGGCGTCGGTGGGACCGGCGTCGGCGTCGGCGGGACCGGCATCGGCGTCGGCAGCGCCCTCGGCCGAGGGGCCGGAGGCCTCCGGCGCGGCCGGCTCGGGGGCCTCGGCGAGCTCGCCCGGCGCCCCGGCCGCCTTCGGCGCGGCCTTCTTCGCCGGGGCCTTCGCCTTCGCGGCGCCTGCGGCGTTCTTCGCCGGGGCCGCGTCCGTCCGCACGGCCTCGCCGGGCAACGTCGCGTCCGTGAACACGAGGTGGTCCGCGACCAGCACGTCGTACGCGCTGAGCTGGTCGCCGGGCACGCTCATCACGTTCGGCAGGTTCGCGAACGACCGCGCCGCGACCTCGTCGTCACGGCCGAGCACGAGCAGCACCGTGCCCTCGCACCTCGCGGCCGCGAGGAAGCGCACCGCGTCCTTCGTCTTCGGCACCTCGAGCGCCCAGCGGTCGACGACGAGCACCTGGCCCGACGCGGCCCGGTCCGAGAGCGCGCAGCGCAGCGCCTGCTGGACCATCTTGCGCGGCGTGCGCTGTGCGTAGCTGCGCGGCTTCGGGCCGAGCGCGATGCCTCCCCCCGCGTAGTGCGGCGCGCGGATCGAGCCCTGGCGGGCGTTGCCCGTGCCCTTCTGGCGGTACGGCTTCGCGGAGCCGCCGCGCACCTCGGCGCGCGTCCGCGTGCTCTGCGTCCCCGAGCGCCGCGCCGCGAGCTGGGCGGTCACGACCTGGTGGAGCAACGGGACGTTCACCGGGAGGGAGAACCACGAGGCGTCGAGCTCGACCGAGCCGACGACCTCGCCGGACGACGAGTAGCGCGTCGCGCTCGCCGGCCGTGCGTCCTGCGTCCCCGCCGCGCTCGCGCGCTCGGCGACCGTGCTCATCGGACACCACCCTTCACCGCTTCGCGCAGCACGACGAGCGACCCGCGAGGGCCCGGGACCGCGCCCTTCACGAGGACGATCTGCCGCTCCGCGTCCGCCTCGACGACCTCGAGGTTCAACGTCGTCACGCGCTCGTGACCCATGTGGCCGGCCATGCGCGTTCCCTTGAACACGCGCGCCGGCGTCGCGCACGCACCGATCGAGCCGGGCGCGCGGTGCTTCTTGTGGTTGCCGTGCGCGCCGCCCTGTCCCTTGAAGTTGTGGCGCTTCATCCCGCCGGCGAAGCCCTTGCCCTTCGAGATCGCGGTCACGTCGACCTTCTCGCCCTTCGTGAGCACCGTCGCGTCGATCTCCTGACCGACCGAGTAGCCGGTCGTGTCGTCGACGCGCAGCTCGACGAGGCGGCTGCCCGGGTCGACGCCCGCCCGCGTGAAGTGGCCGGCTTCCGGCTTCGTGAGCGCGCCGGCCCTCCGCACGCCGTAGGTCACCTGCAGGGCCGAGTAGCCCTCGCGCTCGGGCGTCTTCACCTGCACGACCCGGACCGGCGCGACCTTCACGACGGTCACCGGGACGACCCGGTTCTCCTCGTCGAAGATCTGGGTCATGCCGACCTTCTCGCCGACGATCGCCTTCGTTGCCATCGTGTGCTCGTCTCTCCGTCGTGCCGTCGTGCCGTCGCCGCGCCGCCACCCGCGCGACCCGGACCTGCGCCGCGCGTCGCGGCCGGGCTCGGGTCGGACGGGGCGCCGGTCACCGCCCCACGCTCATGCGAGCGCTCCGCTCGGGAAGACCCGAGCGGAGCGCTCGCCCGTTCCTGCCGGGAGGTCCCCCAGGAGGTCACCTGGGGCACGCCCGGACGTCGTAGTCGTTGCCGGGGGGCGACTGCCACCCGGCGGGCCCCCGACTATAGCACCGCCGGCCGGAGCCGGCCCCGGCGCAGCGGGAGCCCGTGCGGCCCGATCAGGCCGACTGGATCTTGATCTCGATGTCCACGCCCGCGGGCAGGTCGAGCCGCTGGAGCGAGTCGACCGTCTTCGGGCTGTGGTCCACGATGTCCACGAGGCGCTTGTGGATCCGCATCTCGAAGTGCTCGCGGCTGTCCTTGTGCTTGTGCGGCGAGCGGATCACCGTGTAGCGGTGACGCTCGGTCGGCAGCGGCACCGGGCCGCGCACCTTCGCCTGGGTCCGCAGGACCGTCTCGACGATCTTCTTCGTCGACTGGTCCACGACCTCGTGGTCGTACGCCTTCAAGCGGATCCGGATCCGCTGGCGGGGTCCGTCAGCCACGTCGATTCACACCCCTACTTCGAGATCTTCGTGACGACGCCGGAGCCGACCGTGCGCCCACCCTCGCGGATGGCGAACCGAAGGCCCTCGTCCATCGCGATCGGCTTGCCGAGCTCGACCGTCATCGTCGTGTTGTCGCCCGGCATGACCATCTCGGTGCCCTCGGGAAGCGTGATGCTCCCCGTCACGTCCGTCGTGCGGAAGTAGAACTGCGGGCGGTAGTTGGAGAAGAAGGGCTTGTGGCGGCCACCCTCCTCCTTCTTCAGGACGTAGACGTTGGCCTCGAAGTTCGTGTGGGGCGTGATCGAGCCGGGCTTGCAGAGCACCTGGCCGCGCTCGACGTCCTCCTTCTTCGTGCCGCGCAGCAGCACGCCGACGTTGTCGCCCGCCTGGCCCGAGTCGAGCAGCTTGCGGAACATCTCGATGCCGGTCACGACCGACTTCTGGGTCGCGCGCAGGCCGACGATCTCGACCTCCTCGCCGACCTTCAGCTGGCCCTGCTCGATCCGGCCGGTCACGACCGTGCCACGGCCGGTGATCGTCATCACGTCCTCGATCGACATGAGGAACGGGCGCTCGACGTCGCGGACCGGCTCCGGGATGAACTCGTCGACCGCGTTCATGAGCGCGAGGATGCCCTCGGCCGCGCCGGCGTCGCCCTCGAGCGCCTTCAGCGCGGAGACCCGCACGATCGGCGTGTTGTCCCCGTCGAACTCGTACTCGGTGAGCAGCTCGCGCACCTCGAGCTCGACGAGGTCGAGGAGCTCCTCGTCGTCGACCATGTCCGCCTTGTTCAGCGCGACGACGATCGAGGGCACGCCGACCTGGCGCGCGAGGAGCACGTGCTCGCGGGTCTGGGGCATCGGACCGTCGGCCGCCGAGACCACGAGGATCGCGCCGTCGACCTGGGCCGCCCCGGTGATCATGTTCTTGATGTAGTCCGCGTGGCCGGGCATGTCGACGTGCGCGTAGTGGCGCTTGTCGGTCTCGTACTCGACATGCGCGATGGAGATGGTGATGCCGCGCGCCTTCTCCTCCGGGGCCTTGTCGATCTGGTCGAAGGCCGTGAACGCGACGTTCGGGTTGTGGTCGTGGAGGACCTTCGTGATCGCGGCGGTGAGCGTCGTCTTGCCGTGGTCGATGTGCCCCATCGTCCCGATGTTGACGTGTGGCTTCTTGCGCTCGAACTTCTGCTTGGCCATTGTCGGCGACAGCTCCGTCTGCTCTGGGCAGTGCCGCGAGGCCCCGCCGTACCCGTAGATTGCGTCAGTCGATCCCATTTGCCGGCCGGACGTGCCGGCTGGCTGCACCCGGCTCGCGCCGGGCGCTACGTGCGAGCTCGCGCTCCCCCGCTACGCCCCGTCACTCGCCGGTCGCCCGGGCGACGATCTCCCGGGCGATCGAGTCGGGAACTTCCTGGTAGGAGTTGAACTGCATCGAGTACGTCGCGCGGCCCTGCGTGCGCGAACGCAGGTCGGTAGCGTAGCCGAACATGTCGGACAATGGAACCTGCGCGCGCACGACCTGGTAGTTCCCGCGCTGCTCCATGCCCTCGACCTTGCCGCGGCGAGACGAGAGGTCGCCGATCACGTCCCCCATGTACTCCTCGGGGGTCACGACCTCGACCTGCATGATCGGCTCGAGCAGCACCGGCCGCGCCGAGCGCGCCGCCTTCTTGTACGCGAGCGAGCCGGCGATCTTGAACGCCATCTCCGAGGAGTCGACGTCGTGGTAGGAGCCGAAGGTCAGCGTGATGCGCAGGTCGACCGTCGGGTAGCCCGCGAGCACGCCCGACTCCATCGCCTCGCGGATGCCCGCGTCGATCGAGGAGATGTACTCCTTCGGGATCACGCCGCCGGTGATCTTGTCGACGAACTCGTAGCCGCCGCCGGGGCCGGTCGGCTCGAGGTCGATCACCACGTGGCCGTACTGGCCGCGGCCGCCCGTCTGGCGGATATATCGCTCCTCGACCTTCTGGACCTTGTCGCGCACGGTCTCGCGGTACGCGACCTGCGGCTTGCCGACGTTGGCGTCGACCTTGAACTCGCGAAGCATCCGGTCGACGAGCACCTCGAGGTGGAGCTCGCCCATGCCCGAGATGACCGTCTGGCCGGTCTCCTCGTCGGTCCGGACGCGGAACGTCGGGTCCTCCTCGCTGAGCGCGAACAGGGCCTTGCCGAGCTTGTCCTGGTCCGCCTTCGTCTTCGGCTCGACCGCGACGTGGATCACCGGCTCGGGGAACTCGAGCGACTCGAGCACGATCGGCTTCGCCGGGTCGCAGAGCGTGTCGCCGGTGGTCGTGCCCTTCAGCCCGACGACCGCGACGATGTCGCCCGCGTAGACGAGGTCGAGGTCCTCGCGGTGGTTCGCGTGCATCTGGAGGATCCGCCCGATCCGCTCGCGCTTGTCCTTCGTCGAGTTGAGGACCGCGGAGCCCTTCTCGAGCGTGCCCGAGTAGACGCGCATGTAGGTGAGCTTGCCGACGAACGGGTCGCTCTGGATCTTGAACGCGAGCGCGGCGAACGGCTCGTCGTCGCTCGCCGCACGCTCGATGGGCTCGCCGCGCGGCGTGAGGCCGGGCGTCGGCGGGATGTCGAGCGGGCTCGGGAGGTAGTCGACGACGGCGTCGAGCAGGGGCTGGACACCCTTGTTCTTGAACGCGGAGCCGCAGAGCACGGGGACCGCGTGCCCGGCGATCGTCCCGATCCGGATCGCGCGGCGCAGGTCCTCCTCGGTGATCTCCTCCTCGCCGACGTACTTCTCCATCACGACGTCGTCGAAGTTCGAGACGATGTCGACGAGGTCGTGGCGCGCGGTCTCGGCCGCGTCGAGCAGGTCCGCGGGGATGGGCTCCTCGTTCCAGTGCTCGCCCATGACCTCGTCCCAGATGAGCGCCTTCATCGCGACGACGTCGACGACGCCGCGGAAGTCCGCCTCCGCGCCGATCGGGAGCTGGAGGACCGCGGGCGCGGCGTCGAGCCGGTCGCGGATCATCTCGACGGTCCGGCCGAAGTCCGCGCCGGTGCGGTCCATCTTGTTCACGAAGCAGAAGCGCGGCACGTCGTACTTGTTGGCCTGGCGCCACACGGTCTCGGTCTGGGGCTCGACGCCCGCGACGGCGTCGAAGACCGCGACCGCCCCGTCGAGGACGCGCAGCGACCGCTCGACCTCGACCGTGAAGTCGACGTGGCCGGGGGTGTCGATGATGTTGATCACGCAGTCGCGCCAGCGCGCGGTCGTCGCGGCCGACGTGATCGTGATGCCGCGCTCCTGCTCCTGGACCATCCAGTCCATCGTCGCCGCGCCCTCGTGCACCTCGCCGATCTTGTAGTTGCGGCCGGTGTAGTAGAGGATCCGCTCGGTCGTCGTCGTCTTGCCCGCGTCGATGTGGGCCATGATCCCGATGTTGCGGGTCTTGGCGAGTGGGTGCGAGCGGGGTGGGATGTTCGCCATGTCGTCCAGTGTCTCAGCTAGGAGAGCGGGGATCCGCTCGTGGTCCGTGGTCGGCCGCGCGCTGCCCCGGCCGCCGCCCGTGAGGGCCCGCGCCGGCGCTGTGCAGGCGGTCCGTGCGCCGGCGACCGGCGCGTACGCTCGCTACCAGCGGTAGTGGGCGAAGGCCTTGTTTGACTCGGCCATCTTCTGGAGGTCCTCGCGGCGCTTCACCGCGGCGCCGAGACCGTTTGCCGCGTCGAGGATCTCGTTTGCCAGGCGGAGCGCCATCGTGCGCTCGCGGCGCTGGCGCGCGTAGCCGACGAGCCAGCGGATCGACAGCGTCGTCGCGCGGCGCGGCCGCACCTCGACGGGCACCTGGTAGGTCGCGCCGCCAACCCGGCGGCTGCGCACCTCGAGCTCGGGGCGCACGTTGTCGAGCGCGCGCTTCAGCGTCGGGACCGGGTCCGAGGCGGTCTTCTCCGCGACGACGCCGAGCGCCTCGTACACGATGCTCTCGGCGAGCGTGCGCTTGCCGCGAGTCAGCACCTTGTTCACGAGCTGGGTCACGAGCACCGAGCGGTGCACGGGGTCCGGCAGCAGGTCGCGCCGGGGCGCGGGACCGTTACGAGGCATCAGGCACCCTTCTTGGCGCCGTAGCGGCTGCGAGCCTGCGCCCTGTCGCGGACTCCGGAGGTGTCGAGGGTCCCCCGGACGATCTTGTAGCGGACGCCCGGCAGGTCCTTCACCCGGCCGCCGCGGACGAGCACGATCGAGTGCTCCTGGAGGTTGTGGCCGACGCCCGGGATGTAGGCGGTCACCTCGACGCCGCTCGTGAGCCGGACGCGGGCGACCTTGCGAAGCGCGGAATTTGGCTTCTTCGGGGTCGTCGTGTAGACGCGCGTGCAGACCCCGCGGCGCTGGGGGGCGCCCTTCAGCGCAGGCGTCTTCGTCTTCGTCCGCTTCGAGGCCCGTCCCTTGCGGACGAGCTGGGCAATCGTGGGCACGCGTGACCTCTTCGGGAAATCCTGTCGTCGGATGGCCGCCGGGGCGCGAACGCCTGCTCGGACAGCCTTGCCATACTAGGCGAGCTGGGGCCCTCCGGCAAACAGGGTGCAGCCGGGCCGGGACGGGTCCCCTCCCCGGCGGGGGGAGCGGTCGCGCCGCGGCTCAGGCGCGGCCCGCAAGCGCGGCGAGGAGCTGCGGGCGCGCCCGCTCGACCCACGCCGCGTACGCCTCGGGGTCGAGATGGTCCCGCTCGAGCACGTAGCAGGCGCGCGTCGGGCAGGTCGCGCCGAGCTCGACGAGCACGGGCTTCAGCGACAGCTCCGGCGCGAGCGCGTGGCCCGGTCCCGCGCCGACCATGAGCGGCACCGCGACGACGCCCGCGAGGCCGTCGGCCGGGACCTGGTCGAGGAAGGCCTTGAGCACGCCCGTGTAGGTCGCCTTGTACGTCGGGCTCGCGACGACGAGCAGCTCAGCGGCCCGGACCTCGTCGACCGCCCGGGCGACGGCCGGGTCGCCGAAGCCGAGCAGGCCGGCGCCGAGCGTCACGACGTCGAGCACCGCGGCGGGCTCGACCCCGGTGACGGCGCCCGCGAGCAGCGTCGCGGCCGCGAGCGTGCGCGACGCCGGCTTCGGGTTGCCGACGACGACCGCGACGCGGGTCACCGCGTGCCGCCCGGCGCGCCGTGACACGTCACGGGCCAGGCCACACGAGCGACTTGCCGTGGTAGAGCGACGCGGCGAGCGCGGTGTCCTCGTAGGTCGACAGCGGCGGGACGCGCTTCACGAGCCCCGAGGCCTTCAGCGCCGCGACCTCGGGCGCCCACTCGGCCTGCGACTGCACGCCGACGCCCGCGCCTTGGAGCGTGTGGCGGACCGCGAGCGCGTACTCGAACTTCCACTCCGCGACGTCGTGCGCCGGGTTGTTCGTCACGCCCGCCGCCGCCGCGGCCGCGTCCTCGAACTTCACGCACGTGAGCGGGTGCACGCCGCAGAAGTCGAACGCGTGCAGCTCGGCGCGAAGGAAGTCCGCGACCGTCGCCCGGTGCCGGGCGAGGTAGGTGCGGTTCACGACCTGGAGGTTGAATGTCCCGCGCACCCCGAACTGGCTCGGGATGTACTCGCGGAACCCCTGGTGCTCGGCGCGCAGCGTGATCGGCTCGTTTGACCGGTAGGCCTGGAGCGCGGCGAACTTCCCCTCGGGGAGCAGGTCGGGATTGTAGGAGATGTCGTTCACCTCGTTGAGCCTCGAGACGTCGACGCCGGCCTTCTTCAGCATCTCGGTGATGATCACCGGCATGGTCGTGTGGTAGGCGACGGTCCGGCCCTCGAGCTGCGTGAGCTTCGTGATGCCCGTCTGGGTCAAGAGCGCGTAGTCCGAGGTGTCACCGAACGTCGCGATTGCGACGAGGTTCGCCCCGTTTGCGGCGAGCGCGAGGTCGTCGGCCGCGCTCCCCTCCCCTGTGACCGTGCAGGTCCCCGCGGAGACGAGCTGGCTCGGGGTGTAGGACGACATGACGAGGTGCACGGTGAGGCACAGGTCGCGGAAGTAGCCGAGGTGCTGCGCAGCGA
>DAHUXW010000114.1 GCA_027306925.1 Acidimicrobiaceae bacterium | reverse complement strand
CGGTGCCTCGGGGACGAGGCACGTTCCGGCCGACAGCACCGCGCCGTCGGGGTAGACGTCCGCGGGCATGAGGTACGACACGAGCTCGTCGTAGCGGCGCGCAGCTGAGCGGTGCTCGCCGCTCCGGACAACGCGGGCGTCCCGTTTCGCGCGACGGTGAGCTCGATTCGTAGCGAGTACGGGTCCGCGACCTCCCATGCGCGCCTGATGCCCGGTCCGAGGGCGCAGCTCCCGAGGTACGTCTTCGCCTGCGGCAGGTAGAGGGGATCGTCTCCCTCGATCGACCGGGACGAGACGTCGTCGCAGACCGTGTGACCCGCGATGTCGCCGAGCCCGTTCACGACGAGCGCGACCTCGGGTTCGGGGACGTCGAGCGTCGAGTCGTCGCGCACGGCGACCGGAGCGAGCAGCTCCACCTGGTCGAGGGGGATGCGGGCAGCACCACCACCAGCACCACCACCACCACCGCTGCTCTCGGCGCGGGAGATGCGCTCGCGCAGGTCGTCGAGGCGTTCCCGCCACAGCGTCGCGAGCGCTTCCACGCCCTCGAGTTGCGTGACGAAACCGTCCGCGAGCGTTCCGGTGCGCACGTCGGCAGAGCCGCGCACGTGGTGCCTGCAGACGAGCACGAGCCCCCTGTCCGCTGCCGGGCCCCGATCGGAGCGCTCAACCTGCGGTCGCTCGGTCGCGACGTCAGCGGACCACGCGCCGCAGCCCCCGCCTCCGCGCCGCGCGTCCGCGCCCGCGGGCGCGGGCGGCCCCCCGGCCCCCAGGGCGGACCCCGATCTCCGCCAGTACCTTGACCCGGCCACGACCCGGGCATAAGTTCACCTGTTGAACTAATCGGACGGCCGGCGCGGGAGGAACGTCATGACCAGAACACCGACGCGTGAGGACCGGTTCACCTTCGGGCTGTGGACGGTCGGCTGGCAGGCCCGCGACCCGTTCGGCGACGCGACGAGGCCGCCGCTCGACCCGGTGGAGTCGGTGCACCGGCTCGCGGAGCTCGGCGCCTACGGCGTCACGTTCCACGACGACGACCTCGTGCCGTTCGGAGCCGGCGAGACCGAGCGGGAGGGCAGGATCAAGGCCTTCCGCGAGGCGCTCGACGCGACCGGCCTCGTCGTGCCCATGATGACGACGAACCTGTTCACGCATCCGATGTTCAAGGACGGGGCGTTCACGAGCAACGATCGCGGCGTGCGCAGGTACGCACTCCGCAAGGTCATGCGCAACCTCGACCTCGCGGCCGAGCTCGGTGCGACGACCTACGTCTTCTGGGGCGGGCGCGAGGGCGCCGAGACGGACTCGGCGAAGGACGTGCGCGCGGCGCTCGACCGATACCGCGAGGGCATCGACCTGCTCGCCGGTTACGTCCTCGACCGGGGGTACGGGATCCGTTTCGCGCTCGAGCCCAAGCCGAACGAGCCGCGTGGCGACATCCTGCTCCCGACGGTCGGAAGCGCCCTCGCGTTCATCTCGAGCCTCGAGCACCAGGACATGGTCGGGGTGAACCCCGAGGTCGGCCACGAGCAGATGGCCGGGATGAACTTCGTGCACAGCATCTCGCAGGCGCTCTGGCACGGGAAGCTGTTCCACATCGACCTGAACGGACAGCGCGGACCGAAGTACGACCAGGACCTCGTGTTCGGACATGGCGACCTGCTGAGCGCGTTCTTCCTCGTCGACCTGCTCGAGAACGGCGGCCCCGGAGGGGTGCCCGCGTACGACGGGCCGCGCCACTTCGACTACAAGCCGCTGCGCACCGAGGACGCGGACGGCGTCTGGGTGTCGGCCGCATCCAACATGGCGACGTATCTCCTGCTGAAGGAGCGTGCTGCGGCCTTCCGCGCCGACCCGGAGGTCGCCGACGCGATCGCCGCGAGCCAGGTGCGCGAGCTCGCGACGCCGACGCTCGCCGCGGGGGAGACCGCGGCCGACCTGCTCGCGGACCGCGACGCGTTCGAGGGGTTCGACGTCGGTCGTGCCGCGGCGCACGGGTACGGCTTCGCCCGCCTCGACCAGCTCGCGATCGAGCACGTCCTCGGCGCTCGCTGATCCGGGGCGCGTCGCGTGACGCTCGTCGCCGGGGTCGACACCTCGACCCAGTCCTGCAAGGTCGTCGTGCGCGACGCGGCATCCGGCGCGCTCGTGCGCGAGGGCCGTGCCCCACACCCGGACGCCACGGAGGTCAACCCGCACGCGTGGTGGCTCGCGTTCGAGACCGCGGCGCGTCGCGCGGGCGGCCTCGACGACGTTGCCGCGATCTCGGTCGCGGGCCAGCAGCACGGCATGGTCTGTCTCGACGAGGCCGGCGAGGTCGTGCGTCCCGCACTGCTGTGGAACGACCTGCGGTCCGCGCCCGCGGCGCGCGATCTCGTCGCGGAGCTCGGCGCCGGGGCGATCGGGCGGCGCGCCTGGGCCGAGGCGGTCGGCAGCGTACCCGTCGCCTCGTTCACGGTCACGAAGCTCCGCTGGCTCGCGGAGCACGAGCCGGACTCCGTGCGCAGGACCGCCTGCGTCTGCCTTCCTCACGACTGGCTCACGTGGCAGCTCGCAGGGGCAGGCCGCGGGACGGGCGCTCCGCTCGAGGCGCTCGTCACCGATCGAGGCGACGCGAGCGGCACGGGCTACTGGTCTCCGTCGACCGGCACCTATCGCATGGACCTGCTCGAGCGCGCGCTCGGGCGCGCGGTCCTCGTGCCTCGCGTCCTCGAGCCCACCGGCAGCGCCGGGCGGACGCCGGCGGGCGCCGTGCTCGGAGCGGGCACGGGCGACAACGCGGCCGCGGCGCTCGGCGTGGGCGCGGGGCCGGGAGACGTCGTCGTGTCGATCGGGACCTCGGGCACCGTCGCGGCGGTCGTCGACCACCCGGTCGCGGACGAGACCGGGCTCGTCGCCGGTTTCGCGGACGCGACCGGGCGCTACCTGCCGCTCGCGTGCACGTTGAACGGCGCGCGCGTGCTCGACGCGACGGCCGCCCTCCTCGGGGTCGACGGCGACGGTCTCTCGGCGCTCGCGCTCCGCGCACCGGCCGGCGCGGGCGGGCTCGCGCTCGTGCCGTACCTGGAGGGGGAGCGGACTCCCGACCGTCCCGATGCCTCGGGGGCCCTGCACGGGATCACGCTTGCGACGCTCGCCCCGGACCACCTCGCGAGGGCGGCCGTCGAGGGCGTGCTGTGCGGCATAGCGGACGCGCTCGACGCGCTGCGGGCGCTCGGGGTCACGATCCGGCGGATCATCCTCGTCGGGGGCGCGAGCAGGTCGGAGGCCGTACGGCGGATCGCGCCGGCCGTCCTCGCGATGCCGGTCGTCGTGCCCGAGCCGGGGGAGTACGTCGCCGACGGTGCCGCGCGCCAGGCCGCGTGGGCGCTCGACCCGACCCGTGCCGAGCCGCCCGAGTGGCCCTCCGCCGGCTACGAGACCTTCGACGCGGCAGCCGCGCCCGGAGTGCGGCAGCGCTACGCGGAGGTGCGCGAGATGACCGCCCCACGGATGGACGCGGCCCCGGCGGCCCCGGCAGCCCCGGCGGCCCCGGCCCCCGGGTCCGCGACCGGGCCGCGAGCGCGGCCAGTCGGAAGCGGGGCGTGAGCGCTCGGCCATCGGAGCGTGCGGGCCGCACCACCGGCTCGCACGGCCACGGCGACGGGAGCGCAGCCGGGCCCGCGCACGCCGCGCCGCACCGGCTCCGCCACGCGCCCTCGCAGCCCGCGCGCGCGAAACAGCTCCGCCGCCACAACCTCGCCCTCGTCCTCGGCGAGGTCGCCGCCGGCGGCCGGCCCACGCGGGCGCAGGTCGCGGCGCGCACGGGCCTCACGAAGGCGACCGTGTCCACGCTCGTCGACGCGCTCGCCGCGCACGGTCTCGTCCTCGAGGGCGATCCCGACCGCGGCCTCGTCGGCCGACCCGGGCTGCCACTCGTGCTCGATCCCGGCGGGCCGGCGGGCCTCGGGGTCGAGGTGAACGTCGACTACGTCTCCGCGTGCGTCGTCGACCTGACCGGGACCGTGCGTACCGCCCGGCTCGTGCCCTGCGACAACCGGCACCTCGAACGGCTCGCGGTGCTCGACGCGGCCGCGCGCGTCGCCCGGCGCTGCGCTGCGGAGGCCCGTCGCGCGGGCCTGACGGTCGCAGGGGTGGGGATCGCGTTGCCGGGGCTCGTCGGCCTCGACGGGATCCTGCATCGCGCGCCGAACCTCCCCGGATGGGACGGGCTCGACGTGGCGCCGGCGCTCGCCCCGCTCCTCGAGGCGCTCAGCCCGGTCGTGGCGTCCGACAACGAGGCCAACCTCGCCGCGCTCGCCGAGCGTTGGTACGGCGGCGACCCCTCGAACCGGGACTTCGTGCACGTTTCGGGCGAGATCGGCGTCGGGGCCGGCATCGTGGTCGGCGGCGCGCTCTGGCGCGGGGCGCGGGGGCTCGGCGGCGAGCTCGGTCACGTCACCGTGGCACCCGGTGGCGACCGGTGCGGCTGCGGCGCCCGCGGGTGTCTCGAACAGCTCGCCGGTCAGGAGGCGATCCTTCGCGCGGCGGGCGTCTCGGTCCGCGCGGCCACCGCGCTCGGCACGCCCGACGGATCTGTCCAGGAGCTCCTGCGGCGTGCCCGGGTGGGCGACCAGCGCACGCTCGCCGCCCTCGCTCGTGCGGGCACCGCGCTGGGCGTCGCGCTAGCCGGGCTCGTGAACGTGGTCGACGTGCCCGTGGTCGTGCTCGGAGGGCTCTACGCGGAGCTCGCGCCCTGGCTCGCAGATCCCGTGCGCGCGGAGCTCGAGGCCCGCGTCGTCGGGTTCGCGTGGTCGCCGACCGAGCTGCGCGTCTCTCGCCTCGGCGGCCACGCCGCGGTGCGCGGTGCGGCGGGCGCGGTGGTCCAGGCGATCCTCGCGGATCCGGCGGGCTCCTACCCCGCGATGCTCGACGCGAGCTGACCGAGCGGGCTCGGCGCTCCGCTCGCCGCCCCGGCGCTCCTCGTCCCGTCCCCGCCGGCCCGGGCGCTCGCCGGCCGATCCCGTCCCCGCCGGCCCCTGCCGGCCCGGACGCGTCACGGTCAGCCTGAACGATAGGAGTCGACGAGGTCGTTTCGGAACTTGTGCTCCGGGTCGGCGAGCTCCGCGAGCCGCGCGAACTCGCCGAGCCGGGTGTAGCGCTCGCGTAGCACCGGCGGCGGAACGTGGAAGACCTTTCCCCAGTGCGGTCGCGCCGCAAACGGTTCGAGCCGTGACTCGACGAGGTCGACGACCGGCGCGACCGCCCGCGCATCCGAGACCCAGGTGAAGTGGATCGCGACCGAGTCGCGTCGGTACGCGGGGCTCAGCCACAGCCGGTCGGCCGCGACCGAGCGGATCTCGGAGATCTGCAGCACCGGCGCGACGGCCGTCGCGATGCCCGCGATCGCGTCGAGCGCAGCTGCCGCATCCGCCCGGTCGACGAGGTACTCGGTCTGCAGCTCGTCGCCGCTGCTCGGCGTGTGCTCGATGCGGAAGTGTGGGAGGCGCTCGTTCCACGGCCCGACCCGACCGAGCTGTGCGGTGCACGTCGCCGGGTCCATGCCCGGGACGGGGTGGTGGTCGCCGACCGCGAGCGCGGCGCCGAGCACCCGTGCGGCGGGTGACCACGACTCGCCGGGGTCGACCCGGTGCTTGAGCCACAGCTGGTCCACGGAGTCCCGCGTCCAGCTCGTGAACAGGCTCACGCTGTACTCGGACGCGAACAGCTCGGCGACGTGGTCGGTGACGAGGTCGAATGGGACGCGCTCGTAGACGACCTGGCGGACGTCGTACGTCGGCTCGGTCGCGAGCGTGAGGCTCGTCACGATGCCGAGGGCGCCGAGCCCGACGATCGCTGCGTCGAGCTCGATCCGCGCGTCGGCGGAGCCCGTGCGGGTGTCGTCCGCCCCGGCCCCGGCCCCGGCCCCGGCCCCCGCCCCCGCCCCCGCACCGGCTCGGTCAGGCGCGCGTGCGGGCCGCGCGAGGCCGCCGCCGCGAACAGGGGCATTGCCGACGGACACCAGCTCGCCGTCCGCGCCGACGAGGTCGAGGCCGACGACGGAGGTCCCGAGGATCCCGAGGCGGTCGCCCGAGCCGTGCGTGCCGGTCGCGCACGCCCCGGCGACCGAGATGTGCGGCAACGAGCCGAGGTTCGCGAGCGCGAGCCCGGCGGCTTGCAGTCGGGAGGACAGCTCGGCGTACGTGGTCCGAGCGGCGACCGTGACCGTCCGCCCGTGCTCGTCGACCTCGCACCGCGGCGGCATCTCGGCGAGCGAGACGAGGTCCCCGGGCGTGTCCGCGATCGCGTTGAACGAGTGGCCGGTGCCGAGCGCGCGCACGCGCGACGCGCTCGACACGATCTCCTGGAGCTCCTCGAGGTCGCCGGGCGTGCGGAACCGCGCCGGCGCGAACTCGACGTTTCCGGCCCAGTTCTTCAGCACACTCTGCTGCAGACGGCCACGGCGACCATGGTTCCCCTTTCCGGCGACCGTAGAGTAGGGGCTGGACATGGGAGCCGCCCACACGCACGTTCAACACCGGCGCCGGGCGGACCGTGGGCGGCCCGCCCGCTCCGTCGTCGGAGCACGCGCCGCGAGCCGCCCGCCGCACGTGTTCTCGCAGCTCGCGGCCGGTCTCGTGCTCCTCGGCGCGGCCGCGGTCGCCGGGCTCGTGTTCGTCCATCGGCCATGGCCGAACCGTGTCGACGCGGCCGGCTTCGCGCTCCTGCCCGCGGACCCCTCGTCCCGCGTCTACGCGGACATCGCGGCTGCAGGATCGTTGCGGGCGCTCCTCGCCGGCGCGGCCGCCGCCGGGCTGATCAGCGTCTGGCGCGATCGCGCGCGAGCCGCGGCCTGCCTCGTCGGCCCCGTGTTGGCGGTGCTCGTGACCGAGTGGGTCGCGAAGCCCCTCGTCGGGAGGCACCTCGGCGTCCTCGGCGGCAACTCGTACCCGTCGGGGACCGTCACCGTGGTTGCAGGCGTCGCGACCGCCCTGCTCCTCGCAGCGCCCGGACGGCTTCGGCTCGCGCTCGCGCTGCCGGCCGCAGGTGCGGTCGCGGCGGTCTGCGTCGCCGTCGTGGCGATGCGCTGGCACTACCCGACGGACGCGGCCGGGGGGCTCCTCGTCGGTGCCGGCTCCGTGCTCATGGTCGACGCGGCGGTCCATCTACCGAGCGCGGCTCGCGAACGCCGGCGGGCGCGGGCGGCCGCCCGCGGCGGCGACGCGACCGGCACGCACGCGAGCGGAGCGAGCGCGGACGAGGAGCCTCCGAGCGGAGCGCTCCCGGTGCGGGCGCCGGCACGCGACTCGAGCATCGAGACCGCGATCAGGCAGTAGAGGGGCATCGCGCCGGGGTCGCTCGCCGACCCGGTCAGCAGCGCGCCGGCGTTCTCCCCGACCACCCAGCAGAGCGCGCACACGCCGATCGAGGCGACGAGCAGGCGCCTGCGCCATGGCCCGCGGGCGAGCGCCGCCGAGCCGGCGACGAGCTCGAGGACGAGGAGAAGGCCGGTGATCTCCGGGCCGTGGGTGGCGCTCGACCGACCGAACGCCCGGTCGATGCGTGCGAACGGTGACGGCTCGCCGAGCGACGCCATCTGGAAGCCCGCCGACAGCTTGAAGCCGAGCGTCACGACGGGGACCGACTGCAACAGCGCCGTCGTCGCCCACAGCGCCGCCCAAAGCGCCGCGGCGCCGCGCTCGCCGAGCGCCCCGAAGCTCGCCGCGGCGCCGCCCCGCACCGCGTGCGCACCGCCGCCCCGCACCGGGAGCACGAGCACGGCGGCCGCCGCGTAGAGCAGCGCCGGACCCGGGGCACCTCCGAGCAGGGAGGCGAAGCCCGTCGCGACGCCGCCGAGTCCCTCGCCGAGCACCCAGACGCCGAGCGCCCACGGAACGGACGCGACGAGGCCGAGGCGACGTGTGCGGGGAGCAAGGATCGCGGCGCCGATCGCGCCCTGCACGCACGCGACGGCGACGCTCGCGGCACCGGGGTCGCGCGCCACGAGGTTCGCGAACGCGACGAGCGCGGACTGGATCCGAGCGGGCTGGCCCATCGCGCCGTCCGCGATCCCGGCCGCGAGCCCCGGGCCGAACTGCGCGGGCTGGAGCTGGAGCAGCGCGTCGAGCACCCACAGCACGCCGAGGGCGACCTGGAGCTGCGCGAGCCGCCGCATCCCTCGACGCGCCTAGGAGACGACCAGCGTGCCGGTCATGAACGGGTGGATCGCGCAGTAGAACGCGTAGGAGCCGGCCGCCGTCGGCGCGGTGACCTCGACCGTGACCCCGGGTGCGATGTCACCCGAGCTGAAGTGGCCGTCCGGGCTCGAACCGGGCATCGCGGTGAACGTGTGCGTGACGCTGTCGTGGTCCGTCACGAGGATGCGCTCGCCCGGCGCCACCGTGAGCTTCGCGGGGACGAACGCGAAGTTCCGTATGGACACCGTCGCGGCCGCGTGCGATCCGGTCGCCGTGCCGGGCGCGCCCGAGCCCGGTCTCGCCTGCCCGGCGGCCGCGCCCGGCGCATCGGCCGACGCGGGGGAGCGGGAGCCCGGAGCCGAGCCTTCGGCCCGGGAGGCCGTCGCGCGCGGCGGGGTCCCGGGCGCGTTCGCCACCGCGAGGACGAGCGCGAGCGCGGCGAGGAACGTCACGGGCGCGACGAGTCGCCGGGCGCGCGCCGCTCCCGCCCCGCCGCCCGCTCCCATCGCGCCGCCCGCTCGCGCGGCGGCGAACTCCGCCGGCGCGCGCCGCGCGGCGTACGCACCGAGGACTCCGACGGCCGCGACCTCGACTGCGCCGGCGACGACGCCCGCTGCGGTCCGGACCTCGTCGAAGCCCAACAGCCCGGTCCACAGGCTGAGCACGTACCCACCGACCGTCGACGCGGCAAACGCCGCACCGCCCGCGGCGACCACCCGCCCCGGCACGACGACCAGCGCGACCGAGAGCACGGTCGCGACCGCGAACTGCAGGACGAACAGCGCGCCGATCGTCGGGATGTTGCGGTATCCGGTCAGGTAGAGGTCGAGGTGGATTCCGCCCGCCGCGAGGAGCAGGCCGGCACCGGAAAGACGCCAGAGCGGGTCGGGGGGCCACCGGTTCGCACGGTGGCCGCCGGGGGTCGGAGTCGTGGGTTCCCGGACGTCTCGCATCGACAGGGATACGGAGCCGGGGCCGACTCGGATCGACCTGTGGACCGGTCCGGCCGGCCCGACCGGCTACAGTGGCGTCGTCGGGCCGGTCAGGCCAGACGATCGTCGGCGTGGTTGCCGACGGGGCCTCGGGATCGCTCTTGTCCAGTTGGCCTACCTCTTAGCCGACTGGAGTAGCAGATGACCCCCACCTTCGCCGATCTCGGCGTGCCCGCCGACATCGCCGCGTCCCTTGAACGGCGTGGCATCCTCACGCCGTTCCCCGTGCAGGAGGCGACGCTTCCCGACGGGCTCGCGGGGCGCGACGTGAGCGGCCGCGCGCCGACCGGATCCGGCAAGACGCTCGCCTTCGGCATCCCGCTCGTCGCCTCGGTCGCGAAGGCGGCGCCGAAGCGGCCCCGCGGTCTCGTGCTCGTCCCGACCCGCGAGCTCGCCGCGCAGGTCGCGAGGGAGCTCGTCCAGCTCGCCGGCGCCCGTCGCCTGAGCGTCGCGTGCTTCTACGGCGGAACCGGATACGGCAGCCAGATCCAGGCGCTCCGGCGCGGCGTCGACATCGCCGTGTGCTGCCCGGGGCGGCTCGAAGACCTCGTCGCGCGCGGCGATCTCCGGCTCGACGCGGTCGACGCGGTGGTCGTGGACGAGGCGGACCGGATGGCCGACATGGGCTTCCTCCCGGCGGTCCGACGCATCCTCGACCAGACGAGCCCGGACCGCCAGACGCTGCTGTTCTCCGCGACGCTCGACGGCGACGTCGACGTCCTCGTGCGCCGGTACCAGCGTGACCCGGCGCGCCACGAGGTCGTGGGCGCCGAGGAGGACCAGGGTGTCGTCCACCACCTGTTCTGGCGCTCGGACCGTGAGGAGCGCGTCGCGATCACCGCGGACGTCGTCTCGCGGCACGGGAGCGCCGTCGTGTTCTGCCGGACGAGGCGCGGCGCGGACCGCCTCACGAAGCAGCTCGTGGCCGCGGGCATCGGTGCCGTGCCGATCCACGGGAGCCGGAGCCAGAGCCAGCGCGAGGCCGCGCTCGCCGCGTTCACCGCCGGGCGGGCACAGGCGCTCGTCGCGACCGACGTCGCTGCCCGCGGGATCCACGTCGACGACGTCGCGTGCGTCGTGCACTTCGACCCGCCCGCCGACGAGAAGGACTACGTGCACCGCTCGGGTCGCACCGGCCGCGCTGGCGCCGACGGTGTCGTCGTGAGCCTCGTCGGCGAGGACCAGGTCAAGGCCGTGCGCACGCTCCAGCGGGCGCTCGGGCTTCCCGAGCACCTCGGGCGGCCGGGTGACGCGCCGCCCGTGGACGCCGCGCCGATCCGGCTCGCGGCTCCGGCCGCGCCGAGCGAGCAGTCCGCAGGCCGGGGCGAGCGCGCTCGCGGGGGCACCTCGACGCCGCGCAGCGCCGGC
>DAHUXW010000102.1 GCA_027306925.1 Acidimicrobiaceae bacterium | reverse complement strand
CGGTGCGCGACGAGCAGCGTCGTGCGTCCTGCGAGCGCGGTGCGCAGGGCGGCGTGGATCGCCTCCTCGACCCGGGCGTCGCGCCGACGGGAGGGCCGGGCGCCTCGACGCGCCCGCCCTCGGGCGCGTCGGCCTCGACGGCCGCGTCCACGTCGAGGCCGTCGAGCAACGCCCGGTAGGACGCGCTGCGCGCGTAGAGCTCGTCGTGCGTGCCCTGCTCGACGACCCGCCCGCGCTCGACGACGACGATGCGGTCCGCGAGGTGGAGCGTCGACCGGCGGTGCGCGACGAGCAGCGTCGTGCGTCCTGCGAGCGCGGTGCGCAAGGCGGCGTGGATCGCCTCCTCGACCTGGGCGTCGACCGCGCTCGTCGCGTCGTCGAGCACGACGACGCGCGGGTCGTAGAGGATCGCGCGCGCGAGCGCGACGCGCTGGCGCTGGCCCCCGGAGAGCGTGAGTCCGCGCTCGCCGACGACCGTGTCGTAGCCGCGCGGGAGGCGCTCGATGAACTCGTGCGCCTGTGCGAGGCGTGCGGCGGCCTCGACCTCGGCGTCCGTCGCGTCCGGGCACCCGTAGGCGATGTTCGCCCGGACCGAGTCGGAGAACAGGAAGCTCTCCTCGAACACGACGCCGACCTGCGAGCGCAGCGAGTGCAGCGTCACGTCGCGCACGTCGACGCCGTCAACGAGGACCGAGCCGCGCTCGGGGTCGTAGAAGCGCGACACGAGCATCGCCGCGGTCGACTTCCCGCCGCCGCTCGGCCCGACGAGCGCGACGCGCTCGCCCGCCCGGACGTGCAGGTCGAAGCCGTCGAGCACCGGTCGCCCACCCGCGTACGCGAACCGCACGTCGCGCAGCTCGAGCTCGCCGCGCACCTCGGGGAGCTCCCGCGCGTCCGCCGCGTCCGCGATCGCGGGGCGCAGGTCGAGCAGCTGCAGGATCCGCTCCATCCCCGCCCGAGCCTGCTGGCCGACCGTGAGCACTCCCGCGAGCTGCCTGGCGGGCGCCATGAGCTGCGCGAGGTAGGCGGAGAACGCGAGGAAGGTCCCGAGCGTGATCTCGTGGCGAAGCGCGAGCGTCCCGCCGAGCGCGAGGAGCGCGACCTGGCCGAGGACGGGCACGGCCTCGAGCAGGGGCTGGTAACGGGACTGGAGCCGGACCGCGCGCATCTGCGAGCCGAACAGCGTGGCCGACGCGTCCGCGACCCGCTCGAGCTCGCGCCGTTCCTGTCCGAACGCCTTCACGACCCGCACGCCGTTCACGTCCTCGTCCACGATCTGCGCGATGTCGCCCTCGCGCTGCTGCGCGTCCCACGTCGCAGGGAACACCCGCCACCGCATCCGGTACGAGATCACGACCAGCGCGGGGGCGACGACGACGCTGACGATCGCGAGCAGCGGCGAGAGGACGACCATCGCGCCGAGCGAGAGCACCATGAGAAGGACGTTCCCGCTCATGATCGGGAAGAAGCTCAACAGGCCCTGGACGAGCGTCGAGTCGGAGCTCGCCCTCGCGACGAGCTGGCCGGTCGGCATCCGGTCGAGGTTGTCGAAGTCCATCGACAACAGGTGATCGTGCATGGCGTTGCGCAGGTCGTACTGGACCGCGAGCGCGACGCGGCCGCCACGGTAGCGGCGCAGGTACGCGAAGCCGAACGCGGCGACACCGAGACCGAGCAGGAGCGCGAGCCACGGAAGGAGCGCGTGCCGGCGCTCGAGGATCACGCCGTCGACGATCTCTCGGGCGACGAGCGGCACGACGGCCTGGCAGGCACTGCCGAGCACGGCGGCACCGAGCGAGAGCTCGACGTCGCGCCGGTGCCGCGCCATGTAGCCCCACAGCCGCCGGACCCAGCCACGAGTGTCGGCGCGGGCGGCGCTCACGGCGCGTCGCCCGCACGGCGCGCGGCCGCCCCGTCGAGCGCCTCGCCGAGCCATCCGAGCGCGCGCGCCACGAGCGCCGGCTCGGGAGTCGCCGCGCAGAGCTCCTCGAGCCGTCCGGTCATCGCCCGCTCGACGCGCCCGAGGACCTCGGCGCCGTCCGCGGTCAGCTCCAGTGCCGCGGCGCGCTGGTCGCCCGCGACGCCCGAGCGCTCGAGCAGGCCGCGCCGGCAGAGCGCGTCGACCGAGGCGCTCACGGTCGGCTTGCCGAGCACGAGACGCTTCGCGACGCGCGACGCGCGCTCGTCGCCCGACGCGACGGCCGACAGCACCCGGTAGTGGGCGAGGCTGAGCTCGTCCGTGGAGCGCTCGAGCGCGCGCGACAGGCGCGCGACCGCGCGCACGGCCTCGAGCTCGCGAGGCTCGGCCGGCGTCGTCACGGGGCAAGGATAGCGAGAAGGTTCGACCCTCGAACTATCTCGTGCGCGGGATCCGGCGGAGCGCGTCTACGAGCGCGACGTCCGCCGCCGCGATCGCCGCGTCGAGCGCGAACCACCGCACCTGCTGGCTCTCGCCCGGAGGCGGTGCCGGGTCGACGTCCTCGCTCGCGAGCAGGTAGCGCAGGTCGAGGTGGACGTGGCCCGCCGCAGCCCGGTGCGCGTCGAGGTGGAACAGCCGCTCGTCCGCGTGCGCGTGGCGCAGGGGAAGACCCGTCTCCTCGACCGCCTCGCGAAGCGCGGCCTGCGCGGGCGTCTCCCCGGGCTCGATGTGCCCTCCAGGCTGGATCCAGCGGCCGAGGCGCTTGTGGAGGTGGAGCACCGTGCCGCGCGCGCCGACGACGACGGCCGACCCCGTCACGTGCACGGGATCGGCGTCGCGGTCGAGCGGATCCGCGAGCCGGCCGAGCTCCGCGAGGACCTGCGCGAGCGAGGCGCGCTCGCGAGCGGTCCGCGCGTCGAAGCGCTCGACGTCCTCGCGCCAACGATCGGGGACCGCCCCCGGCCGGTCCGTCACTCGGCGAGCAGCGCGCGCCGCGCCGCGTCGATCGACGCTCTGGTCGCGTCGTCCGGCTCGGGGAGGCGGAGGTCGAGCTCGCGCACCGTGTGGACGAGCAGGCCGCCGACCAGCGCGCGCATGAGCGGCTTGTGGTCGGCGGGCACGACGTACCACGGGGCCCACGGCGTCGACGTCGCGCTGAGCGTCGCCTCGTACGCGCGCTGGTAGTCGTCGAAGTACGCGCGCTCGGCCAGGTCCGCCTCGGAGAACTTCCAGTGCTTCGAGGGATCCTCCAGCCGCTCGAGCAGCCGCCGGCGCTGCTCGGCCTTCGACACGTTGAGGAACAGCTTCACGACGCGCGTCGCGTTGCGGTGCAGGTGGTGCTCGAACGCGTTGATGTCCTCGTAGCGCCGTGCCCACAGCTCGTCGCCGAGTCCCGCCTCCTTCGGCAGGCGCAGGCGCTCGACGAGCTCGGGGTGGACTCGCGCGACGAGCACGTCCTCGTAGTAGGAGCGGTTGAAGATGCCGATCCGTCCCCGCTCCGGGAGCGCCTTCACGCACCGCCAGAGGAAGTCGTGACCGAGCTCCTCCGCCGACGGCGCCTTGAACGACACGACGGCGCAGCCCTGGGGGTTGACGCCGGACATCACGTGTTTGATCGTGCCGTCCTTTCCCCCCGCGTCGAGCGCCTGGACCACGACGAGCAACGCGTACCGGTCGGACGCGTAGAGGAGCTCCTGGGCGCTCGCGAGCTCGGCGCGGAACACCTCGAGGTCGCTCTGCGCGAGCTCGCGCTCGCCGCCGGCGGCGCCGTCGTCCCACGGGCGCGACGCCGGCGCCCTCGTGTCACGGCGGTGGAGCCCCGCCGGGTCGCCGGGTCGCACGACGAGCTCGTCGACGACCTTCGCGTGCAGCTTCACGAGGCGACCTCCCCCGCCGGCGATCCACCGGCCCGCGTGCCGGTGGATCGGACGATGCGGCTCCGCCGGCGCACCGGCGCGCCGCGAGCACCGTGACCCTACGCCCTACCGCCGGGCCGGCGGACACGCGAGGCTGGTGGAGCGCGCGGGCGAGCGGGCCGGGAGGACGTCGTGGACGGCACAGTGGAGTTCCCGATCGGTGCGGAGGTGACCTGTGCGGACGGGACGTGCGGCACGCTCGTACGCGTCGTCGTCGACCCGGTCGCGCGCCGCGTGACCCATCTCGTCG
Source organism: Acidimicrobiaceae bacterium (assembly GCA_027306925.1). Classification (GTDB taxonomy): domain Bacteria; phylum Actinomycetota; class Acidimicrobiia; order Acidimicrobiales; family Bog-793; genus JAJZBW01. Next base: position 17,713 of record DAHUXW010000102.1, on the reverse strand, counting down.
TCGAGCCCGTCCACCGGCGCGGGCTCGCCCGGCTCGTGCCCGTCGGGCTCGTCGACGGCAGCGGCGGCGCGCTGCGCCTGCGCTGCGACGCGGCCGGCCTCGCCCGGCTCGAGGAGGCGGAGGAGACGCAGTTCGTGCCGGCCACGGACGGAGCGCTCGGCTATCGGGCGGACGAGGTCTGGCACCTTCCGTACTACGGGCTCGGGATGGGGTGGGGTCCCGGGCTCGCGATGGCGACGGGCGAGGCGGTCGAGCCGGTCGTCCACGACCGGGTGCCCGTCGGCGAGGTCGAGGTGCGGCGCGGCCAGCCGGTGCACGCGACCGACGGCGTGGTCGGCAAGGTGCAGGGGCTCGTCGTCGAGCGGCGCGACCACCACGTGACCCACGTGCTGCTCCAGGAGGGCCACCTGTGGGGGCGCAAGCAGGTCGCGATCCCGATCGCAGCGGTGACCTCGGTCGCGGGCGGGATCCGCCTCTCGCTCACGAAGGACGAGGTGCGCGACCTGCCGCCGGTCCCGGTCGACGGCCCGCCGCTCAGCTGAGCGGCCCGGGACGTCGCGTCCCGGTGCTCGCGCAGCGCCCGCTCAGCTGCGCGGGAGCTGCGCGAGCATCCCTCCGTCGACCACGACCGTCGTCCCGTTCACGTAGCGCGCCGTGCGGGACGCGAGGAACGCGACGACCTCGGCGACGTCCGACGGCTCTGCGAGCCATCCGAGGTGCCCCCGGTCCTTCAGCACCCCGAGCTCGGTCGTGCTCGCGCCGAGGCCGAGCGCGCCCGTGTAGCTCGACGGCGTGTCGACCGCACCCGGGGCGACGGCGACGGCGCGCACCTTCGCGGGCGCGAGGTCGACCGCCATCTGGCGGGTGAGCGCGACGATGGCGCCCTTCGACGCCGCGTACGGCGCGCTCTCCTCGAGCGCGGCGAACGCGTGCACCGACGCCATGTTCACGACGACCGCGTCGTCGCCCGCCGCGAGCTGCGCGAGGCACGCCCTGCTCATCAAGAACACGGATTTAACGTTGACCGCGAACACCCGGTCCCACAGCTCCTCGGTGACCTCGGAGATCCCGGTCGAGAACGGGCTGATCCCCGCGATGTTGCACAGGACCCTCAGCCGGCCGAGACGCGCCGCGACCTCGGCGACCGACTCGCAGTCGACGCCGTGGCTCACGTCGGCCGTGCACGCGGTCGCCCGGCGGCCCGCGCCGCGAAGCTCGGCCGCGGTGCGCTCGGCCGCATCCGCGACGCGGTCCACGCACACGACGTGCGCGCCGCCTGCGGCGAGCCGCGCGGCAGTCGCCCGGCCGATCCCCTGGCCGGCGCCCGTGACGATCGCGACCTCGACCTCGACCTCGCCGTCCGCTCCGGACCCGCCGGTCACGCCCGCACCTCGCCGTCGAGCGGCGCTCGCCGACCCGTGAACCCGTCCCGCATGCCGTCGCGCACCATCGCCTCGCTCTCGAGTCCGTCCAGGTCCGAGGCTGCCGGGCGACCGTCTTGGAGACGGCGGCCCGCCCGTCACGCCTCGGGGGCGCCGGCCGCCGCGGGGTCATCGTAGATCCGCGCCCCGCGTCGCGTCGCGGCCGCCCGGCCGGCGTGGTGGCGGGCGCGTCGTCGGCGGCGACGGGAGAGCGCGCCCACGACGGTGGCGGCCAGCCCGAGCGCCGCGGCGGCCGCGCACCACAGCCCGACCGTGAACGAGCGCGGCCAGTAGCGGAACTCGACCACGTGGTGGCCGGGCGGCACGTCGGCCTCGAGCATCACGTCGTGCCAGACGTGCACCGCGAGCGGGCGCCCGTCGATGGTCGCGCCCCATCCGGGCTCCGCGGTGACCCGGAGCCGCAGCACGGACGCGACCGTCGGGTCGACGACGACCCGCCACGACGACGGGTCGGGCTCGCTCGAGCGCGCCGCGGTCGCGACACCGGTGCGCGAGCCGCCGACGAGCGGCGCGAGCGTCGCACGCGCCGAGCCGGGCACCGCGTAGAGCCCCTCCGCCCCGACGGCCCCGACACGCGTCGTCCCGGCCGGCCCCGGTGCGCCCGGCGGCTCGAGCACGTAGGCGACCCCGTAGAGGCGCGCGAGCGCCACCGAGGTGACTGCCGGGCAGAACAGTCCCGGCGGCACGAGCACCTGCGTCCCCGTGCCCGTCGCCCGGCCGTAGGAGACGTGGTAGGCGACGGGGATCATCGGGTCGTACCCCGCGAGCTCGTGCACCGCGAAGTCGATGTTCGCGTCCGGGACGATGCCGACGTCGGGGAACGCGTTCGTCCCCGGGCACGACCCGACGCCGACGAGCGCTCCGTCCACGTCGCGGCGGAGCGCGGCGACCGCCGGGGTCGGCACGAACGGCGACGGGGTCGAGGACCAGATGCCCGCGCCCGCCGTGACGAGCGCGGCCGACTCGATTGCGAGCAGGAGCGCGCCGGCGCGGCGGAGCACGTGCGGCGACGTCGCACCGCCACGGCGCTGCCGCAACAGCAGCAGCACGGCCACGGCCGCGCACGCGACGAGCCCGACCGCCGGCCAGACGAAGCTCTCGGCACGCACGCGCTGCGACGCTGCGCCGAGGTGGTCGGCGTTCGCGAGGAGACGTGCGCCGAGGAGCGCGAGGACGGCCGCGAGCAGCGCGGCCGCCGCGGCGAGCGCCCGCGCGACCGACCGGCCGCCGTCGGATCGGACGAGCGCGTCGCAGCCGAAGCCCGCGAGCAGCGCGAGCGCGAAGTCGAGCACGGGCGTCGCGAGCACGATCCGGAACACGTCGAGGTAGGCGATCGTGCGGAGCACGGACACGACCGGGCCGACGAACAGGACGGCGAGCACCACGAGCACGAGCACGACGAGCGCCCGGACCTCCGGACGTCGGCGGGCCGCGACCGCCCCGAGCGCCGCGAGCACGACGCCGACGGAGCCGACGTAGATCATCGAGACGTAGAGGTTGTCCGGCCCGATGATCGAGGACAGGCTCGTCGGCAGGCCGTTGTAGCTCGAGAAGACGAGGTGCGTGAGGTCGACGGCCGGGAGCCCGGACACCTTCGGGCCGGTCGAGCGCGAGGAGCGGAGCGCGAGCTGCATCGCGGGGAGGTACACGGGGGCGGCGAGCAGCAGCGCCGCGACGACCGCGGCCACGTGGTCGCGAGCCACGCGCGCGGCCGCTCGCCGCCCGTCGCGCCGGGCGAGCGAGACGAGCACGACCCCGAGGACGAGCGCGAGCGAGCCGACGAGCACCGCGGCGATCTGCGGCTCGCCCGCGAGCAGCGCGAGCGCGAGCGCGAGCGCGTGGAGCACGACGTCGCGCGCGCGGTGGCGCCCGCGCGCGAGCATCACCGACGCCGCGAGGATCCACCCGGCCCACGCCATCACGTTGGACTCGTACCAGCCGAGCCAGATCGTGAACGCGCCGCTCAGCTCGTAGGTCGTCGCCGCGACGAGCGAGGCGAGGATCCCGAGACCGAGCACCCGCCCGAGCACGTACGTGCCGCCGCCGGCGAGGAGGAGCGCGCTCACGACGGTCGCCGTGTGCGCGAGGTGGAGCGGGAACAGGTAGCCGACCGCGACGGTGAGGCTGAACGGCGCGGACTCGAAGTTGAACGCGAGCGGCATGCCGAGCAGGTTGTAGGGGTTCCACAGCGGCAGGTGACCCGCGTGGACCTCGACCCACGCGAGCGACTGCCACGGGATGAACTCCTCGATCTCGTCCGAACCGACGATGTTGTGGACGTGCGCGTGGGCGTGCGCGGTGAGCCCGTACTGGCCGAGCAGGTCGTAGGGCCCGAGCGCGCTCCCGTGGTGCAGCGCCGGGCCGATGTACGCCGCGGTCACGAGCAGGAGCCAGCCGAGCGGGGCGACCTCGCGGAGCACCGCGTGGCGCCCGGGCGCGCGGGCGCGCGCGTGGGCGCGGGTCACGCGCGGGCGGTCGCCGGGCGCGCGCCGATGGAACGGCCGGTGCACGTCCACGTCACGCGCGAAACGTACCGCACCCGATCCCCGGTGTCGGGGCCGCCCGGCGCCCGGAACACCACGCGACGCGGCCGGCGCGGCGCTGCGCTCGCCACTGCCTGCACTAGCCTCGCGACGGTGATTGCCGCCGGTGCGACGGCGCCAGTGGGGGCGTCGAGGCCGGGCGCGGGTCGAGAGGGCGAGGTCGTTGCACGTGACCGGCGGCGAGAGCCCGGGACCTGACGAGCCGGGTCCGGACGCGGCCCGCCTCGCGTCGATCGTCGAGTCCTCGAGCGACGCGATCCTCTCGACGTCGCTCGACGGCACGATCCTCACCTGGAACCCCGCGGCGGAGCGCCTCTACGGCTACCGAGCCGGCGAGGCGGTCGGGCGGAACGTCGCGTTGCTCGCGGGGCCCGGGCGGCCCGACGAGATCCCGGGGATCCTCGCGAGGATCGCGCTCGGCGAGACCGTCGAGCCGTTCGACACGGTGCGCACCCGGCGCGACGGCTCGCCCGTCGAGGTCTCGCTGTGCGTGTCACCGATCCTCGGACCCGACGCGACGGTCGTCGGCGCGTCGGCGATCGCCCGCGACATCACCGAGCAGAACCGCCTGCGCCGGGAGATCGCCGAGCTCGAGGGCGAGCGCCGCGATCGCGAGCGGTTCCGGGACGTCGTCGAGGCGGCGCCGGACGCCATGATCTGCGTCGACCCGGGCGGCGCCGTGGTCCTCGCGAACGAGCAGTGCGAGGAGCTCTTCGGCTACCGCCGGCACGAGCTGCTCGCGATGCACGTCGACCAGCTCGTGCCGGACGCGGTGCGCGGCTCGCACGCGGCGCTGCGCGCGCGCTACATGGCCGACCCGCGTCCGCGGCCGATGGACGCCGGCCTCACGTTGCACGCGCGCCACGCCGACGGGCGCGACATCCCGGTCGAGATATCGCTCTCGAGCGCGCACCTCGGTGGCGCGGTCGTCGTGATCGCCGCGATCCGCGACGTCGCCGACCAGCTCGCCGCGCGCGACCGGGAGCTCCGCCTCCGCCTCGAGTCCGAGCAGCTGCGGGTCGGTCTTCGCGACCAGCAGCGCCAGCGCCTCGAGAGCCTCGGCGAGCTCGCCGGAGGCGTCGCCCACGACTTCAACAACCTGCTCGCGGTCATCGGGAACTACGCGGAGTTCGTCGGCGAGACCGTCGCGTCGCCCGCACCGTCGCGCGACGCGCTCGCGGCGGCGCGCGCCGACGTCGACCAGATCGCGCGGGCGACGGGCCGCGCGGTCGAGCTCGTCCGCCAGCTGCTGACCTTCGCCCGCCGCGAGGCGACGACGCCGAGCATCGTCGACGTGAACAGGGTCATCGCGGAGGTCGAGCCGCTTCTTCGCAGGACCATCGGCGAGCACGTCGAGCTCACGACCTCCCTCGCCCCCGTGGTCTCGCCCGTCGTCGCGGACCCGGGACAGATCGAGCAGGTCGTCGTCAACCTCGTCCTCAACGCGCGCGACGCGATGCCCGCCGGGGGCATGCTGCACCTCGAGACCGCCGACATCGACGTCGACGAGGAGTACGCGCGCGAGCGGCCGGTGCTCCGGCCCGGCAGGTACGCACGGATCTCGGTCGCGGACTCGGGCGTCGGGATCGACGAGGCGACGCTGCGGCGGGTGTTCGAGCCCTTCTTCACGACCAAGCCTCGTGGCGAGGGATCGGGGCTCGGCCTCGCGTCCGTCTACGGCATCGTCACGCAGGCGGACGGCTACGTGCAGCTCTACTCCGAGCCGGGGATCGGGACGCGCGCCGTCGTCATGCTGCCCGCGACCGATCTCACGCCGGGCACAGCTGGCGACCGGACGGAGCGCCGCACGGTGCGCGGGGGGGAGACCGTGCTCGTCGTCGAGGACGAGCCGGCGCTGCGCGAGATGACGCGTCGCCTCCTCGCGCGCAACGGCTTCGCCGTGCTCGTCGCGAGGAGCGGGGAGGAGGCGCTCGACATGGCCACGCGCCACGACGGCGCGCTCGACCTGCTGCTCACCGACGTCGTCATGCCCGGCATGCTCGGCAACGAGCTCGCGACCCGCGTGCTCGCGGCGCGCCCGGAGGTGCGGGTGCTCTACATGTCGGGCTACGCGGAGCCGATGCTCACGGGCCAGGGCCATCTCGAGCCGGGCATCGTGCTGCTCGAGAAGCCGTTCTCCGAGTCGTCGCTGCTCGAGAAGGTCGCGCAGGCGCTGTCGCGATGACCGCGCACGGCGGGCGCGAGGAGCCCGACCCGGAGCGCCGGCTTGCCGAGCGTGCCGCGCGGATCCGCTCCGACAGCCCGACGAGCAAGGTCGTCATCTCGAGCGGGTCCGCGAGCCCCACCGCGGTGCTCGCCGCGCGGGGTGCGCCGGGTAGCTCGACAAGTCGGTCGCCGGCGGCGAGCTCTCGCCACGCGCCTGCGCGTGGCACGTGGTGGCGAGGCCTTCGAGGCGCTCGGCGAGGTGCCGACGAGTGACGCCCTCGTCGTGTCCTACCAGCCGATCGTCGACCTCGACCGGGCGCGGCTCTGGGGCGCCGAGGCCCTCGTGCGCCGGGCGCATCCCGAGCGCGGCCCGCTCGGCCCGTCGGAGCTCCTCGACCGCGTCGAGGGGACCGAGCCGATCGCCGACGTGGACCTCACGGTGCTCGCGGTGGCGTGCGCGGAGCTCACGCGGCTCCACTCGGTCACGCGCGGGCTGCCGCTCACGCTCTGCGTCAACCTGTCGAGCTGGCTGATCTCCGCGCCGGACTTCGTCGAGCGCGTGCGAGCGGTCGTGCAGGGGACGGGCCTCGAGGCGTCGATCGTCCTCGAGATCACGGAGCGGACGATGATCGACATCACGCCGGCCGTCGTCGCCGAGCTCGTGGTGCTCCGCTCGGACGGCATGCGCGTCGCGCTCGACTAGCCGACGCGACCACGACCAGTACGGCGCGCCATGATGGCGTGGTGACCGTCTCCCGGCCCTCGCCGCTCGTGCGCCGCCGGTCGCGCGCACGGGGCCTCGTCGCGCCGCTCGTCGCGCTCGCGTCCCTCGCCCTCGCCCCCGGCGCGGCGTCGGGCGCGTCAGCGCCGCAGCCGACGGCCGGCCGCACCGTGGCACACCCGCTCGCGTGGCACCGCTGCGACACGAGCTTCCGCTGCGCCCAGCTCGAGGTGCCCGTCGACTACTCGGCACCGTCGCGCGGCAGCCTCGAGCTCGCGGTCGTCGAGCTCCCCTCGACGGGTGCGAAGCCGGTCGGCGACCTCGTGATGAACCCGGGCGGACCCGGCGGCTCGGGAGTGCAGTTCCTCGAGCAGACGAACTTCCCCGCCGCGCTGCGCCGGTCGTTCAACCTCGTGAGCTTCGACCCCCGCGGCGTCGGCGCGAGCGACCCGGTGCAGTGCGTCGGCGCCGCCGGCATCCGCCAGCTCGTCGCGCTCGACCCCTCCCCCACCACGCCCGCCGAGATCGCGACCGTCACGAGCGCGCTCAGGTCGTTCGTCGCGTCGTGCACGGCGCACACGTCGCGACTGTTGCTCGAGAACGTCGGCAGCGCCGTCACGGTGCGGGACATGGACGCGCTGCGTGCCGCGCTCGGCGAGGCGAAGCTCAACTACCTCGGCTTCTCCTACGGCACCTACCTCGGCGAGCTCTACGCGCAGCGCTACCCGAGCCACGTGCGTGCGCTCGTGCTCGACGGGGTCGTCGACCCCGCGCTCTCGTCGACGACGAGCGCCGTGCAGCAGGCGGTCGGTTTCGAGACGGACCTCTCGGACTTCTTCACCTGGTGCCCGACGAACGCGGCGTGCACGAAGGCGCTCCCGGCGGGAGCGAAGGCCGCCTACACGCAGCTCGCGAGCACGCTCGGCGCGGGCGGCGCGCTCGTCGCGCAGCTGAAGCCCGAGTACGGCGGCACGCAGCGGGTCACGCTCGGTGTGCTCGAGACCGCGGTCGCCGGCGCGCTCTACTCGGACCAGACCTGGCCCGTGCTCGCCGAAGCGCTTCACCAGGGGCTCGCGGGCGACGGCTCGATACTCGCCGCGATCGCGTACAGCTACGAAGGTCTCGGGACGAACGGGAAGTACTCGAACCAGCTCGCCGCGAACACCGCGATCAACTGCGTCGACCGCCCCTCGCCTGCAGCGATCTCGACCTACGAGCGCCTCGCCGTCGAGGCCGCGAAGCTCGCGCCGGACTTCGGCGCGAGCGCGGTCTGGGGCTCGCTCGTCTGCGCGTACTGGCCGGTCCGGCCGCAGGGGAGCGTCGCGCCGATCCACGCGAAGGGGAGCCCGCCGATCCTCGTCGTCGGCTCGACCGGCGACCCCGCGACGCCGTACTCGTGGGCGACCTCCGTCGCGCGCCAGCTCGGCCGCGCGGTGCTCCTCACCCGCGCGGGCCCGGGCCACACCGCCTACCTGTTCAGCGCGTGCATCCAGCGCTGGACGAACCGCTACCTCGCGACCCTCCGCCTCCCACCCGCGGGCACGCGGTGCCCGACCGGCACCTGAGCGGGGCGCCGGGCCCCCGCCGCTAGGCGTCCGCGGGCCAGCCCGCGACCGTCACGACCGCTCCGGAGTCGCGCACGAGCCGGGCGGGAAGCGACCGCGCGCCGAGCCACGCGACGGCGTCCTCGCCGAGCACGATCGCCGCGGTGCTCGCGGCGTTGGCGACGAGGCAGGTCCCCGCCGCGACGGACACGAGGCTCCACGGGCCCTGCGCGACGTCACCGGTGCGCGGGTCCACGATGTGGTGCATCACACGCGCGCCGCGGTGCCACGTGCGCACGCCCGTGCCGGAGCTCGCGAGCCCGCCGGAGCGGATCGCGACGACGCGCTCGGCGCGCTCGGGAGCGGTCGCCGAGTCGGCCGCGAGCCCGATGACCCAGCCGCCGTCGGGGGGGTCGCCCGCGACCGCGATGTCGCCGCCGAGGTTCACGAGCACGCCCGTCGCGAGGGTCGCGCCGATCTCGTGAGCGGCGCGGTCGGCGGCGAACGCCTTCGCTGACGAGCCGAGGTCGAGCCGCACCCCGGCCGGCACGTCGAGCACTCCTCGCTGGGCGTCGAGCGCGACGCACCGCCAGCCGGCCGCGGGAACCGGCACGTGGTCGAGCGCGGGTCCCTGCCGCTCGACCGAGTCGAAGTCCCGGTCGTAACCGATCGACTCGACGGCCGCGCCGACCGTCGGGTCGACGATGCCGTCGGTGAAGCGGGCGACCTCGAGCGACGCGGCGACGATCTCGACGAGCAGCGGTCCGATCTCGACGGGTGCGCCTCCGGCCGCGTGCACCCGCGAGATCTCCGAGTCCGGCCGGAAGCGGCTGCACGCGAGGTCGAGCGCGTCGAGGTGCGCGCGCAGTAGCGCCTCGGCCGCCGCCGAGGCGTCCGGGTCGACGGTGACGACCGAGATCGTGGTCCCGAGCGCGCGGAACGTGCGCGGCGCGCCCGTGCCCGCTCCGCCGGCGGGCGAGCGACCGCTCATCTCCGGGCGCTCAGGACGTCGCGTCGGCCACGCCGCCCGCCTCCGACGCGACGAGGTCGTAGCTCGGATTGATCGTCGCGAGCCGTCCGCCGTGGTGGCCGACCATGCCCTCGGCCCGCAGCACCGCGCCGGGCCCGATCCCCGCGATCGACCGTCGCCCGAGGAGCACGATCCGGAGCGCCGCGGACTCGTCGACGATCGTGCACTCGAGGACCGAGACGCCCGACCACGGCTGGACCCGGACGGTCCGGACCCGCCCCGCGACGACCGCACGCTGGCGGTAGGTGAGGGACCCGAGCGGCATCGCACCTTCGACCATCACGTACCTCCCCGTGCCGTGCTTCGGCGTTCTCGAGCGAGCGGACGCACCTGCGCTGCGCCGGCGCAGCGTCCCGGTCACGTCGAAAGGAGCGATCGTGGCGCTCACGTGCGGGATCTGGTTCACAGCCTCGACGATCCGGTCGGCGGTCTGGTCGTGCAGCAGCCGGTACGCGACGCCGCTTCGCGACCGCCGCGGGAGCACGAGCGTGACCTCGGTGTCGCCGTCGGCCGCGAGGTCCGCCGCGAGCTAGCTCGACGCGCGCACGAGCCGCCGGTCCGCGCACTCGACCACGTCGAGCGCCACGTGCACCAGCCCCGGCTGGAACCATCACGCGGCGATCCGCTCGGCGCGGGCCGCGTCGAGCGCGAAGTGCACCGCGCGCACGTCGCCGGAGGAGGTGAGCGATCCCGCGAGCGGGAGCGCACGCGCGGTCGACAGGTCGAGCCGGTCCACTGGGACCACGACGACGTGGTGCCGCCGCACGCGCCCGGCAGGCGCGAGAACCGCGAGGTCCCCCGCGAGGAGCTCCCGCTCGGCCTCGTAGCGGTGGTGGGTGCGGGTGAGGAGGAGCACGAGCGACGGGATCGCGACGACGAGCCAGGCGCCGCGCGTGGACGTGGTCGCGACGAAGATCGCGGTGACAGCCGCGCTCGCGACGAGCGCGAGTGCGCCCACCGTGATCTGCCGGCCGCGGTGCGGCCCGCGGCGGCGCAGGTGGTACCGGGTCGTCCCCGCGCCCGTCGCGCCACCGCCGAACACCGCGCGACCGATCTCGGAGAGCACGGTCGGTGTCCCGCCGAGGAACGGGACGGCGTGGGTGAGCGCCGCCATGACGGACTCGGCGACGAACATGACGCCGAGGATCGTCGCCATCAGCACGAGCGTCGTGCGCGCGTTGCGCACCTGGGGCTCCTTGAGCACCGACACCGCGTTCGAGATCGCCTCCATACCGGTCATCGCCGGGCCGCCGCTCGCGAACGCCCGCAGGAGGATGAAGGACGGTACGCCGGGCAGGAGCCCGCTGCCCGAGATGCCGACCTGGCGGTAGCAGAGGCACGCGACGCCGAGCAGCACGAGCAGCACGAGCAGCACGAGCAGCAGAAGCGTCACCGGCGTGACGAGCGCGAACGCCGCGACCCCCGCCGCGGCGACGAGGATGCGCAGGGTCGACTCGGTCGCGTACGCGCACGAGGACATGACGTCGCAGGACAGGACCGCGAGCGGCGCGTAGCGACCGACGGGCGAGCCCGGCGCGCCATCGCTCGTCACGTGCCCTCGCCCCCGTCCACCGACGCGCTCCCTCCCGCCGGCACGCACCCGCGGGCCGGCGCGACTCTATCGTCGTCACCGGTCCTCGCCCGGCCCCGCCAGTCGACGCCGGTCGCCCGCCGTCGCCACCCGTCCCGGGAGGCGGCCAGGCCGCCGCCCGGGCGCGAGGTGGTCGTGTCATCGGCGCGATGGAGCGCGACATGCTCGAGCCGCGCGAGCGCCGGTACGTGGCGCCCCCGGCCGCTCCCGCACCCGCCCAACCGGGGCCGCCGCCGCCATGTCCGATTCCCGCCAGACCGGCGCGACGCGGCGTGCGAGGATGCCCGGGTGATCGACGACCCGGACCGCTGCTACGAGGCGGCGCGGGCGAAGGACCCCCGATTCGACGGGTGGTTCATCGTCGCGGTGACCTCGACCGGCATCTACTGCAGGCCGAGCTGCCCGGCTCGCACGCCGAGTCGCGAGCACACGCGCTTCTACCCGAGCGCGGCGGCCGCCCAGCTCGCCGGGTACCGCGCGTGCCGCCGCTGCCGGCCCGACGCGGCGCCGGGATCGCCGGAGTGGAACGTGCGCGCCGACGTCGTCGCGCGCGCGATACGTCTCGTGCGCGACGGGGTCGTCGACCGTGAGGGCGTCGCCGGCCTCGCGCGGCGGCTCGGCTACGGCGTGCGTCAGCTGAACCGGCTCGTGACCGCAGAGCTCGGCGCCGGACCGCTCGCGATCGCCCGCGCCCAGCGGAGCCAGACCGCACGCGTGCTGCTCGAGCGCACGGACCTCGCCGCGGCGGACGTCGCGTTCGCCGCGGGGTTCTCGAGCGTCCGCCAGTTCAACGACACGATCCGGGAGGTCTTCGCCGACACGCCGAGCGGGCTGCGCGCGCGTGCGCCGCGGGCGCGCGACGGGGCAGCTGCGGGCTCCGCGCACGCGGGCGGGACGCCGCAGCGGGTCCGCCTCCGCCTGCCCGTGCGCGAGCCGTTCGGCGCGGCGCCGCTGCTCGAGTTCCTCGGCGCGCGCGCGATCCCGGGCGTCGAGGAGTACACGGACGGCACCTACCGGCGCAGCCTGCACCTCCCGCACGGCCCCGGTGTCGTCGCGCTCGCCGCGGTCGCGGACGATCGCGGCCGGTCGGTGGTCGCCGCGGACATCTCGCTCGCGGACCTGCGTGACCTCACGAGCGCGGTCTCCCGCTGCCGGCAGCTGCTCGACCTCGACGCCGACCCGGTCGCGATCCACGAGGCGCTCGCGGGCGACCCCCTCATCGGCGAGCTCGTCCGGGCGCGTCCCGGGCTGCGCGTCGTCGGCGCGGTCGACGGCTTCGAGCTCGCAGTGCGCGCGATCCTCGGGCAGCAGGTGTCGGTCGCCGGCGCGCGGACGGGCGCGCGGCGCATCGTCGACGCGGCGGGCGGCGCGCTCGCTGCGGCCGACGGCGCGATCCGCGACCTGTTCCCCACGCCGGCCGAGCTCCTCGCGTCCGTGGAGCGCGAGCCCGGGGCGTTCGCGATGCCGGCACCGCGCCGGATCGCGCTCGCGTCCCTCGCACGAGCCGCCGTCGACGGCGACCTCGTGATCGACCCCGGCTCGGATCCAGTTGCGCTGCGCGTCGCGCTGCGTGCCCTGCCGGGCGTCGGTGCCTGGACCGCGGAGTACGTCGCGATGCGCGCCCTTCGCGACCCGGACGCATTCCTCGCGACCGACCTCGGGGTCACAAGCGCGCTCCGGTCGCTCGGCGCCACGGGCGACCCCGCGGCGATCGCCCGGCCGTGGCGGCCTTGGCGAAGCTACGCGACGGCCTACCTCTGGACCGCGCACGCGCCCGGTCCGGCGCGCCGCGCGGCCGGTACCACGAGCGGCGCCGCGGGGCGCAGCCGCGCGCGCGACACCACACGGAGAGGACGAGCTGCATGACGCCCGACACCTACACGATGACCGTCTCGTCGCCGATCGGCGCGCTCGTTCTCGGGAGCGACGGCGAGGCGCTCAACTCGCTCCTGCTCCCCTCCCCGGAGCGGGCGACGCCGCGGGACTCGCGCGACCTCCCGCCTGTGCTCGTCGACGCGGGCACGCAGCTCGCCGAGTACTTCGCCGGCGAGCGGAAGGTGTTCGAGCTCCCGACGAGGCTCGCCGGCACCGCGTTCCAGCGCGCCGTGTGGGCTGAGCTCGCCCGGATCCCCTACGGGACGGCCATCACCTACGGCGAGCTCGCGCGCCGGGTGGGCAGGCCGACGAGCTACCGGGCGGTCGGCCAGGCGAACGGCCGCAACCCGGTCCCGATCGTCGTCCCGTGCCACCGCGTCGTGGCGAGCGACGGGATCGGCGGCTACGGCGGCGGCATCGACGCGAAGCGCGTGCTGCTCCGCGTCGAAGGCTGGGCCGCGCCGCGCAGCGGGTGACGGCCGCCGGGGCGCCGGGAGCGCGACGCCCGCGGCCGGGCGGCGCCCGGCAGGCGCGACCGGGATTGGCGCGGACGCGAAGCACGAGCTAGATACCGTGACGCGACAGTTGTCGACGAGAGGCGGGTCCCGGTGACCGACCACAGCATCATCTACACGCTCACGGACGAGGCCCCCGCGCTCGCGACCTACTCGCTGCTCCCGGTCGTCCGCGCGTACGCCGCGACGGCCGGCGTCCGCGTGGAGACCCGCGACATCTCGCTCGCGGGCCGGATCATCGCCAGCTTCGCGGACCGTCTCGACGAGGGCCGGCGCGTGCCGGACGACCTCGCGGAGCTCGGCGAGCTCGCGAACTCCCCCGAGGCGAACATCATCAAGCTCCCGAACATCTCCGCGTCGGTCCCCCAGCTGAAGGCCGCGATCGCCGAGCTCAAGGCGCAGGGCTACGCCCTCCCCGACTACCCGGACGACCCCGGCTCGGACGAGGAACGCGACGTGCGCGCCCGCTACGACAAGGTGCTCGGGAGCGCGGTGAACCCCGTGCTCCGCCAGGGGAACTCGGACCGGCGCGCGCCCGCGTCGGTGAAGAGCTACGCGCGCGCCCACCCGCACCGCATGGGCCCCTGGTCGCCCGACTCCCGCACGAACGTCGCGCACATGACCGCCGACGACTTCCGCTCGACCGAGCGCTCCGCAGTGCTCGGGCACGCGGACACGCTGCGGATCGAGCTCGCGCACGCGGACGGGACGACGACGGTGCTCCGCGAGTCCGTCCCGGTGCTCCCGGGCGAGATCGTCGACGCGTCGCTCATGCGGGTCGCGCCCCTGCAGGCCTTCCTCGCCGCACAGGTCGCCCGCGCGAAAGCCGACGACGTGCTTTTCTCGGTCCACCTCAAGGCCACGATGATGAAGGTGTCCGACCCGATCATCTTCGGCCACGCGGTCCGCGCGTTCTTCCCGGAGACCTTCGCCCGCCACGGGGACGCGCTCGCGTCCGCTGGGCTCAGCGCGAACGACGGTCTCGGCGCGATCTTCGGCGGTCTTGCGTCGCTTCCGGACGGCGCGGAGATCCGCGCGTCGTTCGACGCGGAGCTCGCCGCGGGTCCGCGGCTCGCGATGGTCGACTCCGACCGGGGCATCACGAACCTGCACGTGCCGAGCGACGTCATCGTCGACGCCTCCATGCCCGCGATGATCCGGAGCTCCGGCCATATGTGGGGCCCGGACGGGAGTGAGTCCGACGTGCTCGCGGTCATCCCGGACAGCAGCTACGCGGACGTCTACCAGGTCGCGATCGACGACTGCCGCGCGCACGGCGCCTACGACCCCGCGACGATGGGCTCCGTGCCGAACGTCGGCCTCATGGCCCAGGCGGCCGAGGAGTACGGGAGCCACGACAAGACCTTCGAGATCGGGGCGCCGGGCAGGGTCCGGGTCGTCGGCGCCGCGGGCGACGTCCTGCTCGAGCTGCCGGCCGCGGCCGGCGACATCTTCCGCATGTGCCAGACGAAGGACGTCCCGGTACGCGAGTGGGTGAAGCTCGCCGTGAGCCGTGCGCGCGCGACCGGCGATCCCGCGGTCTTCTGGCTCGACGAGGGCCGGGCCCACGACGCAAAGGTCATCGAGAAGGTCCGCGCCCGCCTCGGCGAGCTCGACACGGACGGGCTCGAGATCTCGATCATGGCGCCCGAGCAGGCGACCGCGTACTCGCTCGAGCGGATCCGCCGCGGCGAGAACACGATCTCGGTGACGGGGAACGTGCTTCGCGACTACCTCACGGACCTGTTCCCGATCATGGAGCTCGGGACGAGCGCGAAGATGCTGTCGATCGTGCCGCTGCTCGCGGGAGGCGGCATGTTCGAGACGGGCGCCGGCGGCTCCGCGCCGAAGCACGTCCAGCAGCTGCTCGAGCAGAACTACCTGCGCTGGGACAGCCTCGGCGAGTTCCTCGCGCTCGCCGCGAGCCTCGAGCACCTCGCCCAGCACACGGGCAACGCGCGCGCTCAGGTCCTCGCGGACACCCTGGACCGTGCGACGGGCACGTGGCTGTTCGAGGACCGCGCACCGAGCCGGCGCGTCGGCGGCATCGACAACCGTGGCAGCCACTTCTACCTCGCGTCCTACTGGGCGCGCGAGCTCGCCGCGCAGCGCGTCGACGAGGGTCTCGCGGAGGCGTTCGCCTCGCTCGCGCTCGCGCTGTCGGCGGACGAGGACGCGATCGTCGAGGAGCTGGGCTCGGTCCAGGGCTCCCCCGCCGACATCGGCGGCTACTACCACCCCGACCCGGCGATGACCGAGGCCGTCATGCGGCCCTCGAAGCTCTTCAACGAGGCGATCGCCTCGCTCCGCTGACACCACCCGCGCCCGGCGGACCCGGGGCGCCAGGAGCCGGACGCACGGGCCCCGGCTGGGGGACCGTCTCGTGGGACGGCGGCCGCAGCGGCCGGGCCGGACGCGCGGGCCGGCGGCGTGCTTGCAAAGCGGAGGCTAACTCCGTATAGTAAGCGGAGGTGGCCTCAGCTTAGACGCTCGGGCCGCCCGACGCGACGGGCGCGGTCCCCACCGCGCGCCGGACGTCGCCACCGCCGTCCCGCCCCGTACGAAGGAGCACCTTGCCCGCCACCTCTCGCGCCCCCGCGCGCTCCGCGATCGCCCTCGCGGTCATCGTGACCTGCCAGCTCATGGTCGTGCTCGACGCGACCGTCGTGAACATCGCGCTCGTGCCCATCCAGCGCTCGCTCCACTTCACCAGGGCGAACCTGCCCTGGGTCATCGACGCGTACAGCCTCGCCTTCGGCGGCCTGCTGCTCCTCGGCGGCCGCGCGGGCGACGTCTTCGGCCGGCGCAGGATGCTCACGACGGGCCTCACGATCTTCACGCTCGCGTCCCTGCTGGGCGGCTTCGCGACCTCCCCGACCTGGCTGCTCGCGACCCGCGCCGTCCAGGGCGTCGGCGCGGCCCTCGCGTCGCCGAGCACCCTCAGCCTCATCAGCGCGACGTTCGCCGAGGGACCGGCGCGCAATCGCGCGCTCGGCATCTTCACCGCGGTGTCCGCCGCCGGCGGATCCCTCGGCCTCGTGCTCGGCGGTGCGCTCACGTCGTGGGTGTCGTGGCGATGGGTCCTGTTCATCAACGTGCCGATCGGCGTCGCGGTGCTGCTGCTCGCGCCCCGCTTCGTCCCCGAGCCACCGCGCAACGGCGGGCGGCTCGACGTCGCGGGCGCCGCGCTCGTCACGTCCGGGCTCGCCGGCGTCATCTACGCGTTCATCCGCCTCGCGGAGCGCGCGGGCACGCAGGGCACCGTCGCGACGTTCGCCGGCGGCGCGGCGCTCCTCGCGGCGTTCGTCGTCGTCGAGCAGCACCGGGCGCAGCCGCTCATGCCGCTGCGCCTGCTCCGGAACCGGGCACGCGGCGCCGCGTACCTGGACGTCCTGCTCGTCCCCGCGCTCATGTACGGGGTCTTCTTCTTCGTGAGCCAGTACCTCGAGGGCGACCTCGGCTACAGCGCGCTCCGGACCGGCCTCGCCTTCCTGCCCATGACCGCGATCATCTTCGCGAGCTCGCGGGTCACCCCGCGCCTCGTGGCCCGGGTCGGCGCACGTCCGATGGTCCTCGTCGGCCTCGTCGTGCTCGCCGGTGCGAGCCTGTGGATCTCGCGCGCGACGCCCGCTCAGGGCTATGTCGTGAGCATCCTCGGCCCGATGGTGCTGTTCGGCCTCGGAGCGGGGTCGTGCTTCCTCCCCCTCAGCGTCACGATCCTCGCCGGGGTGCCCCGCGACGACTCCGGAGCCGCCTCGGGCATGCTCCAGACGATGCAGCAGACGGGCGCGGCGCTCGGGGTCGCGGCGCTGAGCAGCGTGGCGATCGCGCACGGCCGGTCCGACGCGTTCGTCGCCGGGGCGGGCATCGCGGCCGTCGCGCTCCTCGTCGCGTTCGTCGCGATCCGGCCGTCGCGCCGCGCGCCGCAGGTGCGCCAGGACGCTCTCGCCGAGGACCGTGCCGTGGAGATCGCCGAGGAGTCTCAGGCCCTCGCGCTCGTCGAGTAGCGCGCCGACCTCACGGACCACCGTGGTCGCGCCGTTGTGCTGTCGCGACGAGTGCACCGACCGCGCGACGCAGGGGGGCGGCCGTGGCTACGAGTCTCGACGAGAGCTCGTCGGCGGAGTGCTCGTCGTCACGCGCGGCCTCACGAACCGGCGGGACCGCTCCTTCGGCCTCTGGCTCGGGATCGGGATGTGCTCGTAGGCCGCGGGCGACTTCGCGATGACGACGGAGACCCTGCACGGCGCGACGCCCGCAACGCCGTCGACCGCGAACGTGCTGTT
>DAHUXW010000077.1 GCA_027306925.1 Acidimicrobiaceae bacterium | reverse complement strand
ACCTCCGCGATCGGCTCCTCGGTCGCGGGGTTGACGGTCGGGACGTACCGTCCGGCGCCCCTGGGCTCACGGAACTCGCCGTCGAGGAACAGCCCGTAGCGGTCGGCCAGCCGCACGTGGTCGGTCGCCTCGGGCGCCGGCGCGTAGTCCCACACGATGCTCGTCCGCTGCTCGACGGTCATTCGCGCGAGAAGTCCGCGGAGCGCCCGTAGCGGCCGGTCTGCGTCTTGGCGTACTGCATCAGCAGGTCGTTCAGCACCGACGAGGCGCCGATCCGCAGGCGCTCCGGCGTCAGCCACTCGTCGCCGAGGGTCTCCTTGACGAGCACCAGCCGGTGCAGCGCCGCCTTGGTGGTGGACACGCCACCCGCCGCCTTGAACCCGACCGCGCGCCCGGCGCGCTCGGCGAAGTCGCGGATCGCCTCCAGCATCACCAGGCAGACGCCGGGGGTCGCGCCGCTTCCCGCCTTGCCGGTCGAGGTCTTGATGAAGTCCGCGCCGGCCTCCATCGCGAGCATCGAAGCGTGCCGGACGTGGTCGTAGGAGCCGAGCTCGGAGGTCTCGAGGATGACCTTCAGGTGGGCGTCGCCGCAGGCGTCCTTGATCCGCGCGATCTCCCGCACCACGCGCGCGTCGTCGCCCGACAGGAACGCCTCGCGCGAGATCACCATGTCGATCTCCTCGGCGCCGGCGGCAACGGCGTCCTCCGTGTCGCGCAGCTTCGCCTCGAGCGACACCTGCCCGGCGGGGAAGCCCGTTGCGACCGAGGCCGTTCGCACCCCGGTCCCGTCGAGCGCGGCGCGCGCGACCGCGACCAGCGCCGGGTAGACGCAGACGGCGGCGACCGACGGGATCTCCGGCAGGTGCGGCGCGGGGCAGACCGCCTTGGCGCACAGCTGGCGCACCTTCCCGGCGGTGTCGGCTCCCTCCAGCGTCGTCAGGTCGAGCACCGACACGGCCAGGCGGATCCCCTGCTGCTTCGCCGTCGTCTTGATCGAGCGCGTGGCCAGCTGGGCGACGCGCTCCTCGACGCCGACGCGATCGACATGTGCAAGCCGGCGGGACACTTCAGTAGGCGAGGCTACCGCGCCGGTGGTATGCATTCCAGATGCCGCGCGCGGCGGTGATCGTGATGGATGCCTGCGGCGTCGGGGCGCTGCCGGACGCCGGCGACTACGGTGACGAGGGGACCAACACGCTCGCGCACCTCGCCGAGCTCGCCGCCGGCCTCGAGCTCCCGACGCTCGGCGCGCTCGGGCTCGGCAACATCGTCCCGCTGCGAGGCGTTCCGCCATCGCCTGACCCGGTCTTGCACGGCCGCCTCGCGGCTCAGGGACCCGGCAAGGAGTCGACCACGGGGCACTGGGAGCTGATGGGTGTGATCGCCGAGCGACCGCTGCCGACCTACCCGGGCGGGTTTCCGGCGGGGCTCGTCGCGGCGCTCGAGCGCGCGACCGGCCTGCGCTTCTGCTGCAACCGGCCGGCGAGCGGAACCGCGGTGCTCGACGAGCTGGGCGAGCACCACCTGCGAACGCGCGAGGTGATCCTGTACACGTCCGCCGACTCCGTCCTGCAGCTGGCCGCGCACGTCGACGTGCTGCCCGAGCCCGACCTCTACCGCGCGTGCATGGCGGCGCGCGAGCTGATGCAGGGCGAGCATGCGGTCGGGCGCGTGATCGCACGGCCGTTCGACGGTGGTCCGGGCAGCTGGCACCGGCGCGAGGGCCGGCGCGACTTCGCGCTCGCCCCGCCGGGCCGCTCCTACCTCGAGGAGCTCCAAGCGAACGGAGTTCCGGTCCACGGCGTCGGCAAGATCCGCGACGTACGCGTTCAGTCCCCCGCAGTCCCCCGGTCTGATGCGTGCAGATCCGGGTTTTGCAGGAGTTGTTGCGTTGGGGGCGTAGCTGTGGGGTGTGCAGCTGAAGCGTGAGGACGCGGAACGGATCGCGATAGCTGGTGGTGA
>DAHUXW010000063.1 GCA_027306925.1 Acidimicrobiaceae bacterium | reverse complement strand
GCGCCGCGTCCTCGCCGCGGCCCACCTGCCGCCGCGGGCGAACGGCGGCGTGCGCCGGGCGCGCCGGCGCCGAGGGGGCCCGGTCGTCGCCGACAAGTCGGTGCGACGCTCGTGCCGCGCCCTTCGCGCCGCGGCCGCGCCGCTGGCGGAGCGGCTCGCCCTGATCGGCGTCGGCCGGCGGCGGCGCGCCGTCGAGGAGCGACGCCCATGCGTCGTCGTCGATGTCGAAGCCGTCGGCGTCGAGCGGGCTCGCGTCGTCTCGCCCTGCGTGGGCCGCGAGCGCCGGAGCGTCGTCCTCGACGAGGAACGCGAGGTCGAGGTCCTCGTCCCAGTCGGACCGGTTCTCGCGCCACGACGGGCCGCGCGTCGTCGAGCCGCCGGCGCCCGCGTCGAACTCCTCGTCGTCGAGCAGGATCCTCGGAACCTGACCGGTCGGCGGGTCGCCCCAGTCGGGCAGCTCGAGCGGCGAGAACAGCTCGGAGTCCGTGGCCGGTCGGCCGCGGTCGTCGCCCGCCGGGGCCTGGTCCGGCCGGCGCCCGGTGGAGGGCGCGAGCCCGGCCGCGACCGCGGCCTCGACCGCGGCGATCCGGACGCCGTCGGAGCCCGTGTCGGTCGGGCGCGCCACCGGCGGGCCGGAGAGACCACCGGGCGCGCCCGCTTCGGGCGCGGACCGTCCCGCGTCAGCGTCGACGCCCGATCCTCGGCCGCCGCCCGACCGGTCCAGCTGATCCGACGCGGTGTCGCCCAGCGGCGGGACGCCGTCGTCTCGCTCCTCCACTACGCCTCCCGTTCGTGGGTCGCCCGACGCTTCGCGGGCAGTCCCCTCGGGACGCCCGCCGCGCTCACACGTCGAGCAGCTCCTGCTCCTTGTGGGCGAGCAGGCGGTCGATCTCGGCGACGAGCTCGTGGGTCCGCTTCTCGAGGTCCTTCTCGGCCCGGTCGAGGTCGTCGGAGGAGATCTCGCCGTCGCGCTCGAGGGCCTCGAGGTCCTGGCGGACGGCGCGGCGCGCCGCGCGCACCGCGACGCGGGAGTCCTCGGCGCGCTGCCGCACGACCTTCACGAGGTCCTTGCGCCGCTCCTCGGTGAGCTGGGGGAACACGAGCCGGATGACCGACCCGTCGTTCGACGGGTTCACGCCGAGGTCCGACAGCTGGATCGCCTTCTCGATCGCCTTCAGCGCGCCCTTGTCGTAGGGGTGCACGACGAGGACGCGGGCCTCGGGCACGGTGAGCCCTGCGAGCTGCTGGAGCGGCACCTCGGTGCCGAAGTAGTCGACACGGAGCTTCTCGACGAGCGCCGGCATCGCGCGGCCGGTGCGCACGGACGCGAACTCGGACTTCGCGTGCTCGACCGCACGCTGCATCCGCTCGCGCCCCTCCGCGAGGGCGAGGTCGATCAGCGAGTCGTCGCTCATCTGACCAGCGTACCGATCGGCTCGCCCGTGAGGGCCCCGCGGATGTTCCCCGGCTTCATCAGGTCGAACACGAGGATCGGTAGGTGGTTGTCCTTGCAGAACGTGATCGCGGTCATGTCCATGACCCGCAGGTCCCGGGCGATCACCTCGTCGAAGCCGATCTCGTCGAAGCGGGTGGCATCGAGGTACGTCCGCGGGTCCGCGCTGTACACCCCGTCGACGCCCGAGTGCGTGCCCTTCAAGATGACCCCGGCCTCGATCTCCGCGGCACGCAGCGCCGCAGGGGTGTCGGTCGTGAAGTACGGGTTGCCCATGCCCGCGGCGAAGATCACGACCCGGCCCTTCTCGAGGTGGCGGATCGCCCGACGCCGGATGTACGGCTCGCACACCTCGGCCATCGTGATCGCGGAGAGCACGCGGGTCGGCCGGCCGGCCCGCTCGATCGCGTCCTGCAGCGCGAGCGCGTTGATCACGGTGCCGAGCATCCCCATCGTGTCCGAGGTCGCGCGGTCCATCCCCTCGCCCGCACCGGTCGTGCCGCGCCAGATGTTGCCGCCGCCGATCATGATCGCGAGCTGGACGCCGAGCTCCTCGCAGGAGTCTGCCACCTCCGCGGCGATGCGCGTGACCGTGCCCGCGTCGATCGTCTCGTCCGACGACGCGCTCGCGAGCGCCTCGCCCGACAGCTTGAGCACCGCCCGCGGCCACCGCGGCACGACGCCAGAGCCGCTGGTCTCGCGCACCGTGCCGGGCGGCTCAGCCGTCTCGGTGCTCACGCACCCACGACGACCTGGGCGAACCTCGTGACCGTCGCCGCGCCGACAAGCTGCGCGATCGTCTGCTTCTCGTCGCGCGCGTACGGCTGCTCGAGTAGCACCCGCTCCTTGTACCAGCCCTGGAGGCGACCCTCGACGACCTTGTCGAGCTGGGCCTCCGGCTTGCCCTCGTTCTTCGCGATCGTCGCGATCGTCTCGCGTTCGGCGGCGACCGCGGACTCGGGCACGTCGGACTTCGCGAGGTACTCGGGGCGCGCGAACGCGATGTGCACCGCGACGTCGTGGGCGAGCTCGGGCGAGCCACCGAGGAGCTCGACGAGGATGCCGTTCACGCCGCGACCGTTCTGAACGTGCAGGTAGCTCCCGAGGACGCCGCCCGCCGCCGCCTCGAAGCGGACGTGCCTGCCGACGGCGATGTTCTCCTTCAACGTGACCTTCAGCTCGTCGACCGCGCCGGCGTGCGCCTCGACTCCCTCCTCGCCGCTCACCGCGACGGCCTCGGCGAGCTCGTCCACGAGCCGGACGAAGTCCGCGGACTTCGCGACGAAGTCCGTCTCGCACTCGAGCGCGACGACCGCGCCGCGGCGTCCCTCGTCGGTCACGACGACGGACACCGCGCCCTCGGACCGCTCGCGGTCGCCCCGCTTGCTCGCCCCGGCGAGCCCCTGCTCGCGCAGGCGCAGCGCGGCCTTCTCGATGTCACCGTCGGTCTCGACAAGCGCGTTGCGCGCCGCCAGGATCCCCGCGCCGGTGAGCCGGCGCAGCTCCTGCACGTCCTTTGCGGTCACGCCGGCCACGATCAGGCCTCCCCCGCCGCGACGCCCGCGGCGACCGGCTCGGACCCGGCGCCGGTGCCAGTGCCGGCGCCACCGGCCACGGCGTCCACAGGTGCCGCCGCCGGGTCGCCCGCGGGCGCCACCGGGGGCGGCGTGGCCGGGCTCCCGCCGGACGCGGTCCCGTCGTCGCCGCGTGCGAGCTTGTTGGCCGCGCGGCGCGACGCGATGTAGCGGCCCTCCTTCACGGCGTCGGAGATGATCCGGCACATGAGCCGGCCGGAGCGGATCGCGTCGTCGTTGCCCGGGATCACGTAGTCGATGACGTCGGGGTCGCAGTTCGTGTCGACGACCGCGATCACCGAGAGCCCGAGCTTGTTGGCCTCGGTGACCGCGATGTGCTCCTTTTTCGTGTCGATGACGAAGATCGCCTTCGGCAGCCTCGTGAGGCGGCGGATGCCGCCGAGGTTGCGCTCGAGCTTCTCGAGCTCGCGCCCGAGGAGCAGCGCCTCCTTCTTCGGAAGCGCGTCGAAATCTCCGGACTCCTTCGCGGCCTCGAGCTCGGCGAGCTTGCGCACGCGGCCGGACATCGTCTCGAAGTTCGTGAGCATGCCGCCGAGCCAGCGCTGGTTCACGTACGGCATGCCGCAGTCCGCGGCGTACTCGGCGACCGGGTCCTGGGTCTGCTTCTTCGTCCCGACGAACAGGATCGTGCCACCGTCGGCCACGAGATCGCGCACGTAGGAGTACGCGGCGTCGATCCGGTCGAGCGTCTGGTGCAGGTCGATGATGTAGATGCCGTTGCGCTCGCCGTAGAGGAACCGCTTCATCTTCGGGTTCCACCGGCGGGTCTGGTGCCCGAAATGCACACCGGCCTCGAGGAGCTGCTTCATCGTGACGACGGCCATGTCGATCCTTCCCGACGGTTGCGCTGATCCGGGCTCAGCGCCCCCCGCTGGGGGCGACCGTGGGCGAGTCCGGACGTACGGTAGCTGGGGCCCCGGTCGGGGCCGCCGACATCGTAGCCGCTCAGGCCCGCGGGTGAGCACCCTCGTAGACGCCCACGAGGCGCTCGCGCGACACGTGCGTGTAGATCTGCGTCGTCCGCAGGCTCGCGTGACCGAGCAGTTCCTGGACCACGCGGAGGTCCGCGCCGCCGTCGAGCAGGTGCGTCGCGAAGCTGTGCCGGAGCACGTGCGGATGGGTCGGCACCGGCGACCGGCGGTCGAGGATCCTGCGCACGTCCCGCGGCCCGATCCGGCGCCCGTGCGCGTTCACGAACAGCGCCCTCGCGGGCGAGTCGGGCACGAGCAGCACGGGCCGCCCGTCCGACAGGTAGCGACGGAGGGCCTCCGCCGCGGGCCGGCTCGTCGGGACCCGCCGCTCGCGGGCGCCCTTGCCCCAGACCGTGACCGCGGGGACGTCGAGCTCCAGCGCCTCGACGTCGAGCGTGCAGCACTCGCTCACGCGAAGGCCCGATCCGTAGAGCAGCTCGAGGAGCGCGTCGTCGCGAAGGTCGCGCGCAACCGCCACCGGGGAGCGGGCCGGGCGGCGCGGCGGCGCGGCGCGCTCCGGCTCGAGCAGGAGTGCGAGGTCCCGCGCGTTCAGCACCTGGGGGAGCCTGGCCTCGCCCGACGGCGCGCTCAGCCGGAGCGAGGGGTCCGCGCTCACGAGGCCCTCGCGCGCCGCCCACCGGAAGTACCTGCGGAGCGATGCCGCCTTCCTCGCAATCGTCCGCCGCGCGTACCTGCGGGTCGCGAGGTACGCGAGGTAGCGCCGGAGCAGGATCCGGCTCACGTCCGAGGGGCACGACGCCCCCGAGCGCGACGCCCACTCGACGAAGGCGGAGACGTCCGAGCGGTACGCGGTGACCGTCGCCGGAGCCGCACGCCCGATCGATGCGACGAACGACTCGACGTCCCAGCTCACCGACGTGATCGTAGCCCGGGGGGCGTCGCGCGCACGGCGGTCGGCACACGGGGCCGCGGTTGCGAGAAGATGTGCGCATGGCCAGCCACATCCTCCTCGTCGAGGACGACGAGCGAATCCGGACCTCGATGCGGCTCGCGCTCGAGGACGAGGGTTACGAGCTCACCGAGGCGGGGAGCGGCGAGGAGGCGCTCGAGCTCGCCGCGCAGGCCGCCACCGGGCAGCCGTTCGAGCTGCTCATCATCGACATCATGCTCCCCGGGATGGACGGCTTCGCGTGCTGCCGGGAGCTTCGGCGCCAGAGCGCGGTGCCCATCATCATGGTGACCGCGCGCACCGACACGCACGACGTCGTCGCGGGACTCGAGGCCGGGGCGGACGACTACGTGACGAAGCCGTTCGAGCCGAAGGAGCTCGCGGCGCGCATCCGGGCGCTGCTCCGGCGTGCCCGTGCGACGGAGGGCGCGACGTCCTCGCTCGTGTTCGGCGAGCTCGAGATCCTCCCCGACGCGGGGGTCGTCCGGCTCGGCGGCGAGGAGGTCCACCTCACGAGGACGGAGTTCCTCCTGCTCTGCGAGCTCGCCGCGAACGTCGGCAAGGTGCTCTCGCGCGAGCAGCTGCTCGAGCGCGTCTGGAGCTACGACTACTTCGGCGACGGGAGGCTCGTCGACGTCCACGTGCGGCGGCTTCGCACGAAGGTCGAGCCCGACCCCGCGAACCCGCGGCACGTGCTCACCGTGCGCGGGCTCGGCTACAAGCTCACGCCGTAGGCGACCGTGCGCCTCTCGTCCCCGCTGTCCCGCCCGCGTCTCGGTCCGGGGAGCGCGGACGGCGCGATCGTCGCGACCGTTCCGACCCGCGGCGAGGCGCCGCGTCCGGTGCAGCGCCACCCCCGGCTCGGCCTTCGCAACCGCGTGACGCTCAGCTTCGCGCTCGGTGCGTTCGCGCTGTCGAGCGCTCTCGGCGCGATCACCTACTTCACGACGCGCTCGTCGATCCTGCGCCAGGCGCAGTCGTCGTTCATCTCGACCGTGTTCGCGAACGCCGCGAGCCTCCAACCGTCGCTCGGCGACTTCAGCACCGCGATCAACGCGCTCTCGACGATCGACAAAGGCTCGGAGTCCGACTCCGCGCTCTACCTCGACGGTCAGTGGCACTTCATCCACCCCACGCTCGCGACGCCCGCCGCGCTCCCGGACGGGCTGCGCCTCACCGCGATCGGCGGCACGCCCGCGAGCCAGATCTTCCGGCTCGACGGCGCGACGGTCATCGGCGTCGGCGTTCCGATCCCGGTCGAGAAGGCGACGTACTTCGAGGTCTTCTACCTCACCCAGACCCAGCGGACGCTGCAGATCATCCTCGCCTCGCTCGTCGCGGCGGGCGTCGCGACCACGCTCGCCGGCACGGTCCTCGGCCGATGGGCGGCGGGACGCGCGCTGCGGCCGCTGCGCGAGGTCTCGCGCGCGGCGCTCGACATCGCGAGCGGCCGCCTCGACACCCGGCTCGAGACGGCGGACGTACGAGACCTCGCCCTGCTCGCGTCCTCCTTCAACCGCATGGTCGACCGGCTCCAGCAGCGGATCGAGCGGGACGCCCGGTTCACCTCGGACGTGAGCCACGAGCTCCGCTCGCCCCTCACGACGCTCGCCGCGTCGCTGTCGGTGCTCGAAGGGCGCCGGGAGGAGCTGCCCGAGCGATCTCAGCAGGCGCTGCTGCTCCTCGCCGCGGAGATCCGGCGCTTCCAGAAGATGGTCGCGGACCTGCTCGAGATCTCCCGGCTCGACGCGGGCTCCGCGGACTTCGAGACGAGTGTCGTCGAGGTCGGCGAGCTGCTGCGCAACGCGGTCTCCTCGACGCGCACCGGCGTGAGCGTCGAGGTCGGCGACGAGGTCTCGGGCCGGATCATCGCGGTCGACAAGCGGCGCTTCGAACGGATCATCGCGAACCTGCTCGACAACGCGCGCCGCTACGCCGGCGGCGCGTCCCGGGTCGCCGCCGTCGGCCTCGACGGGCGCGTCCGCTTCGTCGTCGAGGACGAAGGGCCGGGCATCCCACCCGAGGAGCGCGCGCGGGTCTTCGAGCGCTTCGCGCGCGGCACCGCGGCAGCCGGCAGCCGCGGCACGGGCGACGGCACGGGCCTCGGGCTCGCGCTCGTCGCGGAGCACGTGAAGCTCCACGGCGGGCGCGTGTGGGTCGAGGGCCGGGCGGACGGCGGCGCTCGCTTCGTCGTCGAGCTCCCGCTGCTCGACGAGGACCTCGTCGACGACGACGAGGTTCCGGCCCCGGTCGTCCCCGCGCCGGTGGCCGCGCGCGCCGCCCGGGACCGGAGCACGACGCCGTGAGCGCGTCCCGCTCCCGGGCGCTCGCCGCGGCCGGGCTCCTCGCCGCGGGCGCGCTGCTCGCCGGCTGCGGCATACCCCTAAGCAACGCCGCCCAGCCGCTCCCGCTGTCGCGCGTCCCGCCGGCGCTCCTGCGTGGCCCCGTGTCGACGACGACGACCGCCCCGTCCAACAGCACCCACGCGGTGCCGATCGGGATCTACTTCCTCGACAACTCCGGCGCGAACGCCCGGCTCGTGCGCACGATCGCCCACGTCCAGCCGCCGGCGACCGCTGTCGAGGCTCTCGACTTCCTGACGAACGGGCCCACCGCCGCGGACAGCAGGTACCACGGGCTCCAGACGGCCCTCAGCCAGTCGCCGCAGGCGACACCGGGCGTCGTGCGGGTGAACCGCCAGACCGGCATCGCGACGGTCGCGCTCGACGACACCACGTACACGCTGTTCGGCACCCAGGCGTACGAGGCGTTCGCCCAGATCGTCTTCACCGTGACCGACCCGCAATTTGGGATCAAGTCGGTCGACTTCACCTTCGGCGGGAGCTCCGCCCAGGCGTACCTGCCGGACGGCACGTTCACCTCCCGACCGGTCACCCGCGCGGACTACGCCTCGCTCGCGCCCGTGACGCCGACGACGAAGCGGGGCGTCACGCACGTCACCCACGCGTCGCGAGCGCGCCCGCTCACCTGAGCCGCGGCCATCGGCCGGCTCGCGACGCGGGAGCGGCGGCCAGCGCGGCGCGCCGCTCAGTCGGGTCGGTGTTCGGTCGGCTCGGTGTTCGGTCGGCTCGTTCAGCCCTGCGAGCGCTCGCCGGCGAGCGCGGAGTCCCAGGCGACCGACGGGGCGTCGGACCACAGCCGCTCGAGCCCGAAGCGCGCGCGGGCCTCGAGCCCGAACACGTGGACGACGAACGACCCGTAGTCGACGAGCACCCACTCCGCGCCGGCGAGACCCTCCACGCGCCGCGTCTGCGTGCCGCCCGCCTCCCGCACGCAGCGAGCGACCTCGTCGACGATCGCCCGCACCTGGCGGTCGTTGCGGCCCGCGGTCACGACGAAGTAGTCCGTGATCCCGAGGAGGTCGCCGACGTCGAGCACGGACGTCTCCTCGAGCGTCTTCGCTGCGGCGGCACGCGCCGCGGCCAGTGCGAGGTCGAGCGCCCCGCCCGTGCCACTCGGCGCGAACGCGGCGACCGCCGGTCCGACCGGCACGGTGAGCTGGTTCACGCTCGAGGTCATCTCCACGAAGCGTACAGGCCGCGTTCGCGGATCACGCGGATCGCGGCCTCGGGCACGAGGTAGTCGAGCGGGCGACCCGTCGCGGCACGCTCGCGCAGGTCGGTGCTCGAGATCTCGCGCGCCGGGACCTCGATCGCGACGGCGCGCCAGGTCGCGACCGGCCCCGCCGGCCCGAGGTCGACCGGGTGGCTGCCCGGGCGGTTCACGACGACGAGGGTGACCGCGGACCGCACCGCGTCGACGCGCTCCCAACTGTCGAGCCCCGCGACCACGTCGGCACCGACCACGAGGTAGATCTCGGCGCCGGGGTGCAGCCGGCAGAGCTCGTCGACGGTGTCCGCGGTGTACGACACCCCGCCCCGCTCGACCTCGATCGCCGACGCCTCGACCCCCGGCGTCGACGCGACCGCGGCCTCGACGACCGCGAGCCGGTCCGCCGCCGGGGTGACCGGGCGCTCGCCGACCTTCTGCCACGGCTCGTTCGCGACGACCATGAGGACGCGGTCCAGCGCGAGGGCGTCGCGCGCGTTCACGGCCGCGACGAGGTGCCCCACGTGGATCGGGTCGAACGTCCCGCCGAGCACGCCGATCCGCACCGGCGAAGCGTACGCCCGACGCGGCGCCGGGCCGCGCGCCGCCGCGCACGCCGCGCCCTCCGGTGCGCGGCGTGCGCGGCGTGCGCGGCGTGATGCCCTAATGATCTCCTAAGGAGTTCGCCATCGGCGACTCGCCGCACGGCCTACGCTGTCGCCATGGGTGAAACGGCCGGCGACCGCTCCGCAGCGACGGGCCCGGCGGGCGCGGTGTGGACGCCCGCGTCCTGGCGCGAGCTGCCGGCCGCCCAGCCACCCGGCTGGCCCGACCCTGACGCGGTCGCGTCGGTCCTCGCGGAGCTCGCGTCGGAGCCGCCGCTCGTGTTCGCCGGCGAGGCGCGCACGCTCACGAGGAGCCTCGGCAACGTGGTCGCCGGGAACGCGTTCGTCCTCCAGGCGGGTGACTGCGCGGAGTCGTTCTCGGACCAGGCGGCCGACCAGATCCGCGACAAGCTGCGCGTGATCCTTCAGATGGCGGTCGTGCTCACCTACGGAGCGGGCGTGCCGGTCGTGAAGCTCGGACGCATCGCGGGCCAGTACGCGAAGCCGCGCTCCTCGCCGACCGAGCGCGTCGGGGACGTCGAGATGAACTCGTTCCGCGGGCACATCGTGAACGACGACGCCCCGATCCCGTCCGCGCGGGTTCCCGACCCGCGGCGCATGCTCGCCGCGTACCACCGCTCGGCGTCGACGCTGAACCTCCTCCGCGCCTTCACGAAGGGCGGGTTCGCCGACCTCTCCCAGGTCCACGCGTGGAACCAGGAGTTCGTCGCCACGAGCGCCGAAGGCCGCCGCTACGAGGCGATCGCCGAGGAGATCGACCGCACGCTGCGCTTCATGCGCGCATGCGGCGTCGACCTCTCCGCGGGAGCGCCGATCCAGCAGGTCGACTTCTACACGAGCCACGAGGCGCTGCTCCTCGACTACGAGGAGGCGCTCACGCGCCGGGACTCGCTCACCGGCCGCTACTACGACTGCTCGGCGCACATGCTCTGGATCGGCGAGCGGACCCGGCAGCTCGACGGCGCGCACGTCGAGTTCCTGTCCGGCGTCGGCAACCCGATCGGCGTGAAGCTCGGCCCCTCGACCGACCCCGCCGAGGTGATCGAGCTCTGCGAGCGGCTCAACCCCGAGCGCGAGCCGGGGCGCCTCGCGCTCATCGCGCGTCTCGGGATCTCGAAGGTGACGACGGTCCTGCCCGGGCTCGTGCGCGCCGTGCGCGACGCCGGGCACCCGGTCGTGTGGGAGTGCGACCCGATGCACGGCAACACGTTCACCGCCGAGGGCGGGCGAAAGACGCGGCACTTCGACGACGTGCTCGGCGAGATCCGTGGCTTCTTCGCGGTCCACCGTGCCGAAGGCACGTGGCCCGGCGGCGTGCACGTCGAGCTCACCGGAGACGACGTGACCGAGTGCCTCGGCGGCGTCGAGGACATCCTCGAGGAGCAGCTCCCGCTGCGCTACACGACGACGTGCGACCCGAGGCTCAACGCACGCCAGTCCATCGACCTGGCCTTCAGGGTGGCCGAGCTCCTGCGCGCCTGATGCGCGGGTCGAGGCCGCGCAGCCGCGCGCTCCCCGCAGCCTTCGCCGTCGCGCTGCTCCCGGCGACCGTGCTGGTCGCCGCGGCGCTGCCGTCGAGCGGCTCGCCCACGCCGCCCACGGCGCAGTCCGCGCACCGCGTCGGGCCCGACGTCTCGCACGCACGCTCCGGACGGGCCACCGGGCCGCTCGCGCCGTCCGCCTCGGACGCGTCCGGGATCCCGCCACGCACCGCGCCCGCGACGGCGTGCGTCCCCGGTCCGACGCCTCCGACCACGACGACCACGACCACCGCGCCGCCACCGACCACGACGACACCTCCGGTCACGACGACGCCGCTGCCTCCGCCGTCGACACCGACGACGACCCTCCTGCCGACGTCCACGACGGGCAACCTGCTCGGCAACGCGCGCCGTCCGGCGCAGGTCACCACGACCACGGCGGCGACCACGACCACGACCACGACCACGACCACGCCGGCGCCCGTGACCACGACGCTCCCGCCCGCGACGACCTCCCCGGTCACGACGACCACCTCGCCCGCGCAGCCCGTCACCCCGATCGTCGGGTCGGGCTCGTACTACCTCGTCGAGAACGACGGCAACGTACATCCCTACGGCGGCGCGGTCTTCTTCGGCTCGAAGGCCGCGAAGCACATTCCGGCCCCGGTCGTCGGCGCCGCGCCGACGGCCGACGGGGGCGGGTACTGGCTCGCGACCGCGCGCGGGGGCGTCTACAACTTCGGGGACGCGCACTTCTACGGCTCCGCGGTCCACGAGCGGGCCGCACAGCCGATCGTCGCGATCTCGGCCACGCCCGACGGGCAGGGATACTGGCTCGTGAGCAAGTCTGGCGCCGTCTACAACTTCGGGGACGCCGCGTACTGCGGCTCGACGGTCCGGCTCCCGATCAGGAACTCGGTGGTCGCGTTCGCCGCGACACCCGATGGGCTCGGCTACTGGATCGCGACCTCGAAGGGCGCGGTGTACAACTTCGGGGACGCGCCGTTCGCGGGGTCAGTGCCGCTCGCGCACGTCAAGCTCCGCGCGCCGGTCGTCGGCGTCGCGGGGAGCGCGGACGGCCGCGGCTACTGGCTCGTCGCGGCGAACGGCAGCATCTACAACTTCGGCGACGCGCACTTCTACGGCTCAGCGGTGCACGTCGCGTTCGCGAAGTCGGCTCCCTACCCCGTGGCGTCGATCACGGCGAGCGCGGACGGCGCGGGGTACTGGCTCACGACGTCGTCAGGTCGCGTGTTCAACTTCGGCGACGCGCGCTTCAGCGGCTCGCTCGCGCGCAGCCAGCCGCGCCGTCCGCTCGCGGTCGTCCAGCTCGTGCGCACGGTGCCGGCGGGCGCGACCGCTGCGAGCTCGCCGTTCCCGCACGGGGCATTCGGCTTCGACCTGAGCAACTTCCAGTGCGCCCGCGGAGCGAAGGCCTCGATCCAGACAAACGTGCCGGCGGCAGCTGGGATCTCGATCCTCCAGGTCGCCGGATGGCTCGACAGCTCTCAGAACTCCTGCCTCGGCTCACAGGCCGCGTGGGCCGAGCGCGCGGCGGGACCGCTCGGCGGGCACTACAGCCTGTACCTGTTCATGAACTCGCCAGGCACGAACGCCGCCGCGGCCGCGCAGAGCGCGAACGGGCCCGCCGGGGCGTGCGCGACGCTCACGACGGCCACCCGGCTCGCGTGCAGGGCCTACAACTACGGCTACAACGGGGCGAAGGGCGCGCTCGCGTACGCGTCCGCGACCGGCGTGTCGTCGAGCGTGTGGTGGCTGGACGTGGAGAACGACCACCTCTCGTCGGGCGCCCACAGCGCGTTCCCGTCGTCGTACTGGTCCAACTCGACGGCGCTCAACGACGAGACGATCCAGGGCGCCGACGACGCGCTCCGCACTGCGGGCATCACGGTCGGGATCTACTCGACGAGCATCCAGTTCCCCCGCATCGCCGGGAGCTTCGTCCCGAGCGGCCCGCGGGTGCCGCTGTGGGTCGCCGGGGTTCCCTGGACGACCCCCCCCTACACCCAGAAGGGCCTCGACTCGCCCCAGGTCCTCGCCGGTTGGTGCGCGGGAACCGCCGTGTACACGGGCACGCGGAGCGCCGCGGCGTTCGCCGGAGGCGTGCCGTGGCTGCTGCAGGAGACGCCCGGCAACCAGCCGTCCCCCTACGGTCTCGACCCCGACTACGCCTGCTGACCGCGCGCCTCGGTGCGCCCGCGGCGCGCGGCCGAGCGCGGGCCACGCGCCGCGGCAGGATCGGCGTCCGGGTGCGGCTCGGCGACGACCCACGGCGGTGGCGTCGAGAGCAGCTCCGCGTCGCGACCCGCGCCGTCCTCGCCGGCGAGCAGGTGCGCGCTGTCGCTGTAGCGGACGAGCCGCCACTTCGAGCCGATGTGCTGCCACTCGGTCAGCGACGCGTGCTCGGGGTGCAGACGGACGGCCGAGCCGTGGCCGTCGAGGCCGAGGAACGAGATCATCGACGAGTCGATGACTCCGCCGTGTGCGACGACGACGACGAGACCGCCCGGGTGCGCGTCGACCAGCGCGACGAGCGCCGAGGACGCCCGGTCGACGAACCCGGCCCAGCTCTCGCCGCCGGGCGCGAGGGGCGTGTCCGGATCGTCCCCCGGGAGCGACCGCCGCTGGTAGCGCTCCGAGTACTGGCTCCAGGTCAACCCGTCGGCCTCGCCCGCATGCCGCTCGCACAGCGAGCACGACTCCGCGAAGCGCACCCCGCCGAGCGCGGGTGCGAGGATCTCCGCGGTCTCGATCGCACGCGGCAGGACGCTCGTGTAGAAGGCGACCGCCCCGTCGAGCTCGCGGGTGCGCGCGAGACGCGACGCGAGCGCCTCGGCCTGGCGCACGCCCCGTTTCGTGAGCCCACGGCAGCTCGCGTGGCCGCCGATGTACTCCTGCGCGTTGCACACGGCCTCGCCGTGGCGGACGATCACGAGCCGCGTGCCGAGCCGGGCGGAGCCGGTGGCGTCGTCCGGGCCGCCGTCGCCTGGTCGCTCGGCCCCACCGGTCACACTGGCCGCCACGAGCGCGCTGTCCATCCAGCCAGGGTAACGCCTCAGTCGAGCATCTCGACGAAGCGCTCGAGCTGCCGGAGGTTCCGGCACTCGAAGACGCCGTCGGTGAACGGCGAGTACGAGGCGAGGATCGAGTCGCCGGTTCCCCAGTACGCGCGCGGCTCGGGATTCAGCCAGTAGACGCGCCGCGCCCGGCGCGCGACCTGCGCGAGCGCCTCCGAATTGGCCGCGTGGTAGTTGTTCCGGGCGTCGCCGAGGACGATCACGTTCGACCTCGAGGTGACCTCGCGGCCCCAGCGCCGCGCGAACGTGCCGAACGCGTTGCCGTAGTCCGAGTGCCCGTCGAGATGGACGACGTCGGCCTCGGCCGCGACCCGTGCGACGGCCTGCGAGATCGAGCGGGAGCGGGCGAAGATCGCGGTGACCTCGTCGATCCCGTCGACGAAGACGAAGCTCCGGACCTTCGAGAACTGCGACGCCATCGCGTAGACGAGGTAGAGCGTGAACCGCGCGAACGCCGCGACGGACCCCGAGACGTCCGCGACGACGACGATCTCCGGCTTCGCGGGCCGGACCGTGTGGAAGCGGGGTTCGATCGGGACCCCGCCGGCCGACAGCGATCGCCGGATCGTCGAGCGGAAGTCGAGCGAACCGCGCCGGCGGTGTCGCCGGCGGCGCGCGAGGCGCACCGCGAGCGAGCGGGCGAGGGGGTAGAGGGCCCGCCGCAGCCGCGCGAGATCGTCGACGCTCGCGTGCATGAAGTCCACGTCCTCGGCGAGCTGACGGCGGAGCGAGGCGGCGACGGCCGCGGCACCTCGGTCCGCGACGAGCGCCCGGCGGATCTCGGACTCGACGAGGCGCCGGAGCTCGGCGGCACGCGCGGCGAGCTCATCGGCGACGAGGCGCTCGTCGAGATCGCCCGAGGGCGCGTCGAGGATCCGGACGCCTTCCGGTGCTCCGGGCCGCGTCGCCGCCGCCAGCAGCTCGGCGAGGAGCCCGTCGAGCTCGAGACCGCGAAGCGTCCGGTAGAGGTAGTACGACACGCCGACGGGACGCCCGGGCTCGATCCCTGCGTGGAGGATGGTCGCAGCGAGCGCGACGGCGGCAAGCTCGCGGGGGTCGCCGCTTCGGAGCGCGGACGCGGCGAGCTCGCGGAGCCGCTGCGCGTCGAGCGCTCCCCCGCCGGCCGCGTCGCGCGTGCCGACCGGCCGCACGTCGGCGGCACCTTCGCGACCATCCGCGGGCGCGTCGCCGTCGCGGTCGCGGTCGATCGACGACGCGGCGACGCCACGTGCGGAGAAGTAGACCTCGAAGGTCGTCTCGAACACCTCGACGTGCGCGGACGACTTCACGAGCGTCGCCTCGAGCGCGCTGCGGAGCACGGCCCGGTCCGTGACGGGGACGTGCACGACCGCGTCCGCGGCGTCGAGCGCTTCGGTGAGCGACACCGGGAGGCCCGTCGCGCGGAGCTCCTCGACGAAGCCGGTGAGGACCTCGAGCACGAGCGCGCGGGTCGCTAGCCCCGGCTTGCGCCGGGTGGCAGGATCGCGAGCTCCGCAGCGACCTTCTCGATGTCGGCTCGGTACTTGAGGAGCAGGTGGAGGGTCGAGACGGCGACCTCGGTGTCGACGTGCTCGATGCCGAGCAGCACGAGCGTCCGTGCCCAGTCGAGCGTCTCCGAGACCGACGGGTGCTTCTCGAGCTCCATCTCGCGAAGGCTCCGCACGACGCGCACGACCTCGTCCGCGAGCCGTGTCGCGATCCCCGGAACCTTCGCGAGCACGATCGCCCGCTCGCGCTCGATCGTGGGGTAGCCGAGGTAGAGGTAGAGGCAGCGGCGCTTGAGGGCCTCCGAGAGCTCGCGCGTGTCGTTCGAGGTGAGCACCACGAACGGGATCTGCCGGGCACGGACGGTCCCGAGCTCGGGGATCGACACCTGGTAGTCCGACAGCACCTCGAGCAGGAGCGCCTCGGTCTCGAGCTCGACGCGGTCCACCTCGTCGACTAGGAGCACGACCGGGTCCACCGCGCGGATCGCCTCGAGGAGCGGGCGCTCGAGGAGGAAGTCCTCGGAGAAGATGTCCTGCTCGACCTCGCTCCAGGCGCCAGCGCCCGCCGCGGAGCCCTCCGCGCGTTCGACCTGGATGCGAAGGAGCTGTTTGCGGTAGTTCCACTCGTAGAGGGCCTTCGACTCGTCGAGGCCCTCGTAGCACTGGAGCCGGACGAGCCGGGCGCCGAGAAGCGCCGCGACCGACTTCGCGAGCTCGGTCTTTCCGGTGCCCGCGGGACCCTCGACGAGCACTGGCTTCGCGAGCCGGTCCGCGAGGTACACGACGGTCCCGATGTGCTCGTCCGCGAGGTAGCCGACCGCGGCGAGGCCGTCCACGACGCCGGCGGGCGAGGCGAAGCGGTCGGCGACCGGAGGCGTCGCCGTCGAGCTCACGACCGCACCTGACCGTCGCCCTCGACCACATACTTCACGGTCGTGAGCTCGCGCAGCCCCATCGGCCCGCGCGCGTGGAGCTTCTGGGTCGAGATCCCGATCTCCGCGCCGAGCCCGAGCTCGCCGCCGTCGACGAAGCGCGTCGACGCGTTCACGAGCACCGCCGCCGCGTCGACCTCGCGGATGAAGCGGGTCGCGGCGGCGTAGTCGCGGGTCACGATGGCCTCGGAGTGGCCCGTCGAGAAGCGGGCGATGTGGTCGATCGCGGCGTCGAGGTCGTCGACGACCGCGATCGCGAGCTTCAGCGCGAGGAACTCGGTCGCGAAGTCCTCGTCGGTCGCCGGGTCGATGTCCGGCACGATCGCACGAGCCGCCTCGTCGCCGACGAGCTCCACGCCCCGAAGTGCCGCGGCGAGCCTCGGGAGCGCGACGGGCGCGACGGCCGCGTGGACGAGCAGGGTCTCTGCCGCGTTGCAGACGCTCGGTCGCTGCATCTTCGCGTTCACGACGATGCGCTCGGCCACGTCGAGGTCTGCGGACTCGTCGACGTAGACGTGGCAGTTGCCGTCTCCGTCCACCACGTAGGGAACGGTCGCGTGCTCGAGGACCATCGCGACGAGCGCAGGCCCGCCGCGCGGGATGAGGCAGTCGATCGTGCCGCGCAGCTTCACGAACTCCTCGACGGCCTCGTGCGAGACGTCCTCGACGAGCTGGATCGCGTCGGGCGGAAGGCCGGCTTCGGCGACGCCACGCCGCAGCGCGGCGGCGATCGCGCGATTGGACTCGAGCGCTCCAGCGGAGCCGCGCAACATGACCGCGTTGCCGGACTTGAGGCACAGGCCCGCGGCGTCCGACGTCACGTTCGGGCGGTTCTCGTAGACGATGCCGACGACGCCGAGCGGGACCCGCACGCGGCGGACGCGCAGCCCGTTGGGCCGGACCGAGCCATCGACGACTTCGCCGACGGGGTCGGCGAGCGCGGCCACTGCCGCGAGTCCCGCCGCCATCGACACGACGCGGCCGGCGTCGAGCCGGAGGCGGTCGACCACGGTCGCGCTCACGCCCGCGCGCCCGGCACGCGCGACGTCCTCGGCGTTGGCCGCGAGGATCTCGCCGGTCACGCCGACGAGTGCGGCGCCACAGGCGTGGAGGGCCGCGTCCTTCGCGAGCCGCGAAGCGCGAGCGAGCTCGCGGGACGCTCGCTTCGCGCGTTCGCCGAGAACGGAGAGCGGGATCGTGGCCATGACAAAACTTACCGACTCGCCGCGCGCCGTGGACTGCGAGGGTGCCGCCAGCGCTGTCCGCGCCGCCCGCGCCGCCCTCAGACCAGCACGACGAGGTCGTCGCGGTGGACGACCTCACGCGAGAGGTCGGCCGGAAGGTCGCGGGAGTTGCGGCCGACCCAGGTCGACGAGCGTCGCGACGACAGCCCTGCGAGCCCCTTCGCGAACACCGTGCCGTCCGGGCCGACGATCTCGACGGCGTCGTCCACGGCAAACTCGCCCTCGACCGAGCGGACGCCCGCCGCGAGCAACGACGCCTCCCGCTCGACGAGCGCCCGCCGCGCGCCGTCGTCGACGACGATGCGGCCGGTGGGCGGGCGCGCGAAGGCGATCCAGAGCTTGCGGGCGCCGATCGTGCGGGCACGAGCCGCGATCGAGGTACCGATTCCGGGCTCCGACGCGAGCGCCCCCGCGAGGACACCCTCGCGTGCGGCCGATGCGATGACGGTCCGGACCCCGGACCAGGCGGCCATGCGCGCGGCCGCGAGCTTCGAGGCCATCCCGCCACTGCCGCCCGGCGAGCCCGGGCCGCCTGCCGCGAGCTCGAGCTCCGCGTCGATCTCGGAGACCTCCTCGACGAGCGACGCGGCCGCGTCGATCCGTGGGTCGGCTGTGAAGAGCCCCGCGGTGTCGGTGAGCAGCACGAGCACGTCGGCGCCGACGAGGTTCGCGACGAGCGCCGCGAGCCGGTCGTTGTCGCCGAAGCGGATCTCGTCGTCCGCGATCGCGTCGTTCTCGTTCACCACCGGCACGACGCCCAGCTCGAGCAGGCGCGCGAGCGTCGCGCGCGCGTGCAGGTACTGGCGACGCTCGCCGAAGTCGAGCGGAGCGAGGAGCACCTGGCCCGCGATGATCCCTTCGCGGGCGAAGGCGTCGTCGTAGACGTGCATGAGGCGGTGCTGGCCGATCGAGCTGAGGGCCTGCAGCGTCGTCGCGTCGCTCGGCCGCCCGCCCGGCGGACGCAGCGCGGCGACCCCCGCGGTCACCGCCCCGGACGTCACCACGACACAGCGGTGGCCCCGGGCCCGCACGGACGCGACCTCGGCACACAGTCTCGCCACCGCCCGGGCGTCGACCGAGCCGTCCGCCCCGGTCACCGAGGACGTCCCGATCTTCGCGACGAGGATCATCGGCGGTCGCCGGCGCGCCCGGCGGGTTCGTGATGCACCGGAGCTAGCGGTCCGGCGAGAACTCGAAGTGCAGCGCGCCGATGCGCACCGCGTCGCCGTCACGCGCTCCCGCGCGCGCCCGCGCGCGGTCGACGCCGAGCCGCTTCAGCCGCCGTTGGACGTGCTCGAGCGCGTCCGCGTTCGTGAGGTCCGACAGCGCGACCGCGCGCGCCGCCTGGCGGCCGAGGACGACCCATCCCTCCCCGTCGCGCTCGACGAGCACCCCCTCGAGCTCCGGCCGGTGGACCACGGGGGCGCTCGAGGGCTCGGGCGCACGCCCGCGCGCCGAGGCGACGAGGCTGGCGAGGCGCCGCGTGAGCTCCGCGAGACCCTCGCCGGTCGCCGACGAGATGACCGCGGCCGCTCCGTAGTCGGCCGGATCGGGGCGCTCGCCGGTCGGGACCGCGTCGGCACGCGAGCCGACGACGAGCCGCGGGCGCGCGAGGAGGTCGCTGCGGTAGCGTCCGAGCTCCTCCAGGAGCACGCGCACCTGCTCTGCAGGAGCACGCCCCTCGGTCGGCGCGAGGTCGACGAGGATGACGAGCACGCGCGCCCGCTCGACGTGGCGGAGGAACCGGTGGCCGAGGCCCCGCCCGTCGCTCGCGCCCTCGATGAGACCCGGCACGTCGGCGACGACGTACTCGGTCGCCGCGTCCGCGCCGGACACGGAGCCGTGGCCGCCGACGCGCACGACGCCGAGGTGGGGCTCGAGCGTCGTGAACGGGTAGTCCGCGATCTTCGGCTTCGCGGCGGAGATCCGGGAGATCAGCGTGGACTTTCCCGAGTTCGGGAAACCGACGAGCGCGACATCGGCGACGAGCTTGAGCTCGAGGTCGAGCCAGCTCTCCTCGCCGACCTCCCCCTGCTCGGCGAACGCGGGCGCCCGGAGCTTGTTGGTGAGGAAGCTCGCGTTCCCGCGGCCGCCTCGCCCGCCGCGCGCCGCGAGCAGTCGGTCCCCGGCGTGGGCGAGGTCGGCGAGCACGTCGCCACCGAGCGACCGCACGACGGTGCCGACCGGCACCGGGACGACGAGGTCCGCGCCGTTGCGGCCGTGGCGGCGGGCGCCACCGCCGTGCGTCCCGTCCTCGGCGCGCCGGTGCGGGTGGTCGCGGAACGCGAGCAGCGAGACCGCGGAGGTCGTCGCCTCGATGAGGACGTCGCCACCGCCGCCCGCGTCGCCGCCGTCCGGGCCGCCCTTCGCGACGTGCGCCTCGCGACGGAACGCTACCGCACCGGCACCGCCATTCCCGGCCTTGACGTGGACCTGGGCCTCGTCGACGAAGCCGGCCATCAGCGCTCCCTCATCGTCGCCGCCCGCCGCGCACGCGCCGACGCGTGGAGCGGCCGGGGGCACCGCCCCGGTCGGGGCGTCGGAAGCCCCGTGCCGGGCTCAGGCGTCGCCGGTGCGGACGGCGACGAGGCGGCGCCCGCGGCGCGATCCGAAGCCGACCCGCCCGTCCGCGAGTGCGAACAGCGTGTCGTCACCGCCCCGCCCGACGTTGTCGCCGGGATGGAAGTGCGTCCCGCGCTGGCGGACGATGATCGAGCCCGCCCGAACGGCCATGCCGTCGGACGCCTTCACGCCGAGCCGCTGCGCATTGGAGTCGCGCCCGTTGCGCGTCGAGCCGCCACCCTTCGTCTTCGACATGTCGCGGTCCTCCTCAGGCCTTGCTCGACCGGGCGCGCACCGACGGTGCGACCGGCGGAGCGATCGAGGTGATCTCGATCGTCGTGTAGTGCTGGCGATGGCCGAAGCGGCGGCGGGCACGCGCCTTCGGCTTGTAGGTGAACCCGGTGATCTTCGGCCCCTTCGCTCCCCCGACGACCCGCGCCGAGACCGTTGCCGCCGCGAGCGCGGCCGGAGCCGCGTGGACCGAGTCACCGTCGACGACGAGCACCGGGGCGAAGGTCACCTCCTCGCCGAGCTCCGCTCGCAGGAGCTCGACGTCGACGCGGGTCCCGACCTCGACCCGCTCTTGCTTGCCACCGGTTGCGATCACTGCGTACATAGGGTCGGTATCCTATCAACACGGCACGGGTGCTCCGTACGGCTCCACGTGCCGGGTCGCCGGCGACGGTCAGTCGCGCAGGTCCTGGAACACGATGCCGCGGCCCTTGCACATCGGGCAGACTTCGGAGAGGGCCTCGACGAGACCTTCGCCGATCCGCTTGCGGGTCATCTCTACGAGGCCGAGCTCGGAGATGTCGAAGGCCTGGGTCGGCGTCTTGTCGCGCGCGAGCGCGCCGCGGAGCGCGGCCGTGACCTCCTGACGGTTCGACTTCACCTCCATGTCGATGAAGTCGATCACGATGATCCCGCCGATGTCGCGCAGGCGCAGCTGGCGAGCGATCTCCTCCGCGGCCTCGAGGTTGTTCCGGAACACGGTCTCCTCGAGGCTGGAGGAGCCGACGTTCTTTCCCGTGTTCACGTCGATGACCGTGAGTGCTTCGGTGCGCTCGATGATCAGCGAGCCGCCCGACGGGAGCCAGACCTTGCGGTCGAGCGCCTTGTGGAGCTGCTCGTGCACATGGTGGCGCTCGAAGAGCGGGAGTGGCTCGACGTCGGTGTCGAACAGCTCGACACGGTCCGCGAGCGACGGGTCGATGTCCGCGACGTAGGCGCGCACGAGCTCGTAGAGCTCGCGGTCGTCGATGACGATCCCCCGGAACTCCTCGGTGAACTCCTCGCGGATCACGCGGAGCGCGAGATGGGGCTCGCTGTAGAGCAGCGCGGGCGCCGGAAGACGCTTCGCCTTCTCCTCGATCTCCGCCCACTTCCCGAGGAGCTGGTCGACGTCGCGACGGAGCTCGTCCTCGCTGACACCCTCGGCGGCGGTCCGGATGATGACCCCGTGGCCCTCGGGCCGGATGTCCTCGAGGATCTTGCGCAGGCGCTTGCGCTCGCCGTCGTCGAGGCGCTTGGAGATCCCGGACGCGGTCGAGTTCGGGACGAGCACGACGAAGCGACCGGGCAGCGACACCTCCTCGGTCAGGCGGGCGCCCTTCAGGCCGATCGGGTTCTTCGTGACCTGGCAGACGATCGACTGGCCCGGACGCAAGAGGTGCTCGATCCGCGTCGCCCCCGGGTCGCGCTCGACCGCGTCGTCGCGGTCGAACTGCACGTCTCCCCAGTACAGCACCGCGTTCTTCGGCGTCCCGATGTCGACGAAGGCCGCCTCCATGCCCGGGAGGACGTTCTTCACCCTGCCACGGTAGAGGTTGCCGTCGATCTGGTTGACGTCGTCCTGGCTGCGCGCGACGTGGTGTTCGATGAGCGAACGACCCTCGAGCACCGCGATCTGCGTGGCCTCCGGCCGGACGTGGACGCACATGAGGTAGCGGCCGATCGGCCGTCCGTTTCGCTCGCGACCGCGGCGCCGCTTCGCCTGCCCGGCGCGCCCCTCGAGGTCGTCATCCGTGTCCTGGTCCTCGGCCGGCGCACGGCCGCGGGTGCGGGGCGCCGGCGCCTCGGGCGCACGCGCCGCCGAGCCCCGCGGCGCGTTCCGCTGCTGGGTGCCACGGCCGCCC
>DAHUXW010000056.1 GCA_027306925.1 Acidimicrobiaceae bacterium | reverse complement strand
CACCGCGACGTCCGCTGCGCCGTCGAGCACCGCGCGCTCGACCTCGACGACGAACACCCCGCGCTCGGCGAACGACGAGATCGGGACGTCGGCCCGGCGGTCCCCTGCCGTCTCGACGACGACCACCTCGACCGCGCTCCCGGGGTCGGCCGCGCGCAGCCGGGCCGCGACGAGGTCCGCCTGGAAGCGCGCGAGCGGGCTGCCCCGGGTCGCGAGCCGGAGCGTGCGGCCACTCGTGTGCACGCGGCGCCTAGAGGTCGTGGAGCTGGCGGAGGGCCTCGGCGAGCCGCTCGCCGCGCGCGGAGCCCGCCGCGCGCTTCAGCTGGATCGTGGGCTCGTGGAGGAGCTTCGCGACGAGGCGGCGCGAGAAGGCCTCCACCGCGTCGAGGTCCGCCGCGTCGAGCTTCGCGAGGCGGGGGCGGAGGCGGTCGAGCTCGCTCTGGCGGAGCTGCTCCGCGCTCGCCCGGAGCGCGGCGACGACGGGTGCGACCGACCGGCCGTGCACGGTCGCCCGGTACCGCTCGAGCTCGTCCTCGACGATCTCGAGGACGCGGTCGACCTCGCCGCGACGCGCCTCCATGCGGGCCTCCGCGTACGTGCGCAGGTCCCCGAGGTCGAGCAGCCGCACGCCCGGCACCCGGCCGGCCGCGGGGTCGACGTCGCGGGGCACGGCGGCGTCGACGACGAGAAGCGGGCGGTCGGGCCTGGCGGCCATCGCCGCGGCGACGTCGTGCGCGTCGAGCAGCACCGTCCCCGAGCTCGTGGCGGTGAGCAGCACGTCCGCGTCCGCGACCTCCGTGCGAAGCGCGCCGAGGTCGGCGGTCCTGCCGCGGACGGACGTCGCGAGCTGCTCGGCGCGTGCCCGGCTGCGGCTCACGACGACGATCCCGGGATCGCCCGCGACCGACGAGAGCGCGGACGCCAT
This sequence comes from Acidimicrobiaceae bacterium, assembly GCA_027306925.1. Taxonomy (GTDB): domain Bacteria; phylum Actinomycetota; class Acidimicrobiia; order Acidimicrobiales; family Bog-793; genus JAJZBW01. The sequence goes on along the minus strand of DAHUXW010000056.1, from coordinate 11,989 downwards.
GCCCTCGCCCATCTCTCCGGCGCCGACGACGACGACGCGCAGCCCCGCGAGTGACCCGCCGCGCCCGTCCGCGACCATCGCGACCGCGACGTGCGAGAGCGACGTGACGCCCCGTGCGATCGCGGTCTCCGTGCGCGCTCGCTTGCCGACCTCGATCGCATGGCGGAACAGCCCGCCGAGCACCGGGCCGGCCGCGCGCTCGGCACGCGCGCGCTCGCCCGCGTGGCGGACCTGTCGCAGGATCTCGCCCTCGCCGAGCACCGCCGAGTCCGAACCGGCCGCGACCTCGACCAGGTGGCGCGCGGCCGCGTCGTCGTACGCGACGGAGAGGCGCTCCTCGAGGGCGTCGGTGCCGGCGGGCGACGTGCCGGCGCGCGCGTGGAAGAACGCGTTGATGTCCGCCAGGCCGTCGTGGAACCGCTCGAGGACCGCGTAGACCTCGGTGCGCATGCACGTCGAGAGCACGACGGCCTCGGACAGGTGGGGGCTGTCACAGAGCAGGCCGAGCGCCTTCGGGAGGTCGCGCTCCGCGACCGCGAGCCGCTCGAGGAGGTCGAGGGGCGCGTCGCGTTCGTTCAGTCCGACGACTACGACCGACACGGGCGACCACCTCCTCGACCGAGAAGGCTAACGCCACCGACGCCCCGAGTCGGGTGCGCCGGGCTCACGCGGACGCCTTCGACTCCCGCCCACCGGGCGCGTGGTGGGCCGAGTAGTAGGTCAGCACCTGGAGCTCGGCCGCGAGGTCCACGTGGTGGACGAGCACGTCGTCGGGCGGCGTCACGACCGTCGGCGCGAAGGTGAGGATCGAGCGCACGCCGCAGCGGGCGAGCCGCTCGACGACGTCGCCCGCCGCGCTCGCGGGCGTCGCGACGACCCCGAGCGTGATCGACTCGCGCTCGACGAGCGCCGCGAGCTCGTCGACGTGGGAGACGCGCGTCCCGTTCACGATGCTCCCGACCTGGGCGGGGTCGACGTCGACGAGCGCGGCGACCCGGAAGCCGCCGGTCGTGAAGCCCCGCGAGCGTGCGAGCGCGCGGCCGAGGTTGCCCGCGCCCGCGATCACGATCGGCCAGTCGCGCCCGACCGCGAGCGCGTCGTCGATGCGCGCGAGCAGCCTCGCGACCTCGTAACCCGTGCCCGGCGTCCCGAAGCTGCCGAGGTGCGACAGGTCTCGCCGCAGCGTGGCCGCGTTCACACCGGCGCTCTCGGCGAGCTCGGCCGAGGAGACCGTCGAGACGCCCCGGATCGCGGCGGTCGCGAGCAGCCGCCGGTACACGGGCAGCCTCGCGACCGTGGGTGCAGGAGTGCGCCCGCGTCCGGCTGCGCGCGCCGCCGGTGTGCCCGACGACTCAGCCTGCCTCGGTGAAGCGGGCCGCGAGGTACCGGTCGATGTCCTCGACGCGGAGCCGGTAGGAGCGGCCGACGCGCACCGCCGGCAGCTGGCCGGAGGAGATGAGCCGGTAGACGGTCATGTTCGAGACCCTGAGGACGCCCGCGACCTCACCGACAGTGAGAAATTGGGCTCCCGCGTAGTGGACGCTCAGTGCTATCACCCCTCTCCGCCACCACGACTGTACGCGAGCGTGGCTCCTGTGGAAAGAGGGAGCCATGAGCGACGTGGGGTTGGCCGGTGCCGGTGCCGGTGCCAGTGCCGGTGCCGGTGCCGGTGCCGGGCCGCGCCGCGTGCGGCGGTCAGCCCGACGCGGCGATCGCCCGCGACCGTGCGGCCGACGCGCTCACCGCGTCGAGGAACGCGGCACGCACCCCGCGGTTCTCGAGCACGCGCAGAGCCGCCGCGGTCGTCCCGCCCGGGGACGTGACGGCCGCGCGAAGCGACTCCGCCGGCTCGCCGGTCTCGACGAGCATGCGCGCCGCGCCGAGCAGCGTCTGGAACGCGAGGACCTTGCTCACCTCGCGGTCGAGCCCCTCGAGCACGCCCGCCTCGACGAGCGCCTCGGCGACGAGGAACACGTACGCGGGGCCCGAGCCCGAGAGGCCGGTGACCGCGTCGAGCAGGCGCTCCGGCAGTCGCACGACGACGCCGATCGAGGAGAGCACGGCCTCGGCCCAGACGAGGTCCGCCTCGCTCGCCGCGCTCCCCCTGCAGACGGCCGACGCGCTCGCGCCGACGAGGGCGGGGGTGTTGGGCATCGCGCGCATGACCGCGGCGCCCGGCCACAGCCAGCTCTCGAGGTGGGCGATCGTCACGCCCGCGGCGATCGAAAGGACGCGCGCGTACGCCCCGGCGGGCAGCGCGCGGCACGCGGCCTCGGCGTCGTGCGGCTTCACCGCGAGCACGAGCGCGTCGGCCTCGACGGGCTCGCCGAGCACCGGGACGCCGGGGAAGCGCCCCTCGAGCCGCTCGCGCGCCTCCGCCTGGCGCTCGACGATCACGCACTCCTCCGGCGCCGCCCACCCGCCGCGCAGCAGCCCGCCGAGCAGCGAGGAGCCCATGCGGCCGCCACCGATCACCATGAGTCGAGCCATCACGCCACGCTACTCACGGCCGTAGGCCGACGGCGCGGCGATCAGGGCGTGCGCGACGGTGCCGGCCGCGTCAGCCGCACTCGACGAGCGAGCGCACCGGTTGCGTCAGCCGCACTCGACGAGCGAGCGGGCGGTGAGCTCGTCGTAGAGGCGGCGCAGCCGGGCCGCGGCGACCGACCACGTGTAGCCCTTCGCCCGCTCGGCCGCCGCGGCGCCCATCGCACGGGCGTGGTCGGGACGCGACCAGATCGAGGCGACCCGCTCGGCGAAGCGGCGCGCGTCGCCCCGCTCGACGAGGTGACCGGTCCGGCCGTCCTCGACGAGCGTGGTGAGCCCGCCGACCGCCGAGGCGACGACCGGCACGCCGCACGCGCCAGCCTCGAGCGCGACGAGCCCGAACGACTCGGACCTGCTCGGCACGACGCAGCAGTCCGCCGCCCGGTAGTACGTCGAGAGCAGCTCGTGGGTCTGCGGCGGCACGAACCTCACGCGCGCCGACAGGCCGCGCGCCTCGACGAGCCTCGAGAGCGAGGCGACCTCCGCGTCGCCGAGCGGGCCGCTCGGGCCGCCGACCACGACGAGCTGCGAACCGGAGACACCGAGCCGGTCGAGCTCGGCGAGACAGCCGACCGCGACCTCGGCGCCCTTCAGCGGCTGGATCCGACCGACGAACAGCAGCAGCGGCCCGTCGCTCGCGAGCCGGAGCGCGCGCCTCGCCTGGGTCTTGTCGCCGGGCGAGAAGAACGCGTGGTCGACGCCGGGGGCGATGATCTCGACGCGCGACTGGTCCGCGCCGTAGAGCTCGACGAGCTGGTCGACCTCGACCGAGCACGACGCGAGGACCGCGTCCGAGCAGCCGATGACGTCGGACTCGGCCCGGGCGCGCCGGCCCGCTCCCGACGGGTCGGCCTCCTCGGGGCCGGCCTCGGCCTTCACCCGGTCGAGCGTGTGGAACGTCGAGACGAGCGGCAGACCGAGCCGGTGCTTCAGCGCGTGGCCGGCGACCCCGGAGAGCCAGTAGTTGGCGTGGATCGCGTCGACGGCCGGCTCGCCGAACATCTCGACCTCGGCCATCCGCCGCTCGACCGCGAGAGCGAACTCGTCGACGACGAGGTGGAGCGAGGACTTGTCGAGCGGCCGGCGCGGACCCGCCGGGACGTGGTGGACGACGAGCCCCGGCTCGACGTCGACCGAGTCGGGCTCGTGCGGCGACGACGCCCGGGTGTACACGTCGCACGCGACGCCCGCGCGCGCGAGCGCGGACGAGAGCTGGCGGACGTAGACGTTCATGCCACCGCCGTCGCCCGTGCCCGGCTGAGCCAGTGGCGAGGTGTGCATCGACAGCACAGCGAGCTTGCGCATGCGGCAGTGAGCGTACCGGCGTCGCGCGATCAGTCGGTCCGGGTCGCCGCGGCGACGCCTCCCGGTGGGTTCGCAGGAGCGCAGGCGGGGCCGGCGTCCCGGGAGCCCTCGCGGACGGAGTCGCCCCGGTCGCGCTCGCGGCGGAACGAGCGGTAGACGCGCACGAGCGCCTGGCGCTGTGCCTCGTCGAGGTGGGGATCGGCGAGGATGCGCGCCTCGAGGTCGTCCTCGGGCGGGCGGTTCTCGAGGATGCCGGCCTGCACGTAGAGCGTCTCCGCGGAGATGCGCAGCCCGCGGGCGAGCTGTTGGAGGATCTGGGCGGACGGCGTGCGCAGCCCGCGCTCGATCTGGCTCAGGTACGGGTTCGAGATGCCGGCGAGCTCGGACAGCCGCCGGAGGGACAGGCTCGCGACCGACCGCTGCTGGCGGATGAAGTTCCCGAGCTCGCTGAGGCCGTCCCGCCGGGCGTCGCGACCGCCGGGAGGACCGTCTGCACCCGCGTCCTGCGCCACGACGACCCATCCTACCTGGGTCGACGCGCGAGCAGCCCGCGCGCGGCCGCAGGCGCGTACCGGTACCAGGGGCGGCCGAGCACGAGCGCGGGGGCGACCGGACCGAAGTGCCGGCTGTCGCGGCTCGCGCCCGGGTTGTCGCCTGCGACCTCGACGCCGGAGCCGCCGGTCGCGACCACGCGCTTCACGAGAAGCCGCGGCGGCTCGTCCGGGTCGCGCACCACGACGAGGTCGCCGGCGCAGAGGCGGCGGGTGCGCGCGACGAGGAGACGGTCGCCCGGCGCGAGCTCCGGGAGCATGCTCGGGCCGTCGACCTCGACGCGCAGGGCGCCGCGCGCCCGCCACCCGGCGGCGAGCACGGCGGAGAGCGCGCCGAGCGCGCCGAGCGCGCCGAGCACGGCCGCGCGTGGCGGGCGGCGGTCGGCGGGCGCTCGGCGCCCGTCCGGCGCGCGGCGGGCGCGCGCCAGGTCTGGGGGAGGGGCCACGGAGATAGTCTCGTCGTGATCGCCGGCATCGGTGGTAGCGCCGCTCGGCGGGACGACCCGGAACGAATCGACCAAGGAGACCCGGCATGCCCCTTTCCTCCCGCGTGTTCGCCGTGCTCGACGCCCGGCGCGCGCCGCGCACCGTGCACGCCCACTGCGACCTGCCGTGCGGCGTCTACGACCCCGCCCAGGCGCGCATCGAGGCCGACTCGGTCAAGGCCTGCATGGAGAAGTTCAACGCGTCGGAGGACCCGGTCTTCCGCGAGCGTGCGACGGTCATCAAGGAAGAGCGCGCCGAGCTCGTGAAGCACCACCTGTGGGTGCTGTGGACCGACTACTTCAAGCCCGAGCACCTCGCGAAGTACCCGCAGCTCCACGAGGTCTTCTGGAAGACGACGAAGGCCGCCGGCGAGGCCAAGAAGACCAACGACGTCGCGGTCGCGACGCGGCTGCTCGACGGCATCGCGGAGATCGACACGATCTTCTGGGAGACGAAGAAGGCCTGACGGTCCCGGGCGCCGCACGGCGCCGGGCGCACCTAGCCCGGCGCCGGCGCCCCGTGGCGCGCGCAGCGGGTCGCGGCCGGCGCGGCCTCGAGCAGCGCGTCGCCGATCTCCTCGCCGCACTCCTCGCAGCGCCCGTACGTGCCGTCGGCGACCCGCGCGAGCGCGCGCTCGATCGAGTCGAGCGCCGAGCGGGCCGCGCCCGCGCGCTCCCCGGCCGTCGCGGCCACCGTGTCGTCCACGCGCGTCGTCGCGCCGAGCGGTCCCGCGCTCACGTCGACGGGTACAGCGAGTACGAGGGGAAGTTGCCGAACAGGCGCTCGTCGCCCGCGTCCGCGCCGACGGTCACGGCCTGCACGAGCAGGTCCCCGCCCACGAAGGACCCCTTCCACGAAGCGCCCTTCCCGCCGAAGACCTCCTCGCGGTCGCCGCGCGACCGCGGGCGGTTCACGCCGACCTTGAACGCGGCAAGCTCCTCGGTGACGCGGGCAGCGAACGCGAGGTCGTCGGGCGCGACCGACGCGACGAGCGCGCCGTTCGACGCGTTCATCGCGGCGAGGAGCTCGGACTCGGTGTCGACGACGACGACCGAGTCGAGCGGGCCGAACGGCTCGGAGTGGTGGAGCGACCAGGACGACGCCGGCGCGAGCACGCACGCGGGCGGCACGTACGCGGCGCGCGACGCGTCCCCGGTCTGCGTCGCGAGGAAGCGGCCGTCGCGGTCACGATCGCCGCGGTACAGCGGGATCCCGCCGCCGGACACGGCCTCGTCGAGGCGCACCGCGAGGTCGGCAGCCTTCGTCGCGTGGATCACGGGACCGAAGTCGAGCTCGGGCAGCGCGTCGTGGTCGGACTCGACCCCGAGCGGGTGGCCGAAGCGGACGTCGCCCACGACCGGCAGGTAGGTCGCGAGGAACTCGTCGAACAGCTTGCGCTGCACGACGTAGCGGGGATACGCGGTGCACCGCTGCTTGCCGTACTCGAAGCCCTTGCGCAGGTGTGCGGCCAGCACGTCCCACTGCGTGAAGTCCCACACCCCCCAGGTGTTGAGGCCTTCCTGCTCGAGCATGTGGCGGCGGCCGGTGTCCGCGAGCGAGGTGGCGGCGAGGCGGCCGTTTGCCCGTCCGCCGACGAACGCGAGGGCGCCGATCCCGTCACCGCGGATCAGCGCGTCCCCGAGCTCGCGCCCCTGGCCCGAGACGAGCGTGACCGGCAGGCCGGCACGGGCCATGAACGCGTGCGCGAGCGTCAAGCAGTGGAAGCCGCCCTGGCTCGGCGTCTTCGCGATGACCGCGTTGCCCGCGAGCGCCTGGACGAGCTCGGCGTGGACCTGGACGCTCATCGGGTAGTTCCAGCTCGCGATGTTGCTGACCGGGCCCGGCAGCGGCTTGCGGGGACCCGCGACCTTGAGCTGCCGCGCGATCTGGCCGAGGTACCAGCGGACGCCGTCGATGCACCGGTCGACGTCCGCGCCGGCGAGCCGCCACGGCTTGCCGATCTCCCAGACGAGGAGGAGCGCGAGCAGGTCCCGCTCGGCCTCGATCGCGTCGAGCGCTTCCGACACGCGGGCGCACCGCTCGTCGAGCGGCACCTTCGCCCACGCCGCGTGCGCCTTCACCGCGTGCGCGACCGCGTCGACCGCCTCGTCGTGCGTGACGAGCGGGGGACCCTGGATGAGCGACCCGTCGACCGGCGTCACGTGGTCGCGCGCCTGGCCGATCTTGCGCCATTCACCGTCGACGAGGTTGCGGATCCCCTCGGAGTCGAAGGCCTCGGGAGCGGCGTGCACGCACCGTTCCCAGGTCGTGTCCCACTCGGTACCCCGCTTCAGCTTGAGCGCCATCGAGGGAGGATAGCCGACGGGTTCCGGCGCTCGTCCTCGGGGACGCAGGCGTCGAACGGCCCGTCGCCGGCGCGCGCCCGCGGCCCGCGGGCGGTGCGCGGGCGCCCGCGGGCGGTGCGCGCGCCGCTCCCCCGCCGACGCGCGCTAGACAACGTCCGTGGCGTCGCCGAAGATCCGCGTCATCGCGCTCGCGCTCGTCGAGCACCCCCGGCGCCAGGCGATCCTCGTGTCCGAAGGCTACGACGCGACGCGCGGCGAGCACTTCCACCGCCTGCTCGGCGGAGGCGTCGAGGTCGGCGAGCGCGGCGCCGACGCGGTGCGGCGAGAGCTGCGCGAGGAGATCGGCGTGGACGTGCTCGTCGGCGCGCACCTCGGGACCGTCGAGAACATCTTCACCTACGACGGCCGCCCGGGCCACGAGATCGTGCTCGTCTTCGGGGCCGAGCTCGCCGACGACGCCCTCTACGACCGTGATTTCTTCGCGGGGATCGAGGACGACCCGGTCGACGCCGTCTGGCACGCGCTCGCGGGTCCCGGGAGCGAGCTCCCCGTGTACCCGCCCGGCGTGCTCGACCTGCTCGGAGCGGGGCGCACCTCGCCCTGAGCGGAACCCGGCCGCCGGCGTTCAGCCGTCGGAGCGGCAGACCCCGATGACGCTGTCCCACACCGGGGTGGCGCGCACCTTCGAGCGCCCGGAGTCGCGGCTCGCGGGGTCGACGCTGAAGCACAGGTGCATGACCCCGTCGCCCACCCCGATCTCGGTCGCGAAGCCGGCGCGCACGAACACCGCGAGCATCGCGGCGTTCGACGGGTGGAGGTCGGCGACGAAGTGCTCGATCCCTCGTTCGTGCGCGACGTGCGCGAGCCGGGTCACCAGCTCGATGCCGAGGCCGCGCCGGCCGGCGAGGTCGGCGACCGCGAGCGCGACGCACGCCTCGGTCGAGCCGGCGATCTGCGAGTAGCGCGCCGCCGCGACGACGCCGCCGGCAGCGTGCTCGAGGACGAGCGTGACCGCGCCCTCCCGCCACAGCTCGGTCGCGGCCGTCGCGTGCACGGCGAAGTCGTCCACCACGCCGCGGGCCCGCGCGGTCTCCTTCGCGATCAGGGTGCGCCGCAGCTCGGCGAGCGCGTCGACGTCGGCGGCGGTCCCCGGGCGGATCACGTAGGCGGTCCCCGCGTCGTCGACCGCACCCCAGGACTGGGGCGCGCGACGGCGCCCCCCGTGAATCTCATCTCCCGCGTCCTGCCCGGTCACCAAAGCCCGCCTCCGCGAATCGCTACCGTTCCTACGCGCGTGGCGCTCGCGTCCGGGCAAGCCGTGGGTCCCGGCGGCGCGTTCGTCGACGCCAGAGGCAAGTCTCGCGACTTGTCCGCCTCGCCGGCAGATGCGACCGCGCGTACTTCGTGCGACCGACGCACCACGCGGGTCTGGTGCGAACGGACCAGGAGCCGGAGCGCACGCACCGGTCGCGACCGCTTCGCGGCCGAGCAGGCCGGTGTGGACTGCGGCGGTGCCGAGATGGGATGCCACGGCCCGCCGGGCGCCGCGCGCCGCGTTCGCGATGCTCCTCCTCGCCGACTTCGGCGGCCCCATGCGATCGCGGCTCGGTGCGCACGCGTCGCTCGCGCTCGCCGGCTCGGCCCCGGTCGCGCTCGGGACGGTGTGCTCCAAGGTGACGTGGCTCTCGTTGGTCGTCGCGGGTGTCGGGGGCGCCGCGGTGCTCTTCGCCGGGATCCTCTCCGGCTATGCGGCGAAGGGTCCGACGGCCGCCCTCCTCGTCCTCGTGCTCCTGCTCACGATCCCGGCCGACCCAGCCGCGATCGGTCCGCGGCTCGAGGGGTGGGCGCTCGCGGTGACGGTCGCCAAGGTCACGAACGTCCGGCACGGATTCTGGGTCGTGCTCGGCACGCTCGCCGTGCTGCGGTCGAGCGCGCGCGGAACCGGCGCCACGGTGCTGCGCGCTCGCCGGGACCACGCTCGGGTTCGTCGCCGGCGCCGCCCTCCTCGTCGCGCCCGGCGACCACGTGGGCGCGCTCTCGGTCGTGCTCCCGGTCGCCGTTGCCCTCGCCGGGCACGCACCGGCGCGGATCTCGTTCCTCGCGGGGCAGGCGGCGTTCACCGCCCTCCTCGAGGTGCTCTTCGACATCGTCCAGCCGACAACATCGTCCGGCGGACCGGGTGGCGCGTGGGTCTCGTGCGCGTCGAGGACGTCTCGATCGGGTGCGCGATCAGCCTCGGCCTCCGAGTCCTCCCCTGGCCGCGCGGCGTCGCCCCGGTCGTCTCGGTCGTCCTCGCGGACGCCCACCGAACGAGCTCGGACTACCTCTCGTCGGCCGTCCACGAGCTGCTCGGACGGCACGTGCCCCGGCGGACCGAGGACGCCGCCGCCGCGAGTGCCCGGCGCGTCGCCTCGACGCGGCGCTCCGCAGCTGCCTGACGGAGCAGGGGCCGAAGGCCGTGAGCCGCAGCGAGCCCGTGACGCTCGCCGCGGGGAGCATCCGCCTGCTCGTCACCGCGGCGTCGCTCGGGACCCTCGGGGTGCGCGGGCCCGGGGGGCGGGGGCCGATGCGGTCACGGGTGCCGCGAGAGCCGCCGCGGCCGCGCCCGCGGTCCCGGCTCCGGCCCGCCGGCCGCCGTGGGTCGCGGTCCCGAACCGCCTCGCCGCGCTCAGTCGTCGAGTATGACCCGGCTCGCCCGGTCCCAGGTGACGTAGTTCCACGCCCAGTTGACGAGCACGACGAGCCGGTTGCGGAACCCGACGAGGAACACGAGGTGGACCGCGAGCCACGCGAGCCATCCGAGCGTCCCTCGGAGCTTCAGCCCACCGGGGAGCTCCGCGACCGCCGACTGCCGACCGATCGTCGCCATGATCCCGTGGTCGCGATAGCGAAAGGCGCGCGTCGGCCGGCCGGCGAGATGGCGGAGGATCGAGCCCGCCGCGTGGCGCCCACCTTGGATCGCGACCTGCGCGAGCTGTGGGAGCGCGCGGTCGTCCCCGCCGACGACCGCGGCGACGTCGCCGACTACGAACACCTCGGGGTGTCCCGGCAGCGACAGGTCCGGCTCCACGACGACCGTGCCGTTGCGGCGCTTCTCGCCCGGCAGCAGGCTCGCGAGCGGATTCGCCCGGACGCCCGCGGTCCACACGACGGTGCGCGCCGCGATGTCGGTCCCGTCCGCGAGCGTCACGCCGTCCGCGGTCACCTTCGCGAGCGGTGCCCCGAGGAGGACCTCGACGCCCTTGTTGCGCAGCGTCGAGAGCGCCTCCTGCTGGGAGCGCTCGGAGAACCCGCCGAGCAGGCGGTCGGTCGCCTCGACGAGCACGACGCGCGCCGCGGTCACGTCGAGGTGGCGGAAGTCGAGCGCGAGGTTCGTCCCGATGAGCTCCGAGAGCGCGCCGGCCATCTCGACTCCGGTCGGCCCGCCGCCTGCGAGGACGATCGTGAGCAGCCCCTCGGGGATCGCGCTCCGGTCCGAGTCCGCGTGCTCGAACGCGGTGAGGATGTGGTTCCGGAGGTGCACGGCCTCCGGCAGCGTCTTCAGCGGGAACGCGTGCTCGCGCACGCCGGGGATGCCGAAGTCGCTCGTCGAGCTGCCGACCGCGAGCACGAGGTAGTCGTAGAGGAGCACCTCGCCATGGTCGAGCTCGACACGGTGCTGCTCGACGTCGACCTGGGTGACGATGCCGAGGCGGACCGTGACGTTCTGGTGGCCCGCGAAGATCGCGCGGACGGGGTGCGCGATGTCGTCGGGCCCGAGGCCCGCGGTCGCGACCTGGTAGAGCAGCGGCCAGAACCCGTGGTAGTTGTCCCGGTCCACGAGGGTCACGTCGACCGGGGCGCCCGCGAGCGCGAGGGCCGCGTTCAGGCCGGCGAATCCGGACCCGACGACCACGACTCGCGGACGGGGTCGCTGCGGGGGTGCCGCCGAGCTCACGGGGCGCAGAGCCGGGCTCACCGCGCCCTCCTTCCCGCGAGGCCACGTCCCGACCTGCGGCGCCCGAACGGCGCGCGCCGTGCCGCGCTCATCGGACAATCCTGCCAGACGCACGGGCTGGGGCGCGCACGGGCTGGGGCGCGCGAGCCCGCTCGCCGGGTCAGCGGTCGATCGAGCTCATGTCCGCGTAACGGTCACCCGACGCCGCCCCCTTCGGGATCCGCTCCTCGAGCCGCGCGAGGTCGTCCGCGTCGAGCGCGACCTCGGTGGCCGCGAGGTTGTCCTCGAGGTACGCGAGGCGCTTCGTTCCCGGGATCGGCACGACGTCCCGGCCGCGCGTGAGCACCCACGCGAGCGCGAGCTGTGCGGGGGTGCACCCCTTCGACGCGGCGAGGTCCTCGACGGCGGTGACGATCGCACGGTTGCGCTCGAGGTTCTCGCCCATGAACCGGGGGTGGTGGCGGCGGAAGTCGTCCGGCGCGAGCTCGGCGTCGGAGAAGCGACCGGTCAGGAAGCCGCGCCCGAGCGGGCTGTAGGAGACGAATCCGATCCCGAGCTCGCGGACGGTCGGCAGCACGTCGTCCTCGCACTCGCGCGTCCAGAGGCTGTACTCGGTCTGGAGCGCGCTGATCGGGTGCACCGCGTGCGCTCGTCGGATCGTCGCGGGCGCCGCCTCGGACAGCCCCAGGTAGCGCACCTTGCCCTGCGCGACGAGCTCGGCCATCGCGCCGACCGTGTCCTCGATCGGGACCTTCGGGTCGACGCGGTGCTGGTAGTAGAGGTCGATGACCTCGACCCCGAGGCGCTGGAGGGACGCGTCGCAGGCGGCGAGCACGTACTCGGGGGTCCCGTTGATG
>DAHUXW010000027.1 GCA_027306925.1 Acidimicrobiaceae bacterium | reverse complement strand
CGAGGCCGAGGGCGCGCGCGACGCCGACGCCGAGGGCCTCGCCTCGGGCGCGCTCGCGATCGGCGGCGAGGGCGTCGCACGCGTCGAGCCCCGCGCCCGGCTCGTGACCGGCCGCACGGCGCGCTTCGCGCTCGACCCCGGTCGACTCCACTTCTTCGACCCGGCGACGGGCGAGGCGGTCACGGACTGAGCGGTCGCGCCACGGGAGGGCGGGCGAGCGCCCCGCCCCGCCCGGGGGGCTCCTCACCGCTGCGGCCCGGCGGGCGGCGCGCCCTCGACGACGAGTCGTGGGTCGACTACCGCCCCGCCTGGCTCGCAGATGGCGGTGCGCTGCTCCGCGAGTTGCTCGACGGCCTCGAATGGGCGCAGGAGTCGATCACGCTGTTCGGGCGCGCGGTCGCGCAGCCGCGCCTCACGGCCTGGATCGGCGAGCGCGGCTACTCGGCGGCGTCGCGTTACTCGGCCACGACGGCTGCCGCTCCGTGGCCCCCCGGGCTCGCGGCGCTCCGGCGCTTCCTCGCCGAGACGTACTCGATGCGCCCGGACGCCGCTCTCGTGAACCTGTACCGTGACGGGCGCGACGCGGTCGGCTGGCACGCGGACGACGAGGCGTACCTCGGTCCCGACCCGCTCGTCGCGTCCCTGTCGCTCGGCGCGTCACGCCGCTTCGTCCTCCGGCCGAGGCCGGCCGGGCCCTCGGCCGGCCGGTCCCGCGTGGAGATCGTCCTCGCGGACGGCGACCTGCTCGTCATGGGCGGGGCGACCCAGCGGCGGTGGCAGCACTCGGTACCGAGGTCGTCGCGCCCGGTAGGGCCGCGCGTGAACCTGACTCTGCGTGAGGCGGCGGATTGTGACCGCGCGCGCTAGCGCGGCGTCCGACGGCCGCGCGGTCGGACCGCCCGCGGCTCCGGTCGGCACGGGACGGATCCACGCGCCGCTCGACTACCTGGAGGGGCGCTGGGAGCTCTCGCGCGTGATCGCCGACGAGCGCCGGGCGACGAGGGGCCGGTTCCGGGGGAGCGCGAGCTTCGAGCGGACGGAGCTCGGCCTCCTCGCCTACACCGAGAGCGGCGAGCTCGAGCTCCCAGGTCACCGGGGCCGCGCGACGCGCTCGTACCGCTACCTGCCCGACGGCGCGCACCGTTTCCGGGTCGAGTTCGCCGACGGTCGCGCCTTCCACGACGGGGAGCTGTCGCCGGCCGGCTTCGAGACCGAGCACCGGTGCGGCTCCGACCGCTACGCAGGCCGGTACGTGCTCGGCTCGAAGCGGCGCTGGTCGCTGAGCTGGCGGATCACGGGCCCGGCGAAGTCGCTGCACATCGAGAGCGTCTTCGAGCGCGTCCGCTGAGGCTTCGGCGCCGCGGCTGCCGCGCGCCGCCGGGCGGCCGGCACGCGGCTCGGTGCCGCGGGTGCGCGGCCGTTCTCGCGAGCACGCTGTGCGGTGCTGCGTGCGCTCTACGTGCACACCGCCACGCGAAGTGGCCTAAGCTTCGTGCGCACCACTATACGTGGCGCGAAAGTCGAGGTTGTCGGCGCTATCGGCTCAATGGCAGCCGATTGGGAGTCGAACGATAGACGATGGCTACGTCGACTGGAGAGCTGCCGCAGAGCGCGGATCCGGGCGTGCGAGGCGCACCCCGGTCCTCCTTCGCGAGCCGCCGCCTCGCGTTCGTCCTCGCGCTGTGGGCCGTGCTCGCGCTCGTGGACGTGGCGTCGCCCGCCGTGTGGCTCGCCCTCGCCGCGAGCGCCGTCGGCTCCTCGGTCGTGATCGCGTTCGCGATCCGGAGGAACAAGCCGTCGACCGCGTGGCCGTGGTGGTGCGTGTTCACGGCGTTCATCTTGTTCCTCGCCGGCAACGTGATCCGCCAGGGGGCCCAGCTCTCGAGCGTCTTGAACGGCGGCCGGTCGCTCGCCCCGGACGCGGTGATCATCCCCGGGTACGTGCTCCTGCTCGTCGGCCTGATCGGCTTCGCACGAGAGCGCGAGCGCGTCCGGCGACACAGCCTCGGCATCATCCTCGACGGGCTCATGGCGTCGCTCGCGCTCCTCGCGTGCTGCTGGGTCTTCCTCATCGAGCCCGTCTTCGCCCGGCGGGACGTCTCGTCGATCGTCCGGCTCGTCGTCCTGCTCTACCCGGCGCTCTCGCTCGCGCTCGTCGTCATCATGCTGCAGATCGCCTTCGGCGCGGGCAGGCGCCCGGGCGTGTCCGAGCGGTACCTCGTCACGGCGGTGAGCTCGATGTTCGTCGGCGACGTCCTCGCGACGCTCAACCTGCTCAGCATCGTCCACAGCCTTCGCGTCATGGACCTCATGTACGTGACGGCGCTCGTCGCGGCGGGCGCGGGCGTCACCGACCCGTCGATGCGCGAGCTCACGGAGCCCGCGAAGGGCTCGCCCGCGTCGTGGCCGGTCGGGCGCATCGGGCTCGTCGCGGTCGCGCTCAGCGTTCCGGCGGTCCTCGTGCTCCGCTCCGGACAGGGCGCGATCGACCAGCGCGTCGTGCTGTTCGGCATCATCATCCTGCTCACCGGCACCGCGATCCTCCAGATCCTGCGGGCGCTGCGGGTCGCCGAGCGCTCCGAGGCGAGGCTCAGCTTCCAGGCCCTGCACGACGGGCTCACCGGCCTGCCGAACCGCAGGATGATGGAGCGGCACCTCACCGGGACGCTCGCGAAGGCCGCGACCGACGACTCGCCGGTCGGCCTGCTCTTCCTCGACATCGACCGGTTCAAGCTCATCAACGACACGGTCGGGCACACGCTCGGCGACGAGCTCCTCGTCCAGGTCGCGTCCCGCCTGCAGAAGAACGTCCGGCCGTCGGACCTCGTGACCCGCATCGGCGGCGACGAGTTCGTCATCGTCCTCGGCCAGACCGTCGGGGTCGCCGACGCGCTCGAGTTCGCGAACCGGCTCCGGCACTGCCTGCGGGAGCCCTTCACGGTCGACGAGACGGAGTTCTTCGTGACCGCGAGCATCGGCCTCGCCTGCGTCCCCGGCGGCACGCCCGACATGAGCGCGGAGGTGCTCATCCGCGACGCCGACACCGCGATGTACCGGGCGAAGGAGGCGGGCCGCGACGCGGTCGCGGTGTTCGACGACTCGATGCGGGCGCAGCTCGCCGAGCGGGTCGAGATCGAGCGCGACCTGCGCCACGCGGTCGCACGTCGCGAGCTCCACCTCGCGTTCCAGCCGATCGTCTCGACGACGACCGGGTCGATCGTGAGCGTCGAGGCGCTCGTGCGCTGGCTGCACCCGACGCTCGGCGTCATCATGCCGACGCGGTTCATACCGCTCGCGGAGGAGAGCGACCTCATCATCGAGATCGGGGGCTACGTGCTCGACGAGGCGCTCCGCCAGGTCGCGGTCGCGCGTTCGACCCCGGGTCTCGAAGAGCTCAACGTCGCAGTGAACCTCTCGGCGGTCCAGCTGCGCGACGAGCTCCTCGCCGAGCACGTCGGCCGGATGCTCGAGAAGCACGGGCTCCCGGGCTCGGCGCTCTGCCTCGAGCTGACCGAGACCGTCGTCATGGGCGATCCCGACACCGCGATGGCCGCGTTCGACGCGCTGCGCCGCCTCGACGTGCGCCTTGCGATCGACGACTTCGGGACCGAGTACTCCTCCCTCGCGTACCTCCAGCGCCTGCCCGTCGACAAGCTCAAGATCGACCGCAGCTTCGTCGAGGGTCTTCGCGACCCCGACAGCGCGGCCGACACGCTCGTCGCGGCGATCGTCGCGATCGCGCGCGCGCTCGGCATGGAGACCGTCGCCGAGGGCGTCGAGACCGTCGAGCAGGCGAAGCGGCTCGTCGCGCTCGGGTGCGACTCGCTACAGGGCTACCTCTACTCGCGGCCCGTCCGCGCGGACCAGCTCATCGACGTCGTGCGGCTGCTGTCGCGCGCCCAGCCGGGCGGGATCGCCGGTGCGGCCCGCTCGACGGTGCCCGCGGCCGGAGCGACGATCGTCGCGTGACGCGGCGCCGGGGGCGGCCGTCAGGCGACGTGGTGGCTCGGTTCCTGCTCGGGGACGTCGCGACGGGACGCCGCGGGCGACGCGGGCACGAGCGCGGCGACGCGAGCGAGGTCGAGCGGGCGCACGGCGGCCTCGATGCCGCGCGCGTCGAACATGACGTCGTGGATCGCCGGGTCGGCCACCGCGACTCGGTGCTCCCACTCGGAGATGTGCAGGTACACGGGAAAGCTCGCCGCCGATCCGAGGTAGCTGCGTGCTGGCGCGAACGGGACGAACGGGCCCTGGAACTTGAGGCGCGCCATCCGGTGCACGACGACGTCGAGGATCGCGATCATCCAGTCCACGCCCGCGCGTCGGGCCGCGCGGACCCCCGACTGGTAGAGGGCGATGCTCACGAGCCCCGCCGCCGCGGCCCCACGGTACTCGGGCATGACGGCGAGCGTCGCGACGTCCCACGACGCGTCGCGCGGCGCGGCGACGCCCGCACGCGCGAGCAGCGTGTCCGCCGGCTCGCCCCAAACCGGCTCGAGGTCGTTCAGCGTCTTCAGCCCCGGCCCGCCCGGCTCGGGCAGGATGAGCCGGACCGCGCCGGCGGGCAGCCGCCGGCGGTGGTCGACGACGCAGAGGAACACGCTCGTCCGCTCGTAGGCGCCGTACTCCTGTTCGAGCAGCTCAGGGGTGTTTCCGAAGGCCTCGAGGAAGACGGTGCGCTCGACGTGGCGGCAGATCTCCGAACCTGCCTCGTACGGCCCGAACATGTACGCCCCCATCGGCTCGGGAACCTCGGTGTCGACGACGGCGCCGACGAAGTCCCGCATCGCCGCGTCCGTCGTCGGCGCGGACCCGGGGCGGGTGACCGTGCCCGTGTCAGAACTCCCGCGCGACGATGCGCGTCGCCGCGAAGTACGCCTGGGTGAACTCGAGCACGTCCGCGGTCGCGAACGGTGCGCACGTGTAGATGTCGACACTGAAGAAGAGCGCCGGTCGCTCCCACGCGTAGAGGTGCGCGCCGGACGTCTCCCAGTGGATCCAGCCGGCCCATCCGTACGCGTCCGAGCGGTGGGTGACCGGCTCGATGAGGCTCCGCATGCCGCACACATCCGACAGCCGCGTAAGGTAGTCGCGGATCGCGACGTCGTCGATCTCCGTCGCGCAGAGGCCTTCGACGACGAGTCGTTGACGGTAAATCTCCGGAGCAAGATCCGGCATATCATCGTGGATGAGTTCCGGCCGCATGGTCGTCACGCTCAGAGGTTAGCCAAACGGCCAGGGCGTACACAATGGCAGTCCGCCGCGCCTTCGACGTGACGGCACCGGAACGCTGACGAGACGAAATACCCACGGTGCACCTGGGTGACTGACACACGGCGACCTGATCAACGGACCCCGCCGTGCGCGGACAGACGCACCCCGTCACGGTGGGCACGTCCCCATCGTGCGTGGTCATCTTCTCGTCACATATAACTATCAGGCGTGTAATTCTCGCGCTGGTATTTGATATAAATGCTCAGAGTGATTGTGCCGACACGCCGGGTGGCGGGTGCAGTGCGTCGGGCGCCTCCCGACGTCTTCGGGGCGCCCGAAGCCGGGGCGGCGGTACGGTGGGCGCCGTCGGTCGGACGGCACGGACGGAGGGGCTCGATGGCGGTCGAGGTCAGGGGCGTGGTCGCGAGGGCGAAGGGCGAGCCGGTCTCTATCGAGACGGTCATCGTGCCCGAACCCGGCCCGGGCGAGGTGGTCGTCGCGGTGCAGGCGTGCGGTGTGTGCCACACGGACCTGCACTACCGGGAGGGCGGGATCAACGACGACTTCCCGTTCCTGCTCGGGCACGAGGCAGCGGGCGTCGTCGAGCAGGTCGGGCCGGGGGTGACGTCGGTCGCGCCCGGCGACTTCGTCGTGCTGAACTGGCGCGCCGTGTGCGGCGAGTGCCGGTCGTGCCGGCGGGGCCGGCCCTGGTACTGCTTCGCGACGCGCAACGCGTCGCAGAAGATGACGCTCGCCGACGGCACGCCGCTGTCGCCGGCGCTCGGCATCGGTGCGTTCGCGGAGAAGACGCTCGTCGCCTCGGGGCAGTGCACGAAGGTGGACGCCGCGGCGCGGCCCGAGGCCGTGGGCCTGCTCGGATGCGGCGTGATGGCCGGTCTCGGCGCGGCGATGTTCACGGGCGAGGTCGGTCCGGGCGACTCGGTCGCGGTCTTCGGCTGCGGCGGCGTCGGGTGCGCTGCGATCGTGGGCGCCCGGCTGGCCGGGGCGGTGCAGGTGATCGCCGTCGACCTCGATCCGAGGAAGCTCGCACTCGCACGGGAGCTCGGCGCGACGGACGCCGTGGACGCGAGCGCCGGCGACCCCGTCGCGGCGATCCGGGAGCTCACGGGCGGCAACGGCGCGGACGTGTGCATCGAGGCCGTCGGGAACCCGAAGGTGTTCGAGCAGGCGTTCTTCGCCCGCGACCTCGCGGGCACGGTCGTCCAGGTGGGCGTCCCGACGCCCGAGATGCGCGTCGAGCTCCCGATGATCGAGCTCTTCGGGCGCGGCGGGCGCATCAAGGCGAGCTGGTACGGGGACTGCCTGCCCTCGCGGGACTTCCCGATGCTCGTCGACCTCTACCTCCAGGGCCGGCTCGACCTCGACCGGTTCGTCTCCGAGACGATCCCGCTCGACGGCGTCGAGGGCGCGTTCCACGCGATGGAGCGCGGCGACGTGCTCCGGTCCGTGGTCGTGCTCGGCAGCTGATCGCGCCCGACGGGCCGGCCGTGCCGCCTACCCGCGCGGTAAGTCCCCGGCGGCGAGGAGCGCGTCGACCGCGGCGCCGGTCGGCGGGTCCGCGCCGGCGTGTGAGCACGTGAGCGCGGAAACCGCGCCGGCGTAGTCGAGCGCGGTGCGGAGCGCGTCAGTGTCGAGCCGTGCCGCCCGCAAGTCGTCGAGCAAGCCCTCCCGCGTGAGGTGGTGGAGGAGGCCCGCGGCGAACGCGTCGCCCGCCCCGACGGTGTCGGCCACGGCCACTTCCCTCGCCGGGCAGCTCACCTCGGTGCCGCGTGTGAAGGCGCTCGCACCGTCGGCTCCCGAGGTCACGACGACGACGGCGGCACCGAGCTCGTGCCAGCGCGCGACGACCTGCGCGACGGGGGTCGCCGGGTAGAGCCACTCGACGTCCTCGTCGCTCGCCTTCACGAGGTCCGAGGTCGACACGACCTGCTCGACCGCGTGCCGCGCGTCGGGCCGTGGCCCGACGAGCGCAGGCCGCACGTTCGGGTCGAACGACACCGCGCGGCCCCGGCGCTCGCGGCGGAGCCAGTCGAGTATCGCCGCCCGTCCCGGCTCCCGCATCGAGGCGATCGAGCCCGTGTGGAGGACGGACACGGAGTCCGGCAGGTCCGCGGGGAGCTCCTCGAGGCGCCACTGCCAGTCGGCCGCGCCCTCGACGTAGAAGCTGTAGGACGCGGCTCCCGCGAGGTCGAGGTCGACGAACGCGAGGCTCGCGGGCTCGGGCGCGTCGACGCAGTGGCGCAGGTCGACGCCGTTGGCGGAGAGGTGCCCGCGGATCAGCGCGCCGAGCGGGCTCGACGAGAGCCGCGCGCACAGCCCGGACTCGGCGCCGAGACGGGCGAGCGCGACCGCGGTGTTCGCCGGGCTGCCGCCCGGGAGGGCCACGAAGCACGCCGCGCCCGCTCCCGCGGCCGCCGATGCCCGCCGGTGCATGTCCAGCACCGTCTCGCCGCAGACGAGGATCATCTCCCGGCCACCGTCTGACGCACGTGGCGAGTGTACGGGGCTCGCGGGACGCGCACGGGCGGCCGGGAGGCCGCGACGCGCCGACAGCCGGGAGGCCGCGACGCGCCGAGTACCGCCGTCGCCGCGTCGCGGCGGTGGGACGCTCCTCGTGGTCGCCGGCCTCGCGCTGCTCGTCGCGTCGCTTCTGCCCCCGGCGGCGCGCCCGCCGTCGCTCACGCCGCTCGAGACGCGCCTCGTCGCGGCCGCCGACAGCCGGCTCGGCTACCGCACGAGCCCGAGCGGCACGTACTGCAACCGGTACAGCGCGTACTGGCGGGCGGGTGCCGCGGACTGCGGCAACGCGAACCGCGACGAGCAGTGGTGCGCGGACTTCGCCGCGTGGGTCTGGCGACGCGCGGGCGTGCGATTCGCCTGCGGGCAGTACCCGGGCGAGATCGACTCCGCGTCCGCGAGCTTCTACGCCGGGGGCGTCGC
>DAHUXW010000020.1 GCA_027306925.1 Acidimicrobiaceae bacterium | reverse complement strand
CACCGCGTGCTGCCGACGGGACCAGGCGGCCGCGCCGGGCGGGCCGAGCGGCGGTAGCGTTCGGTGTGCGGGCGCGCGGCGCGCAGGTGCACCGCCCCCGCCGGAGAGGGCGATGGCCTGGCTGTTGCGTCGAGGAGAGGTGCTCGCGAGCATCGACGTCGTCACGTCCCGGCGTGCCGCGCTCCGCTCGGTCGCGGCGGACGGCTCGAGCGGCGCGCCGGCCGCGATCGCGAGCGGGACGGTGGCGGTCCACGGGCTCGGCGGGCGCCGGGGCGCGGACGTCGCCTACCTCGACGCGGATCTCGTCGTGCTCCGCGGGTCGCACCTCGGGCGCGGCGGGGCCGACCGCGCCCGCGCCCGCGCCCGCAGCGTGCTCGTGGCCGAGGCCGGGTCGTTCGACCGCTGGGGACTGCGGGCGGGCGACGTGCTGGAGCTGAAGGAGTGACGGCGGAGCGCTCCGGCGCTCCGGGAACGTTGACCGTCGTCGCGACCCCGATCGGGAACCTCGGCGACCTCTCCGCCCGGGCGCGCGCCGTCCTCGCGTCGGGCGACGTCCTCGCGTGCGAGGACACCCGCCGGACGGGGCGGCTCCTCGCGCTCGCGGGCATCGCGCCGCCGAAGCTCGTGTCGCTCCACGCGCACAACGAGCACGAGCGCACGGCCGCGCTCGTCGACGACCTGCTCGCGGGCGCCGACGTCGCGCTCGTCTCCGACGCCGGGACGCCGCTCGTGTCCGACCCGGGGGAGCGCCTCGTGTCGGCCGCGGCCTCCGCGGGAGTCGAGGTCGTCGCCGTGCCCGGGCCGTCCGCGCTGCTCGCCGCGCTCGTCGTGAGCGGCATGGCGACGGCGCGCTGGCGCTTCGAGGGCTTCCTGCCGCGCAAGGGCCCCGAGCGCCGGTCGAGGATCGCGGAGATCGCGGCCGCCCCGCACCCGAGCGTCGTCTACGAGTCGCCGGTCCGGCTCGGCGCGACGCTCGCGGAGCTCGCGGCCGCGTGCGGGGACGAGCGGCGCGTCGTCGTGGCGCGCGAGCTCACGAAGCTCCACGAGCAGACGTGGCGCGGCACGCTCGCCGGTTCCGTCGCGCACGTGCGCGGGTCGGCCCCGCGCGGCGAGCACGTCGTCGTCGTCGACGCGGCCCCTCCCGGGCGCGCGGCCGAGCAGGACGCGGTCGCCTCGGCGGTCGCGGACCTCGTCGCGGCCGGGCTCGCGCGACGCGACGCGGTCACCGCGGCGGTCGTGCTGCTCGGCGCGTCCCGGCGTGACGCGTACGCGGCCGCCGTCGAGTTGCCGAGGAGCTGACCCTCCCCGGCCCGCCGGCGCACCTGGTGGGCTCGGGTCGTGCCGGTACGCTACCGGTCGTGCCCGAACGGTTCTACGTGACCACGCCCATCTACTACCCGAACGACCGTCCCCACCTCGGGACCGCGTACACGACCGTGACCGCGGACGCGCTCGCGCGCTGGCACCGGCTCTGCGGCGAGGAGGTGAAGTTCCTCACGGGGACCGACGAGCACGGGCTGAAGATCGCGCGCCGCGCGGCCGAGCAGCAGATGACCCCCGAGGCGTGGACCGACGAGACCGCCGAGTGGTTCCGCGAGGCCTGGCGCGTCCTGCTCGTCACGAACGACGACTTCATCCGGACGACCGAGCCGCGCCACACGCTCGCGGTCCAACGCTTCACCCAGGCGATCTACGACAACGGGCACATCTACAAGGGCGAGTACTCCGGCTGGTACTGCGTGTCCTGCGAGGCCTACTACAACGAGCCCGAGCTCGTCGGCGACCACCACTGCCCGGTGCACCTGCGGCCGGTCGAATGGCTCGTCGAGGAGAACTACTTCTTCCGCCTGTCGGCCTTCGCGGACCGGCTCCTCGAGTGGTACGACGCGCACCCGGGCGTGGTCGTCCCGGACTCGAAGCGCAACGAGGCGGTCTCGTTCATCCGCCGGGGCCTCGAGGACATCTCGATCTCGCGCACCTCGATCGACTGGGGGATCCCGGTGCCGTGGGACCCCGAGCACGTCGTCTACGTCTGGTACGACGCGCTCGTGAACTACGCGACTGCCGCGGGGTACGGGCAGGACGAGGAGGGGTTCGCGAGGTGGTGGCCGTCGGTCCACCACCTCGTGGGCAAGGACATCCTCCGGTTCCACTGCGTGTGGTGGCCGGCGATGTGCATGGCGGCGGGGATCGAGCCGCCGCACCAGCTCGTGGTCCACGGCTTCCTGCTCGTCGGTGGCGAGAAGATGTCGAAGTCCAGGCTGAACCAGATCGACCCGGTCGAGCTCGCCGCGGACCTCGGTGTCGACGCCCTCCGCTACCACCTGCTGCGCGAGGTCGTGCTCGGTTCCGACGGGGACTTCTCCTACGAGGCGCTCGTCGCCCGCTACAACGCGGACCTCGCCAACAACCTCGGCAACCTCGCGCAGCGCGTCGCGACCGTCGTCGGGTCCAAGTGCGGCGGGATCGGGCCCGCGCCGCGCGCCGCGACGGCTTCGAACCACCTCGCGACCGTCGCCGCGCAGGTCGTCGACGAGGCACGTGCCGCGTGGGCCCGCTTCGCGCCGCACGACGCGCTCGGCGCGACGTGGCGGCTCGTCCACGAGACCAACGCGGCGCTCGAGTCCGCCGAGCCGTGGAAGATGGCTCCCGGGCCCGAGGTCGACGCGGTGCTCGGCGACGCGCTCGAGGCGCTGCGCATCGTCGTCGTCCTCGCGAGCCCGGCCGTTCCGGTCGCCGCGGCCGAGATCTGGCGGCGCCTCGGGCTCACCGGCCGGCCCGACGCCCCGGGCCGCGCGGCCCTCCCCGGCGGCGACCTCGCGTGGGGCGGCTACCCCGGCGGCGTGCCGGTGACGAAGGGCGAGCCGATCTTCCCGCGCCGCGCGCACGAGGCCGCACCGGCCGAGGCCGCGCGGTCGCGATGAGCGTCGTGGACGCGCCGGCGGGGCACGAGGGCGCCTGGACCGACAGCCACTGCCACCTCCAGGACCTCGACGACCTCGACGCGGCCCTCGCACGCGCGGTCGAGGCTGGCGTCGCCCGCGTCGTGTGCATCGGGACCGGCCTCGAGACCTCGCGCCGGGCGGTCGAGATCGCCCGGCGCGCGTCGGGGATCGCGGCGAGCGCGCCGTCTGCGTCGCCCCTCGCGTGGGCGACCGTCGGCCTGCACCCCCACGACGCGCGCGACGGCGTCGAGAGCGTCGCCGGGCTCGCGCGGCAGCTCGCCGCGGTGCCGCCCGCGGGGTGGCGCCCGCCCGGCGCGGTCGTCGGCATCGGGGAGTGCGGCCTCGACTACCACTACGACCACTCGCCGCGCGAGCGCCAGCGCGAGGCGTTCGCCGCGCAGGTCGCGCTCGCACGCGAGCTCGACCTCGCGCTCGTCGTGCACACTCGCGACGCGTGGGACGACACGTTCGCGGTCCTCGCCGGCGAGGGCGTGCCGGAGCGCACGATCGTCCACTGCTTCACGGGCGGGCCCGACGAGGCGCGCCGCTGCCTCGACGCCGGCGCGTACCTCTCGTTCAGCGGGATCGTGACGTTCAAGAGCGCCGGGGACGTCCGCGAGGCTGCGGCGATCTGCCCGCTCGACCGCATGCTCGTCGAGACGGACGCGCCGTACCTCGCGCCCGTGCCGCATCGTGGCGAGCAGAACGAGCCGCGGCGCATCCCGGTCGTCGGGCAGGCCCTCGCCGCGGTGAAGCGCCTGCCGGCGCGCGAGGTCGCGGCTGCGACGAGGGCGAACGCGCAGGTCGTGTTCGCGATCGGGCCGGACGAGACGACCGGGGCCGCCCCGCCCCGCGCGGCTTCCGCCGGCGACCGGCGGGCGCCGACCGGCTCGCAGTGAGCGAGCCCGGGCGCCTCGGGCGCGGCGACGTCCGCCGCCTGCTCGACGCGCACGGGCTCGTGCCGACGAAGTCGCTCGGCCAGCACTTCGTCGTCGACCCCAACACGGTCGAGCGCATCGCGCGGCTCGCGGGCGTCGGGCCGGGCGACCGCGTCGTCGAGATCGGACCCGGGCTCGGCTCGCTCACGCTCGCGCTCGCCGCGACCGGGGCGTCCGTGACCGCGGTCGAGATCGACCGCCGGCTCGTGCCCGTGCTCCGCTCGGTCGTCCCCGAGACCGTGCGCGTCGTCGAGGCGGACGCGCGCGACGTCGACTGGGGAACGCTCCTCGGCGCGGCGCCCGGCTGGGCGCTCGTCGCGAACCTGCCGTACAACGTCGCCACCCCGCTGGTGCTCGACGTGCTCAGGCACGTACCGCAGGTCACGAGGATCCTCGTAATGGTGCAGCGCGAGGTCGCGGAGCGCCTCGCCGCGTCGCCGGGCGGCAAGGCGTACGGCGCGGTCTCGGTGCGCGTCGCCTACTTCGCGCGCGCGCGCCTCGCCGGGCTCGTCTCGGCCGAGGTGTTCCACCCGCGGCCGAACGTCGAGTCCGCCCTCGTCGAGATCGTGCGGCGGGACGCCCCCGCGGTCGACCCGGCGCTCGCGACCTTCGCCGAGATCGACGTCCTCGTGCGTGCCGGGTTCGCCGGGCGGCGCAAGATGCTCCGGCGCGCGCTCGCCGGCCTCGTCGACGCGGAGGCGTACGGGCTCGCGGGCATACCGGCCACCGCGCGCGCCGAGGAGCTCGGCGTCGCCGAGTGGGGCACACTTGCACGATGCCAGCGGTCCATCGCGAGCGGGCGCTCGCAAAGCTGACGCGCACGCTCGCCGTGACCGGGCGGCGCGACGACGGCTACCACCTCATCCGCTCGGAGATGGTGACGCTCGATCTCGGCGACGACCTCGAGATCGCCGCCGCGCCCGACGGGGTGGCCGGACCGGGCGAGCTCGAGGTCGTCGACGCCGTCGAGTGGGTGGGGCCGGGCTCCGCGGCCGCCGCCGCGCCGGTGCCGACCGGGCCGGACAACCTCGTGCTGCGGGCGCTCGCGCTCGCGCGGCGGCGCGCGAGCGTGCGGCTCGTGAAGCGGATCCCGCCGGGCGCGGGCCTCGGCGGCGGCTCGGCCGACGCGGCGGCGATCCTGCGCTGGGCGGGCGTGACCGACCCGCTGCTCGCGGCGGCGCTCGGGGCCGACGTGCCGTTCTGCGTGACCGGGGGTCGGGCGATCGTGAGCGGGATCGGCGAGCGCGTCGAGGCGCTGGGCACCGACCGCGCGTGTTACGTGCTGCTCACGCCCGCGCTCTTCGTCTCGACCGCGCTCGTCTACCGGGCGTTCGACGAGGTGGGCCCGCCGGTCGGCGGCGAGGGTCCCGTGAACGACCTCGAGCGGGCCGCGCTCGCGGTCGAGCCGCGGCTGTCGCGTTGGAGGGACCTGCTCGCCGAGGCGTCCGGCCGGGTGCCGGTGCTCGCGGGGAGCGGGTCGACCTGGTACGTCGCGTGCGACGAGTCCGAGGGATCCGCGCTCCGGCAGGACGTCGTCGCGGCCGTGGCCGACGACGGCGGGCGCGCCGCGGTCAGCGTCGGACGGACGGCCGGGGCGTACGCGCCGTGAACGGTCGCGTTCGCACCGCAGGAACGTACGGCGAGATGGGCGTGCGCGCCGACGCGATCGGCGCGGCGCCCGGTGCTGCTATTTGGAGCGTCGCTGCCAACGCGTGCGCTTGAGCATCTTCTTGTGCTTCTTCTTGCGCATGCGCTTGCGGCGCTTCTTGATGAGAGATCCCATGGCGTCGCAGAGGTTAGCTGATCGGCGCTAGCACCACGGCAGCCGGCTCTGCGCCGCGCCGGAGCCGAGATATCGGGCGCGGTACGCGCCGTCCGCGTCCCAGCGCTCGGCCTGTCGCACGGGGTTGAGCACGCGGTTCGGGCGCGTGTCGTTCCCGGTGCCCGCCATCCACTGCCAGTTTCCCGAGTTGCTCGCGACGTCGCCGTCGCTCAACCAGTACAGGTAGTGGGCCGCGCCCTCGGTCCAGTGGTGGCGAAGGGTCTTCACGAGGTACGAGGACGCGACGAGCCGCGCCCGGCCGTGCACGAAACCCTCGGCGAGGAGCTGGCGCATGGCCGCGTCCACGATGTCCACCCCGGTGCGCCCCTTCTTCCACGCCGAGAGCTCGCGCTCGTCGCGCCGCCACGCGGTCGGCCGTGGCCGGTAGTCCGTGCGCGAGATCGAGGGGAACGCGCGAGTGACCGAGAGGAAGAAGTCCCGCCAGCAGAGCTGGCGGACGAACGCCTCCACGCCTGCGCCCGGGCCGCCGGGCGACCCGGGCGCAGGCGGCGTGCCGTCCTGCTCGTCCTGCGACGCGTGCTCGAGCGCCCAGCGCTCGAGCGCTGCAGGCGATACGCACCCGAAGTGGAGGTGAGCCGCGACCCTGGTCGTGGCGTCCGCGCGCAGCGAGCTCGCCCGCTCCGCGTACGCCGCGAGCCCCGCGAACTCGTCGAGCCCGAGCCACGCGGCGTGCTCGCCGCCGCGATCTCGCTCCGGCGACGGATCGGGCATCTCGAGCGGCGCGAACCTCCGCCGGCCGACGGGGTCGGCGCCGCCGGCGAGCTCCCGAAGGGTCGGGAGCTCGCCGGGCTCGATACCGCCGGGCGGCTCCAGGGATGCCGGTGCCGCGAGCAGCGCGCGTCGCGGGGCGTCGCGCCACGCCCGCGAGTACGGGGTGAACACCCGGTAGTGGTCGCCGCCGCCGGTCGGCCGCAGCGCCGATGGGTCGACGACGGCGATCCCGGGGTGCTCGGCGACCCGCACGCCGGCGACGGCGCACCGACGCACGAGGTCCGCGTGCCTGCGCCTCGCGGTGGAGGTCACGTCCGCGGCGAGGTGGACGGTGCGCGCGCCGACGCGCGCCGCGGCCGCTGCTGCGACGCTGGCGGGGTCGCCGCGGCGCAGGAACAGCTCGCCGCCGCGCTCGCGGAGCGAGCGTCGGAGGTCGCCGAGGGAGTCGAGGAGGAACGCGACGCGGTTCGGCCCGGTCGTCGGGCTGCGGAGCAGGCGCTCGTCGAGCACGAAGAGCGCGACGACCGGTCCGTCCTCCGCCGCGCGCGCGAGCGCGGGGTTGTCGTCGACCCGCAGGTCCCGCGTGAGAAGGACGATCGACGGTGCGCCGCGCGCGCCGGTGGTCACGTCCCGGCCGTGTACGAGAAGCGGTCGCTCGCGAGCCGCGCGCTCGTGCCGCCGCGGGCCCGCACGCTCACGAGGACCGATCCGCGCCCCGGGGGGGCGACCGCGACGATCCGCGTCGGCGAGCGCACCGTGAAGCGCACCGCGGGCCGCGTGCCGAACATCACCGCGACCGCCCCGTCCAGGTGCGCGCCGACGAGCACGACCGCACGTCCGCGGGCGGGTCCGGTCGGCGGTGCGACCCGGTACAGCACGGGTCGCACGAGGTACTCGAACACGTCGGACGCGCCGCGCGCGCTCGTGCCGGCGCGCGTCGTGACGGTCACGTGCACCGCGCCGCTGCCGTCCGGGGCCACCGCCGCGATCGTCGTGCGCGTGCGCACCGTGAACGACTGCGCGTCGGCGGCGCCGAAGCGGACGGCCGTCGCGCCGGAGAAGTTGGTCCCGGTGATCGTGACGTGCACGCCGGGGCGGGCACGGATCACGTGCGGGGCCACCGCCGTCACGCTCGGGAGCGGGAGCTGTCCGAGCGACGCGCGGCGCGCGGGCGCGGCGCACAGGTCCGCGACGAGACCGCCGCCCGGCCGGGACGCGACCGGCGTGCCGAGCCCGCTCGCGAGGTCGTAGCCGGGCCGCGCCTGGTAGTCGCCGGGGTTGGTCCCCGTGAGGTCGTTGCTCCCGACGAGGACGTCGCGGAAGTCCTGTGCGTAGTGCCGCGACGCGATCGCGTAGAGCGCCGGGTTCGCGAAGCCCACGGGACCCGACGTCGCGCACGCGGCGCTCGAGTCGGCGAGCGCGAACAGCGCGGCCCACGTCGGTGCCGCGGCGCTCGTTCCGCCGAGCCCGGTCCAGCCACCGCTCGCGCAGTCCGCGGGGACGCCGACCGTGCAGTAGATCGCGTAGGGGGCACCGGCGTTCGCCGCGACGTCCGGCACCTCCCGGCACGTTCCCCCGGGCGTCGCCGCGCCGGCGACCGGCGCGCGCGCCCCGGCCGCGACCCCCGGGCCGCACGCGGCGAGCCGCCCGCGCACGCCGAGCGCGGGTGCCGCGTCCGCCTGGTAGGCGGGCATCGCCCACAGTCCCGACACGCCCCCACCACCGGCGCCGGGCGTGGAGACTCCGAGGGTCGTGTTCCACACGGACTCCGGCGGCGAGCCGCCGACGTCGAGCGTCGTGCCGCCCACACCGGTCACGTACGGCTGGCTCGCCGGGTCGTCGACCGCGAGCGACGTGCCGCCGGCACCGCGGATCGTGCCGTAGCAGTCCTCGGAGCCGCCGTCGCCCGCGGCGGCGACGACCGTCTGGCCCTGGAGCGCGGCCTGCTCGAACAGCACGTCCTCGGCCTGCGCGGTCCCGGCCCCGACGGACGGCTCGCACCCTCCCCAGGACGTCGAGAGCACCCGGACCGCGTCCGCGTCCACCGCGGTCGCGTACGTGTCGTACGCGGCGTTGCCCGAGACGCCGTCGCCGGAGTCCGCGCCCTCGTAGACGACGAGGCGCACCTGCGGCGCGAGGCCGACGAGGTCCTCGACGTCGAGCTCGGCCTCGACCGTGCTCGAGGGGTCGTTGCCGGTCGCGCCGCCGTCGACGGGCACGACCGAGATCGACGGGTAGGCGAGCCCGTAGCACGACGCGTAGGTCGCGATGTCCGAGGTGACGACCGGGGCGAACGCGACGACGCCGACGGACACGCCCGCGCCGAGGTCCCCGGCGGCGTACGCGCCGTCGAAGCCGTACGCGCCGGCGAGCTGGTCCGCCGTGTAGCCGGCCGCCCGCGCCGCGTCTGCGCACGAGGCCACCGGGGCCGGGCCGACCGCCGCGG
>DAHUXW010000009.1 GCA_027306925.1 Acidimicrobiaceae bacterium | reverse complement strand
GCGGCGCCGATCATCGCCGCGTTGTCCGTGCACATCTCGCGGCTCGGCAGGAAGCAGGCCAACCCCCGGTCGCGGCATGCCGCGCCGAGCTGCGCGCGCAGCGGGCCGTTGGCCGCGACGCCGCCGGCGAGGCAGACGCTGCGCGCGCCGCGACGCTCGGCGGCACGCAGCGTCTTGTGCACGAGCACGTCGACAGCGGCCTGCTGGAACGACGCCGCGACGTCCGGGGTCGCGACCTCCGGGTGCTTGGTCACGTGCTGGACGACCGCGGTCTTGAGGCCACTGAACGAGAGGTCCAGGCCCTCGGCGAGCATCGGCCGCGGGAGCGCGATCGCGGCCGGGTCGCCGGACGCGGCGGCGCGCTCGATCCCCGGGCCGCCCGGGTAGCCGAGCCCGAGATAGCGCGCGACCTTGTCGAACGCCTCACCCGCCGCGTCGTCCACGGTCCCGCCGAGCACCTCGTAGCTCCCGGGAGCCTCCATCGCGACGAGCAGCGTGTGGCCGCCGGAGACGAGCAGCACGGTGGCCGGTAGGGGGAGGTCGGGCTCCTCGAGCAGCGACGCGTAGAGATGGCCCTCGAGGTGGTTCACCCCGACGAACGGCACGTCCCAGCAGAGCGCGAGGGACTTCGCGAACGAGACGCCCACGAGCAGCGCGCCGGCCAGGCCCGGCCCGACGGTCGCCGCGACCGCGCGAATGCCGCCGGGCGCGCCCTCGCCGCCGTCGCGGTCCACGCCGTGGCTTCCCGGCACGTCGATCCCCGCCTGCTCGAGCGCCTCGGTGACGACCGGGACGATCCGCTCGAGGTGCGCCCGCCCCGCGATCTCCGGCACGACCCCGCCGAAGCGCGCGTGGAGGTCGACCTGGCTCGACACGACCGACGAGCGCACCTCGCGGCCGCCCGCGACGACCGCCGCCGCGGTCTCGTCGCACGAGGTCTCGATCGCGAGGACGAGGGTCGCCCCCGTCGCGTCGGGAGCCGTCACGCGGGTGCGGGTCCCGGACCCGGGCCCGCGCCGTGATCCGTGCCGTGATCCGCGCTGCGCGCGATGCGCGCCGCGATCTCGTCGAGGC
The DNA here is from genome assembly GCA_027306925.1 of Acidimicrobiaceae bacterium. Lineage (GTDB taxonomy): Bacteria > Actinomycetota > Acidimicrobiia > Acidimicrobiales > Bog-793 > JAJZBW01. The sequence goes on along the minus strand of DAHUXW010000009.1, from coordinate 701 downwards.
GCGTCGCGTACCGCTCGTCGTCGACGTCGTACGCCCACATGACGAGGCCGTCCTCGTTGACCTCCGGGTAGTAGTTCTTCCGGATCCCGGCCGGCACGAAGCCAAACTCCCGGTAGAGCTCCTGCGCCCCGAGGTTCGACACCCGGACCTCCAAGGTGAGCGCCTGCGCGCCGCGCTCGCGCACCTCGGTCACGAGCCGGTGGAGCAGGCGGATCCCGACGCCTCTCCGCTGCCACGACGGCGCGACCCCGACGGTCGTGACGTGGGCCTCGCCGGCGACGAGGATCGCCCCCGTGTAGCCGACGACCGCGTCGTCGACGAGCGCGACGAGATACGCGCGCGTCGCGGGTGTCGCGAGCTCGCTCAGGTAGAGCGCGGCCGACCACGGCCGGGGGAAGATCTGCTCCTCGATCGCGACGACCTCGGCGACGTGGCGGCGGCGCATCGCCACGAGGTCGGGAACCGCGCCGTCGCGTGGCACGGGCGGCCTGCGCTCGTCGCGCGGTCGCCTCCGGGCGCGCAGCATCAGCCCGCCCCTGTGCCGCGCGCGACCGGCGGTGCCACGCGCGAGGTGAAGTTCGCGCGCGCGTCGGGCGGGCGCAGGTAGAGCGCGGCGACCTCGAGCGCGCTCGCGGTCACGCCCCGGGCGAGGCGCGCGACCGCGAGCGCGGCGAGCGCCGCGACCGGGGGCGCGGCGAGGT
>DAHUXW010000005.1 GCA_027306925.1 Acidimicrobiaceae bacterium | reverse complement strand
CCGGCGCCGCCCGACGGCGAACCGACGAGCGCGACGCGCACGACGAGCACCGCGAGCACCGCGGCGGCGACGCCCGCGACTGCGCGTCGCCCGGTGCGCCGCCGCCCGGTGCGCCGGCGCGCGTGTGCCCGGCGCGCCCGTCCCGCGGGACCCGGCGTGCCTGCGGGGGGCGGCTCATCCGTCGTCGCGGTGCCGATGTTCGGGGTCCTCCATGCCGGCTGTCTGCCGCTCGGGCGCGGCACCCTGTCGGGCGACCGCGACCGCCGAGCCTCCGCGGACAGTAGTGGCCGCCGCGACCTGAGCGGTGGCAGCGGGCGACGGGGTCCGCGGGGCGGCCGGCAGAGCCCGCGATCGCTCAATGGCCCGTGCGAGCTGGCCGTTGGTACGCGGAGGGGCGGTGACCATGGCCATGTGGGAGTCGGACGCTTCGCGGCACGACGCTCTCCGTGCGCGCGTCGTCCCGGTCCGAGACCGGCCGCCCGGCACCGCCTGCGCGCCGCCGCCCGCCACCCACGACCTCGCGCCCGGCGCCCACGACCTCGCGCCCGGCGCCACCCACGACCGCGGCTCGTCGCCACGGAGCGAGGCCGAGATGGCGCTGCTCGCCGAGGTGATCGACGCACAGGCGACGTCGTCCGCGCGCGACGTCGTCGTGCAGGCGTGCATCCGCCTCGCGGAGGTGCTCGGGGCGGCCCGGTGCAGCCTCGTCTCCGAGCAGGAGGACGACGGGATCGTCGAGCGCATCGTCGTCGCGCGGGATGTCCACGGCGCGCTCGAGAGCCGGCCCGGCGGGCCCGCCGCTGCGATGCTGCCGCTCGTCGCGGAGGTGCTGCGGGACGGCGAGCCGAGGCGGGTCCAGCGCCCGGCCGGTCCCGAGGCACCCGCGTGCGTCCCGCCGGGGTCCGGGGGCGCCGACCGCGAGATCCTCGCGGTCCGGGTCGGCGACCGCTCGGTCCTCGTCGTCGAGAAGCCGCCGGGCCGCCCGGCTTCCGAGGCCGACGTCCGGCTCGCCGCGATCGTCGCGGCGGTCGTGAGCGACCCGGCCCGTGACGCCCGTCGAGTGCGCGAGCAGGAGCAGCACGAAGCCGTCGCGGCCGCGATGCGCCAGCTGCTCGAGACCGGGGTGCGCGCCGTCTCGGCGATCGAGGCGGCCGAGGCGCTCGCCCGCACCGCGGCCAAGGTCCTCGACTTCCCCGTCGCCGCCGCGTACCTGGTCGACGACGCCGGGCGTATCTCGCAGGTCGTCACCGTCGGTGCCCGGCCGGGGAGGGGGGAGCAGCTGCGCTCACGCCTCACGGGCCAGCTCGCCTCCGACTCCCCGGTGTGGCGCCGGACGGTCGACGGGCCCGACGCGGGGCCCGACCTCATCGACGACACGGCCGCCGGCGGGATCGTGCGGTCCGGCGGCGTCGCCCAGGTCCTCGGCCTTCGCTCCCTCGCGGCGATCCCGCTGCTCTCGAGCGACGGGCCGCTCGGCCTCGTGCTCTGCGGCGACGCAACTCCGCGGCGCCGCTGGCGCGCCGGCGTCCGCGAGCTGCTCGCTCAGCTCGCGCTCGAGGGTGCGGTCGTCGTCGACAACGCGCGCCTTCGTGAGGCCGAACGCCACGAGGCCCGGCACGACTCGCTCACAGGCCTGCTCAACCGGCGGGCCTTTTCCGACTGCCTGCGCCGCGCGCTCGAGTCGTCGACCGCGACCGGCTCATCCGTCGCGGTCCTCCTGCTCGACCTCGACCGTTTCAAGGAGGTGAACGACCACCTCGGCCACCACCGAGGCGACGCCCTGCTCGTCGACGTCGCGAACCGCCTCCGGAGCTCGACCCGCGAGTCCGACCTGCTCGCGCGTCTCGGGGGCGACGAGTTCGCGCTCCTGCTCACGACCGGCGCCCCCCAACGCGACGCCGAGATCGTCGCCTCGAAGATCGCCGCGGTGCTCGAGGACGCGTTCGAGGTCGGCGACCACGTCCTGCACGTCGACGCGAGCATCGGTGTCGCGTGCTTTCCCGAGCACGCAAACGACGCCGACGAGCTGCTGCAGCGCGCGGACGTAGCGATGTACTCCGCGAAGCGCTCGGGCCGGGGTCACGAGGTGTTCGACCCGCGCGGGGCCGACCGCGCCGCGGACGACCTCGGCCTGCTCGGCGAGCTGCGCCGGGCGCTCCACGAGCCCAACGAGCTGCGCCTGAACTACCAGCCGAAGATCGACCTGCGCTCGGGGGAGGTGTCCGGCGTCGAGGCGCTCGTGCGTTGGCAGCACCCGCGCATCGGCCTCGTCGGCCCCGACCGGTTCGTGCCGATCGCCGAGGAGACGGACCTCATCCGCTCGCTCACCGCGTGGGTCGTCCCCGAGGCGCTGCGACAGGTGCGCGAGTGGCGCACAGCCGGTCTCGACCTACGGGTCGCGGTCAACGTCTCGGCGCGCGACGTGAGCGACCGCGAGCTGCCGGCGAAGGTCGAGCGGTGGCTCCAGTCGGCGGGCGTCCCGGGCACGGCTCTCGTGCTCGAGGTGACCGAACGGACGGTCATGACCGAACGGGCGGCGAGGAGCGGCGTGCTCCAGCGCCTACGCGAGCACGGCGTGCAGGTGAGCCTCGACGACTTCGGGACCGGGTACTCGTCGCTCGCCTACCTCGAGTCGTTGCCCGTCGACGAGATCAAGATCGACCGTCAGTTCCTCGCGCTCGGCCGCTCGCGGCGCTCCGTGATCCGGTCGATCATCGCCCTCGGTCACGACCTCGACATGCGCGTGGTCGCCGAGGGCGTCGAGACCGCCGAGCACGCGGACTGGCTCGCTCGCATGGGCTGCGACGAGGTGCAGGGCTTCTACTTCAGTCGCCCGCTCCCGGCCGACGAGCTCGCGATCTGGGCCGCCGGCGCCGGGCGCGGTGTCGCCGCCCCGGGCCCGCGCCCCTGACGCCGCCCTCTGGTGACGGGCGCGGCGCGGCGACTAGACCAGAGCCGCCCGGCGCCGCCCGGCGAGATCGCACCGGGGCGGCCACGCGCGGCGAGGAGAGAGCCGATGATCGAGCACGTCGTCCGGCCCCAGGCCCCCGGCGAGCGCATGTCCCGGGAGGACGAGCTCGCGTGGCGGCTCGCAGCCCTCGCGGCGGAGGTGGTCGAGCCCGACGCGGACGTCGTGGACATGGTGGCGAACCGGGTGATCGACAACGCGTCGGTCGCGGCCGCCTCGCTCGTCCGTCACTCGGTCGCGACCGCTCGTGCGCAGGCCCTCGCGCACCCTCGTGCGGGGGGCGCGGTCGTCGTCGGCGTCGATCCAGCGGTCCGCGTGGCGGCCGAGTGGGCGGCGTGGGCGAACGGTGTCGCGGTCCGCGAGCTCGACTTCCACGACACGTTCCTCGCCGAGGAGTACGCGCACCCCGGCGACAACATCCCGCCGCTCGTAGCGGTCGCACAGCAGTCGGGCCGGGACGGGCGCGCGCTCGTGCGCGCGATCGCGACCGCGTACGAGGTGCAGGTCGACCTGGCGCGCGGAATCAGCCTCCACGCGCACAAGATCGACCACGTCGCTCATCTCGGACCGTCGGTGGCGGCCGGCCTCGGCACCCTGCTCGAGCTGCCCGCCGAGACCGTGTTCCAGGCGATCGGGCAGTCCCTCCACCTCACGACCGCGACGCGCCAGTCGAGAAAGGGCGAGATCTCGAGCTGGAAGGCGTACGCACCCGCGTTCGCCGGCAAGGTAGCGATCGAGGCCGTCGACCGGGCGATGCGCGGCGAGACGTCGCCCGCACCGATCTACGAGGGCGAGGACGGCGTGATCGCCCGGATGCTCGACGGTCCGGGCGCGCGCTACGTGGTGCCGCTTCCCGCGCCGGGCGAGGCGCGCCGGGCGATACTCGACACCTACACGAAGGAGCACTCCGCGGAGTACCAGGCGCAGGCGCTCATCGACCTCGCGCGGCGCCTGCGTGGCCGCCTCCCGGACCTCGGCGAGATCGTGAGCGTCACGGTGCATACGAGCCACCACACGCACTTCGTGATCGGGACCGGGGCCGGCGACCCCGAGAAGCTCGACCCGCGCGCGTCGCGCGAGACGCTCGACCACTCGATCATGTACATCCTTGCGGTCGCCCTCGAGGACGGCGAGTGGCACCACGAGCGCTCGTACGCGCCGGAGCGCGCGGCACGCCCGGAGACGGTCGCGCTCTGGCACAAGATCACGACGCGCGAGGACCCCGAGTGGACGCGTCGCTACCACGCGGTCGACCCGAAGGAGAAGGCGTTCGGCGGGCGCATCGTCGTCGCGCTCGCCGACGGCACGACGGTCGAGGACGAGATCGCGGTCGCAGACGCGCATCCCCTCGGGGCCCGCCCGTTCGGACGTGCCCAGTACGTCGAGAAGTTCCGGACGCTTGCGGACGGCGTCGTCGCGAAGGCGGAGCAGGACCGCTTCCTCGACGCAGCGGAACGGCTCGGCGAGCTGCCGGCCGGGGAGCTCGGCGCGCTGAGCGTCACGGCGCTTGCCGACCTCGGTCGCGGGCGCGGCGCGCCGGCGGGGATCTTCTGATGCTCGGCGCGACGGAGCCGGCGTCCGCGCGCCGTGCGGCGCTACGCGAGGCGCTCGGCTCGGCCCGCCTGCTCCGCTTCCCGGGGGCGTTCGACGCGCTCAGCGCGCTCGCGATCGCGCAAGCGGGCTTCGACGGCGTTTACGTCTCCGGCGCGGTCGTGGCCGCCGGGCTCGGCCTTCCCGACATCGGGCTCACGACGGCGACGGAGGTCGCGGGCCGCACGCACGAGATCGCCCGGGTCACCTCGCTGCCCGTGCTCGCGGACGCGGACACGGGGTTCGGCGAGCCGATGAACGTCGCGCGCACCGTGCAGGCGCTCGAGGACGCGGGCGCGGCGGGCTGTCATATCGAGGACCAGGTCATGCCGAAGCGGTGCGGCCATCTCGACGGCAAGAGCGTCGTCGGCGCGGGCGAGATGGCGCGTCGGGTGCGGGCCGCGATCGAGGCGCGGCGCGACGCAGCGTTCGTCGTCTGCGCCCGCACGGACGCCCGCGCCGTCGAGGGTCTCGCCCCGGCGATCGAGCGCGCGAAGGCCTACGTCGACGCCGGCGCGGACATGGTGTTCCCCGAAGCGCTCGCAGACGAGTCGGAGTTCGCCGCGTTCCGGGCCGCGATCGACGTGCCGATCCTCGCGAACATGACCGAGTTCGGGAAGACGCCGCTGTTGCCGGCCGCGACGCTCGAGTCGCTCGGAGTCGATCTCGTGATCTACCCGGTGACCCTGCTTCGGCTCGCGATGGGCGCGGTCGAGGCGGGACTTCGCGAGATCCGGGACTCGGGGAGCCAGCGGGCGCTCGTCGGGGCGATGCAGACGCGGGCGCGCCTGTACGAGCTCCTCGACTACGCGGCGTACAACGTGTTCGACGGCGGGCTCTTCGATTTCACGGTGGCGAGCGGAGGGACGGGCGATGTCGGGTGAGGGTTCGCAGGTGCATCGTGGGCTCGTCGGGGTCGTCGCCGACACGACCTCGGTGTCGATGGTCAACGAGGACACCAACTCGCTCACCTACCGCGGCTATCCGGTGCAGGACCTCGCCGCGTCGTGCAGCTTCGAGGAGGTCGCGTTCCTGATCTGGCACGGCGAGCTGCCCGACCGCCACCAGCTCGAGGAGTTCGCCGCAGCCGAGCGGTCGCGCCGTGCGGTCGACCGCACGCTGCTGGAGACGCTCGCGCTCCTCCCGGCCACGTGCCATCCGATGGACGTGCTGCGCACCGCGGTGAGCGTCCTCGGCGCGTGCGACCCGGCGGAGGACGACGCATCGGTCGATTCGAACCTCGTGAAGTCGCTCGACATGATGGCGAAGCTGCCGACCGTCGTCGCGGCCGAGCAGCGCCGGCGCCGCGGCGAGGCGCCGATCCCCCCGGACCCCGGGCTCGGCTACGCGGCCAACTTCTTCCACATGTGCTTCGGGGCGGTGCCCGAGGCCGAGGTCGTGCGATGCTTCGAGATCTCGCTCGTGCTCTACGCAGAGCACAGCTTCAACGCGTCGACGTTCACCGCGCGCGTCGTGACCTCGACGCTGTCCGACATCTACAGCGCGGTCACCGCGGCGATCGGCGCGCTGAAGGGACCGCTCCACGGTGGGGCGAACGAGGCGGTCATGGCGATGTTCGCCGAGATCGAGGATCCGGCGCGCGCCGAGTCGTGGCTGGACGAGGCGCTCTCGTCCAAGCGGAAGATCATGGGTTTCGGCCATCGCGTCTACAAGCACGGTGACAGCCGGGTCCCGACGATGCGTGCCGCGTTCGAGCAGATGGCAGCGATCCGCGACGGAGCGAGGCTCGTGTCCCTGTACGAGAACCTGGAGGCGGCGATGTTCGCTGCGAAGGGCATCCATCCGAACCTTGACTACCCGACCGGGCCCGCCTACCACCTCATGGGCTTCGACGTGCCGACGTTCACGCCGATCTTCGTGATGAGCCGGATCACCGGATGGACTGCCCACGTCATCGAGCAGCTGTCCGCGAACGCGCTCATCCGCCCACTGTCGAGCTACGTCGGCCAGCCCGAACGACGGCTGCCCGCCCCTTCCTGACCCGGTCCCCGGCCACTCCCGCCGCCCCGCCCCGGTCCCCGGCCACTCCCGCCGCCCCGCCCCGGCCCGGGGGCCACTCCCGCCTCCCCGCCCGAGCGGTAGTCCCGCCGGTAACACAGCGCCGTGCTCGACTGTCCCCGTGGAGCCCCGTCACCCCGACCGCGTCGTCGACGACCTGATCGGCGAGCTCGCGCGCTCGCGCGACGCGGTCGGCGACGCGGGCGAG
>DAHUXW010000001.1 GCA_027306925.1 Acidimicrobiaceae bacterium | reverse complement strand
CCGACGCGCCGCGCCGGCCGCCGGCCCGCCGCGCCGGCCGCCGATAGGGTGGGACGCCGTGTCCAAGGTCCTCAGCTCCCTTCCCGTCGGCGAGCGCGTCGGGATCGCGTTCTCCGGCGGTCTCGACACCTCGGTCGCGGTCGCGTGGATGCGCCACCACGGTGCGATCCCGTTCGCGTACACGGCCGACCTCGGGCAGTACGACGAGCCGGACATCGCGTCGGTCCCGGAGCGGGCGCTCGAGTACGGGGCCGAGCGTTCCCGGCTCGTCGACTGCCGGCGCCCGCTCGTCGAGGAGGGGCTCGCGGCGATCGCGTGTGGAGCGTTCCACGTCCGTTCCGCCGGTCGCACGTACTTCAACACGACGCCACTCGGCCGAGCGGTCACCGGGACGCTGCTCGTCCGGGCGATGGAGCGCGACGAGGTGTCGATCTGGGGCGACGGGTCGACCTACAAGGGCAACGACATCGAGCGCTTCTACCGCTACGGGCTGCTCGCGAACCCGCGGCTGCGCATCTACAAGCCCTGGCTCGACGCGGCCTTCGTCTCGGAGCTCGGCGGCCGGTCGGAGATGTCCGAGTGGCTCGTCGCGCACGGCCTCCCCTACCGCGACCGCACGGAGAAGGCGTACTCGACGGACGCGAACATCCTCGGCGCGACCCACGAGGCGAAGACGCTCGAGCGGCTCGACTGCTCGCTCGAGACGGTCGAGCCGATCATGGGCGTGGCCCACTGGCGACCCGAGGTCGCGATCGGGACCGAGGACGTCACCGTGGCTTTCGAGAGGGGCCGCCCCGTGGCGATCGACGGACGGCGGTACGAGGACGCCGTCGAGCTGTTCGCCCACGCGAACGCGATCGGCGGGCGCCACGGGCTCGGCATGTCCGACCAGATCGAGAACCGCGTCATCGAGGCGAAGTCACGCGGCGTCTACGAGGCGCCCGGCATGGCGCTGCTGTTCGCGGTCTACGAGCGTCTCGTGAGCGCGATCCACAACGAGGACACGATCGCGGCCTACCACGACCAGGGGCGCCGGCTCGGCCGTCTCCTCTACGAGGGGCGGTGGTTCGACCCGCAGTCGATGATGATCCGCGAGTCGCTCCAGCGCTGGCTCGCGTCGGCGGTGACCGGAGAGGTCACGCTCCGTCTGCGGCGCGGGGAGGACTACTCGATCGTGCGGACCGACGGCCCGGCACTCTCCTACCACCCGGACCGGCTGTCGATGGAGCGGACCGAGGACTCGGCCTTCGGGCCGACCGACCGCATCGGCCAGCTCACGATGCGGAACCTCGACATCGCGGACACGCGCGCGAAGCTCGAGCTCTACGCGGGGCTCGGCACGCTCACGGCCGGCGACGCGGCGCTCGTCGGCGAGCTCCGTCCAGGTGGGGCGTCGGCGATCGCCGCGAACCCCGAGCCTCGCGGCGACGCGGACTCGGGACTCGACCGGGCCGCGCTCGACGCCGGCGCGGACTGAGCCGCCCGCCCGCCGCGTCACCCCGATCGGCGCGTCACCCCGCTCGGCGCGTCACCCCCTCGGCGCGCCCGCCGGGTCACCCGCTCGCCCCGCGGCCATCACGGCAGCGACCACGTCGTCGACGAAGCCAACCGTGAGCGGCAGGTGGCCGTGCAGGAGCCGATGGTAGAGCGGCCCGTAGGCGAGGTCGAGCAGCAGGTCGCTGTCCGCGTCGTGCGGTAGCTCGCCGCGGGCGACCGCCCGCTCGATCATCACACGGTGCCGCGCGCGCACGGGCGTAAGGAAGCGCTCGTTCCATGCCGAGGCGAGCGCGTCGTCGCGCTGCACCTCTGCGATCAGTCCGCGCAGCGTCCTGCCGGTCCGGGTGTTGTGCACGGTCCTCAGCCACGCACGAAGCGCAGCGGTGAGATCGCCGCGCAGGCTCCCCGTGTCGACGAGCGGCTGACGGCTGAGGAACCTCGCCCCGAACGCGTCGAACGCGAGCGTGCCTTTCGAGGGCCACCGGCGGTACAGCGAGGCCTTGCCGACCCCGGCCGTCGCCGCGATCTCCTCCATCGTGATCTCGCTCAGGCCCTTCTCGTCGAGCAGCGCGGCCGTCGCCCCGAGGATCGCGTTCTCGGTCCGCTCGCTGAGCGGACGGCCGCGGCGGGCCGTCTCGGGAATAGCGCTCGCACCCACCCGGTTGACTGTACCGACATGTGAAACGGAACGGATCGTTCCGTATATGTCGTCCGGAGGCCGGCGCCCGCGCCGACGCCTCGCGGGTACGGGACAGGAGATGGTGCGATGCGCAGTCGCCAGCAGGAAACCGAGCACCGGAGCGTCGCCGTGCTCGGCACCGGGACGATGGGCGCCGCGATGGCTCGCCGGCTGCTCGGCGGCGGCGCGCGCGTCGCGGTCTGGAACCGCGGCGCCGCGCGTGCCGAGCCCCACGCGGGCGCGGGCGCCGTCGTGCCCGCGAGCGCGTCCGATGCGGCCGGCGACGCCGGCTCGGGCACGCGGCTGAAGCTCGTCCTCAACACGTGGCTCGCCTTCGAGGTCGAGGTCGAGGCCGCGGCCGCCGCGCTCGCGACGCGGCTCGGGATCGGCACGGACGTGCTCGCGGAGTCGGTGTCCGGGGGCCCGCTCGCCTCCCCATTCGCGGTCGCGAAGCTCGGCAAGATCAGCTCCGGGGACCACGGGTCCGACTTCTCGCTCCAGTGGGCGCTGAAGGACCTCGACCTCGCGGCCGTCGCGGCCGGTCCCGGCGTCGCTCCAGTCGTCGCCGGGGCGATCGCCCGCCGCTGGCGGGAGCTCGTCGCGCGCGGCCACGGTGACGAGGACGTCAGCGCCGCGGGGCTCGAGCTCGGGTCCGTCGCATGAGCCCGGCCCGGTGCTCGACGACCGCCCCGGCCGCGAGCCCGGCGGCCCCGGTCGGGGCGGCCCGCGCCCCGCGCCGGGCGCGCCCGGCGGCATCGCTCGCGCTGATCCTCACGGTCGCGTTCATGGTCGTCCTCGACTTCAGCATCGTGAACGTCGCGCTCGCGGCCATCGAGCGCGAGCTCCACGTGGGGCCGACCTCGGCGCAGTGGGTGATCACCGCCTACGCGATCACCTTCGGCGGCCTGCTCGTGCTCGGCGGCCGTGTCGGGGACCTGTACGGCCGGCGTCGCATGTTCGTCGTCGGGCTCGTCGTGTTCTCGGCCGCCTCGCTCGCCGGGGGGTTCGCGACCGGCATCACGATGCTCGTCGCGGCCCGCGCCGTCCAGGGTCTCGGCGCCGCCATCGTGGCGCCCGCGGCCCTCTCGCTCGTCACGACGAGCACTCCGGACGGCGCGGCCCGGACGCGGGCGCTCGGCCTCTACGGCGCGACCGCTTCGCTCGGGTTCGTCGCCGGCCTCGTGCTGGGCGGGCTCCTCGTCCAGTTCCTCGACTGGCGCGCGGTGCTGTGGGTCAACGTGCCGATCGGCGCGGCCGCGGCCCTTCTTGCCCCCCTCCTGCTACCCGCGCCGCCGCGCGCCGAGGACCGCCCGCGTCTCGACCTCGTCGGCGCGCTGCTCGTCACGGCCGGCGTCGCCTCCGTCGTCTACGGCATCTCACAGGGCCCCGTGCGCGGCTGGTCGTCGCCGACGACCGTGATCCCGATCGTCGCCGCCGGTGCCCTCGTCTACGCCTTCGTGCTCGTGGAGCGGCGTCACCCGAGCCCGCTCGTCCGTCTCGGCGTCCTCCGGATTCCGGCGCTGCGCGCCGCGAACCTCGTCACGGTGCTGCTCGGCGCGTGGGGCGCCGGAGAGCTGCTCGTCGTCCCGCTGTACCTGCAGCTCGTGCTCCACTACTCGCCGCTGCTCACCGGGCTCGCGATCGCGCCCCAGGGAGTGCTCGGCTTCCTCGGTGCGGCCCGCGGGGCGCAGCTCGTCCGGGCGCTCGGGCTGAGGGCGTTCCTCGCGGCGACCGGCGTGTCGGCCGGGCTCGGCCTCGGGCTGCTCGGTCTCCTTCTCGCGACGCGCAGCTACCCGCTGCTGCTCGCCGGGCTCGCGCTCGCCGGCTTCGGCACGGCGGGAGGTGCGTTCGGCGCGACGGTCGCGGCGACGCGAGGGATCGACGACGGCGAGCAGGGGCTCGCGAGCGGGCTCGTCAACATGAGCCGCCAGCTCGGTGCCGCGATCGGCGTCGCGATCGTCGCGGCGATCGTCGGCACGACCTCGGGCGGCGCGAGCACGACCGGCCCGGACCGCGTCGCGCTCGGGCTGCTCGCGCTCGTCGGATTCGCGGCGGCGCTGCTCGCCTGGCGCGGGCTCGCCCACCTGGGAAGCGCGTCCCGGGTCCGGCTCCACACCCTCGCGTCGCGCGGACAGCCCGGCCGGGCGCAGCGCCGCGCCCCCGACGGCGAGGTCGCTACGGTCGCGGTGCGCGAGTCGAGCTCACTCGCCCCCGTCGAGGCGCCCGCGAGCGACTGGAACAGACGCTCCGCCTGAGCTGCCGAGCCGCGAGAGCGGGTCCGCCCCGTGCGAGCGCCCACCCGGTGCGGCGAGTGCCGCCCCGGTCGTCCCGGGTCGACGGCTCGCTCAGCCGAGAGGACGCCGCCCGCCGTAGATCACGTGGTCGAGCTCCTTCCAGTAGGCGTCGACCGCTTCGAAGCCCGCCGCGCGCACGAGCGCGAGCTGGGGCTCGAGCGGAACGATGTGACGGACGTGGTTCTCCCAGCGGGCGTGCTCCTCCTCCGTGCGGTGCGCTCGCTTCGCGGCGCCCGCCGGATCGCGTGCGTCCTCGACGCGCCGCCACGCCTCCTCCACCTCCGGGTCCTGCGCCGCGACCGGGTCGTAGTTCAGGTACCAGGCGCCCGGGGCCAGCCGGTCGAAGATCTCGCGAAACAGGCCCGCCTTGCGATCGTCGGGCAGGTGGTGCACGCACAGCGAGCTGACGACCGCCTCGAGCTCGCGGTCCAGCTCGGCAGGCCAACGCCCGCCCGCGAGGTCGATCTCCACGTAGCGGTAACGCCCCTCGTATGCGGCGAGCCCGCGGCGGCCCTCCGCCATCATCTGCGGCGAGTAGTCGGCGAGGATCGCGGACGACGACGGGTACCGGTCGAGCACCGCCCGCGCCGCCGCGCCCGTCCCCGCGCCGAGATCCGCGAACGTGAACGCGTCCTCCCCGCCGAACGGCAGGAGCTCGGCCATGAACCGCCGCGCCCACACCCTCCCCCGCTCTCGCTCGTCCGCGGTGGCGACCCACTGGGCGATGGTCGCGTCGGACTTCCAGACGGCTTCGTTCGTCGCTGCGCTGTCGCTCATGTCCCGACCATAGATGGGGAACGGCGCGCACCGCGCGGTCCGACGGAGGGAACCCCCTGCGCCTCAGGCCGCGCCGGTGAGCTGCTCGAGGCGCTCGCCCAGCGCGTCCGCCGCAGCAACGACGAGCGGGGCCAAGCGCTCCTCGAGCTCGGACGCGAGGCGCTCGCTCGGACCCGCGACGCAGAGCGCCGCCAGCAACTCGCCCCGGAGCCACACGGGTGCCGACGCCGACGCGAGCCCTGGTTCGCGCTCCGCGACGCTCAGCGCGTACCCGGCCGAGCGGACCGCCGCGAGCGTCGCCCCGTCGAAGGGCGCGACGAAGCCAGCACCGCGGGAGCCGTCCGCGGACCGCACGGCGTCCGGCCAGGCGAGCAGTACTTTCGCCGCGGAGCCGGCGGTGAGCGGGAGCGCGGTGCCGACCGGGAGCGCGTCCAGCAGGCCGGCGGCGGGCTCGGCGGAAGCGACGCAGACCCGGACGTCGCTCGCGCGGCGGAAGAGGTGTGCGCTCTGCCCGGTCACCGCGCACAGCTCCCTCAGCACCGGCCCCGCACACGCGATCAGCACCTCGGTCGCGCTTCCCGCAGCGAGCGCGAGCAGCCCCGGCCCGATCGAGAGCTCGCCCGAGCCGTCGCGCGACAGGAGCCCGCGGGTGAGGAGCGCTCCGAGCAGCCGGTGCGCCGTCGGGCGGCTCACGTCGGCCCGCGCCGCGACCTGCGCGACGCTCGTGGCGCCGGAGCGGACCGCCCACAGCAGGTCGACGCACTTGTCGAGGACCCCGACGCCGCTCGCGTCACTCGAGGGCGCGGCCGGCCGTGCACGCGCGGCCTCAGCCACCGTCCCTTCCCCCCGCATCGGCGCCGGCGCCGGCGGCGGCCGGCTCGACCACGACGCCGCGAGCCACCAGGCGCGAGTACTCGTCCGCGGTGAGGCCGAGCCAGTGCGCGAGCACCGCGCTGTCGCGCCCGACCGCGCCGCCCGTGCAGGTCGGACGGTACGGCCGGCGCACGAGCCGAGGCACGGGCCGAGGCGTGGTGATCGGGCCGAGCTCGGGCGCGGCGGGGTCGCTCGCCTCGACGAACATCTCGCGCGCGAGGAGCTGCTCGTCGAGGACGATGTCGGCGACGCTCTGCACCGGCCCGGTCGGGACCCGGTGGCCCGCGAGCAGCGCGACGAGCGGCTCGCGATCGATCGTCGCTGCGAAGGCGCCGATCGCGTCGTCGATCTCGTCCTGGTGCTCCACCCGCCCGCGGTTGTCGGCGAAGCGCGGATCGCTGGCGAGCTCGGGGCAACCCATCACCCCCATGAGCACCTTGAACAGGCTGTCGGAGTTCGCGCCGATCGTGACGTAGTGGCCGTCCCGGGTGCGGTACACGTTTGACGGAGCCGCCCGGCTGAGGCGGTTGCCAGTGCGCGTCCGCACGACTCCGGCGTGCACGTAGTCGGCGAGCGCGGACTCCATCACCGAGAGCACGGCCTCGGTGAGGGCCACGTCGACGACCTCGCCACCTCGCTCGGTGTCGCGCTCTCGTGCGAACAGGCTCGCGAGCGCCCCGATCACCGCGTACAGGGCGGCGAGCGTGTCTCCGATGCTGACCCCGAGGCGCACCGGCGCCCGGTCCGGCTCACCGTTCACGAAGCGGAGGCCGCCGAGCGCCTCGGCCACGCTGCCGAAGCCGGGTTGCTCCGCCTTGGGGCCCGTGAGGCCGAACCCGGAGATCGCCACGTAGACGAGCGACGGGAACCGCTGCGCGACGTCGCCGGGCGCGAGGCCCCAGCGGTTCCGCAGGTCGGGGCGCAGGTTGTCCACGACGACGTCGACGACCCCGAGGAGGCCCTCCACGAGCGCCTGGCCCTCGGGCTGGCGCAGGTCGACGCCTGCGAGGTACTTGCCGCGATTCTGCGTGTAGGACCACCAGCTCGGACCCGTCGGCGCGGTCGGTCCCCAGGTGCGGAGCGGGTCCCCGCCGGGCGGCTCGATCTTCAGAACCTCGGCCCCGAGATCCGCCATGACGCGCGTCGCGAAGGGCGCTGCGATGAGCGAGCCGATCTCGAGCACCCGCACGCCGGCGAGGGGTCCGGTGCCTCCCGCCGCCTCGCGGGCGACTCGGGACGCGGTCGCCTCGCGGGCGGTCACGCCCGCTCCGCCGAGATCGGCTCGGCGCGCGCGATCACGCGCGAGAAGAACGCGGCCGCCTCGGCGATCGCGGCAGGATCGAGGCCCGTCGCCTCGGGACCGAGGGCTTCGACCAGCGTCTCGGTCGCGAGGTTGCCCACTGCCACGGGAGAGAACGGGCAGCCCCCGATGCCGGTGAGCGAGCAGTCGAAGTGCGTGACGCCTGCGTCGACCGCCGCGGCGACGTTGTCGAGGATGCCGCCCGGCCGGTCGTGCAGGTGGAGCGCCGGCGCGCGTCCCGTCACCGCGGCCGCGGCCGCGACCCGCTCGAGGACGTCCGCCGGCGTCGCAAGGCCGACCGTGTCGGCGAGCGAGATCTCGTCGGCCCCCTCGGCGGCGAGCGCGCGTACGAGGGTCTCCACCCGCCCGACGGGCACCTCGCCCTCAACCGGGCAGCCGAACGCCATCGAGATGCCGGCGCGCACACGCACGCCCGCGGCCTTCGCCGAGGCGACCATCGCGCGGGCGGCGCCGGTCGCCTCACGGACCGAGCGGCCGAGGTTGTCGTTGCTGTGCACCTCCGAGGCCGAGACGGCGAGCGCGACCGCACGGTACCCGGCGGCGAGCGCGCGCTCGAGCCCCTTGGCATTGAGCACCAGCGCCGAGTACCCGGGGTGCGCGACCGGGTCGACGAGCGCGGACAGCGCGGCCGCGTCGGCGAGCTGTGGAACGCGGTCGGGCCGGACGAACGAGGTCACCTCGATCTCGGCGAGCCCGGCGGACGCGAACCGGCGGACGCACTCGGCCTTCTCCGCAGTCGGGACGAACCCGTCGAGCTCCTGGAGGCCGTCGCGCAGCGACACCTCGGTGATGATGAACCGCCGCCCCGTCACGGCGCCCCCTCCCGCGTGTCCATTTCCTGGACATGCCGTCCGATGAGTGGGCATCGTAACGCGTCGCGAGCCGCGCCGGCCTACCGCGCGGTACCTCCCGTGACCGGAGCGCGGCGCGTCGCGCGCACGCTGGCCCACACCGAGACGCTGATCACGACCACGATGGTCCCGAGCATCGCGGCGACGGGGAGCTCGACGATGCCGCTCGCCAGCATCTTGATGCCGATGAGTGCGAGAAGGAGCGAGAGGCCCTTCGTGGGGTGGACGAAGCGGTCCGGCCGCACGGCAACCGACTCGGCTCGACTCGCCCAGCCTCCAGAGTGGCAGAGAGCCGCACAGTCAGCCAGGGCCGAAGGACCCGCGCCGGGCGCCGGCGGCACGCGCCGCCTCCGAGGTCACGCGCCCGCGAGCAACTCCACCCGCCCCACCGACTCCCGGACGCGCACCGGCATCTCGACCCGGTGCACGGCGCCCGGCCTCGAGGCGCCGTCGAGCGAGAGCAACACCTCTATCGCCTTGCGGCCGAGCTCGTAGTGCGGCAGGGCGACGCTCGTGAGCCCCGGACGGAGCCACGACGCGACCGGCTCGTCGTCGAACGAGACGACCGAGACGTCATGGGCGATCTTCAGCCCGGCGTCCTCGAGCGCCTGGTAGGCGCCGAACGACACGCGGTCGTTGAAGCAGATGAGCGCACGCGCCGGAACCTCGCGGGCGAGGATCTGCTTCGTCGCGTCGTAGCCGCCCAACGGCTGCCAGTCGTCCAGGAACACTCCGCCGGCGAGCCCGGTACCCGCCGAGGAGAGCACGTCCTCGATGCCGAGAAGCCGCTCCGACGCGGCGACGCTGCCCTTCGGCGTGCGAACCGGGTCCACGCCGACACCGACCGCGTAGATGCCTTCGCGGTGGCCGGCCTCGAGAAGCAGACGCGCAGCGGCGCGCCCGGCCTCCGCCTCGTCGGGGATCACCGACGCCACGAGGGTCTCCTTCGAGGGCAGCACGTTGAGCAGCACGCTCGGTCCACCGAGCAGCGCGCGCGGCACGTTCGCCCAACGCGTGTACATCGAGGCGAGGACGATCCCCTCGACCTGGCGGTCGCGCATCGTCTCGATGAGCTGCGTCTCGAGCGCGGGATCCCCTTCGGTCTCCGCGATCAGCAGCAGACGGTCGTGATCGCGGGCCGCGTCGAGCGCGCCCCAGATGAGGTGACCGGCGAACGGCGTCGTCGCGACCGTGTCAGAGACGAAGCCGATCGTGTGCGTCGAGCCCGTCCGCAGGCTCCGGGAGACGACGTTCGGTCGGTACCCGGTCTCTTGCACTGCTCGCAAGATCCTCGCTTCCACCTGCGAGGAGATGCGCATCTCCTCGCGACGGCCGGACAGCACGAACGACGCGGTCGTCTGCGAGACGCCCGCCCGGCGCGCGACATCCGCGAGCGTCACCCGGCGCCTCGTGCCGGTCGGATCGCCTCCCGGAAGGTCGCCCCGACCCGCCTGACCGCCGGATCCGCCGGCCGGGGGCCGCGATCTGCTCGAGCCGGTCGGGGACATCGCGCGAGCATACGCCGAGGCACCGGCACCGGAGGGGACCCGATCTGGCGAACGACGCCCAGCTCCCTTGACGACGCGGCGCGGCTGTAGCATGCTCGCAACGCGCTAATGCGATTTAGCGCATGGGGGGGGACGGGGTCGCTGACCGCACGTCGGTGCACAGCCCACAAGGCTGCGCCCGACGCTCACGCGCGAGCCACCGCGATCGCCCACGACTCGATCCAGCGAAGGAGGATTGCGTTGAAGGCTCCCGTTGGCACAAAGAGGCGCCGCCGGCTCGTGTCGGCATGTTCCTCGGTTGTCGCGCTCACCGCCACCGGACTGTTCGCCGGCCCCGCCGTCGCGTCCGGGGCATCCGGCGCACGCGCGGCCGGGCCGGACGCCGCCAGGGCGGTGTCCAAGGCAGCGAGCTTCGCGACGAACTGCGGAACGAAGCCGGTCACGCTCCACGGGTACTTCGAGACCGGGTTCCCCGACGTCGTCGACCTGACCAAGCTCTTCACCAAGCAGCACCCGAGCGTGAGATGGACGATCCGGGAGGACCCGTTCGCGGTGATCACCCAGGACGCGCCGCTCGTCATGTCGGGCCCGAACCCGCCGGACCTCATGCGGGCGCCGCAGATCAGCGGCCTCGTCAAGGACCACCTCGTGAAGAACCTCGACGGCTATTACAAGACCTTCGGGTGGAGCAAGTTCCCGAAGTCGGACCTCGCGCAGCTGCGGGTCGCCGCGAGCGGGAGCCCGCAGGGCGTCGGGCCGCTGTGGGCGATGGGCATCAACTACTCGATGACCGGTGTCTTCTACAACAAGGCCCTCGCCGCGAAGGTCGGGATCACCAAGCCCCCCGCGACCCTCGCAGCGCTCGACGCCGACCTTGCGAAGGCAAAGGCGAAGGGCGTCCTTCCCGTCGAGCAGTTCGACAGCTCCGGCAACGGAGGCCTCATCTTCCCGCTGCAAGACCTGATGGGCGACTACAACATCGCGAAG
>DAHUXW010000156.1 GCA_027306925.1 Acidimicrobiaceae bacterium | reverse complement strand
CAGGGGCACGTCGCGCGACACCCGCCCGTCGCGCGCCCGAGGGCGCGGCGTGGGCGGCGCGCGGCGACGTCGCCCGGCTCGCCGTCGCCCGGTGCGGGGCCGGCCGCGTCGTGCTCGGCACGGTCGGTCGACGCCTCGTCGCGGTCGAGCGCGGCCAGTCGCTGCTCGTCGTCGGCCCGACCCAGTCGGGAAAGACGACCGGGCTCGCGATCCCCGCGCTTCTCGAGTGGGACGGGCCCGTGCTCGCGACGAGCGTGAAGACCGACCTCGTCCGCGCCGCCCACCGGCGGCGCGCGGCGCTCGGCGAGGTCCTCGTGTTCGACCCCGCGGGCGTGTCGGACCTCGGCGGGGCCGGCTGGTCGCCGCTCGCGGCCGCGACGACCTGGTCGGGAGCGCTCCGCACGGCCGCGGGGCTGTGCGGCGTCGCGCGCGGGGCGGGTGGGGGTCTCGAGGACGGCGCGTTCTGGTACGCCTGCGCGGAGAAGCTGCTCGCGCCCCTGCTGTTCGCGGCGGCGAGCTGCGGCGGGACGGTCGCGGACGTCGTGCGGTGGGTGGACACCGGCGAGGTCGGCGACGTGCTCGTCGCGCTCGAGCTCGCGGGCGTGCCCGACGCCGTGCGCGCCGCCGAGGCGAGCTTCTCGCGGGAGGAGCGACAACGCAGCTCGGTGTACACGACTGCCGAGACCGTGCTCGCCGCGTACGCGGACCCGGCCGTCGCGCGCAGCTGCGAGCGCCACGACCTCGACGCGTCCCGGCTGCTCGACGGCGGGAGCGACTCGGTCTTCCTCGTGGCGCCCGCGCACGAGCAGGAACGGCTCCAGTCGGTGTTCGTCGCGATCGTCCGGAGCGTCGTCGAGGAGGCGATGACCCGCGCGTCGCGGGCGGGCGCCCCGCTCGACCCGCCGCTGCTCGTCGTGCTCGACGAGGCCGCGAACGTCGCCCCGCTCTCGACGCTCGACACGCTCGCGTCGACCGCCGCGTCCCACGGCGTCCAGCTCGTGACCGTCTGGCAGGACCTCGCGCAGCTCGAGGCCCGCTACGGGGCGCGGGCTGCGACGGTCGTGAACAACCACCGCGCCAAGCTGCTGTGCTCGGGGATCGCGGACGCGACCACGCTCGAGCAGGTCGGCAGGATCATCGGCGACGAGACCCACGAGGTCGTGTCGTCGACCGTGGACGCGGCGGGCGGCTGGAGCCGGACGTCGAGCACGGCGACGCGGCGCCTCGCGCCGGCCGAGCTGCTCCGCTGCCTCGAGCCGGGCGAAGCGGTCCTCGTCTACGGCCACCTGCCGCCGCTGCGGCTCGCGCTGCGGCCCTTCACGACGGACCGGCGGCTCCGGCGCCTCGCGGCCGGGCAGGCGCGCGCGGACGGCGAGGCGCCTACTCCCGGTCGACGTACGGAGCGAGCACGGCGGCGCCGGCCGCGGCCCCGACGGTCGAGGCGAGCACGGCCCAGCGCGACCGCCTAGGGAGCGAGCGGAACGCGACGAGCGTCGCGACCGTGTCCCCCGCGTCGGCGAGGCCGCCGGCCTCGACCCAGCCACGGAGGCTCGCCTCGTGGCGCATCGCGAGCAGCGCGCCGAGGCCGAGCGCGAGGTCGCGGGCGCCGAGGGCGCGCGCGAGCAGCCGCGCGCCGGGCCGGGCGGCCTCCTCGCTCCCCACCCAGGGGCGCGCGGGCACCGTGGGGGCGACGAACGCGACCGCGCCGAGCGCGACACGCGCCACGGCGAGCGTCCCGGCCGCCTGGCGGGCGCGGGTGCGCTCGAGGAGCGGGGTGCCCGCGGGCGGCCTCGCGAGCATGGCGAAGGCGCAACGCACGAGCGCCCGATCGGTGTCGCGGACACGGACCATGCCCCTACCGTAGCGGTCGCGCCGCTGGTGGCGGTGGTCGCGACCAGGTCGCATCCTCAAGGATTCACCTCGCTGTCACCGCGAGGTCACGTGTCGTTCCTCGGGGGTTCAGGTCGCTTCGTTACGGTCTCGACACGTATGGAACGGAGCGATCGAGTCCGCGAGCGGACCGTGACCGCGACCCTCGAAGGAGGCTCGTCGCCGATGTCTAGCTCAGCCCGGACGCGATCGGCCGCCGGGACGGCCTGGCCGGCGGTGATGGGGGCGAACGACGTCACGATCGGCTTCGGCGCCGCGACGGTCATGTCGGACATCACGGTCGAGTTCCCCGCCGGCACCGTGACCGCCCTCGTCGGGCCGTCCGGGTCGGGCAAGACGACCTTCCTCCGCTCGCTGAACCGGATGAACGACAAGGTCCGCAACTTCTGGCTGCGGGGCCAGATCTCGCTCGACGGGGTCGACATCAACGGGCCGGCCGTCGACCCGCTCGTGCTGCGACGCCGGGTCGGGATGGTCTTCCAGCGGCCGAACCCGTTCCCGATGTCGATCCAGGACAACATCGTCGCAGGGGTCAAGGCCCACAAGATGGCGAAGCGGTCCGAGCTGCGCGACATCGCCGAGACCCAGCTAGCCGAGGTCGGGCTGTGGAGCGCGGTCGCCGACCGCCTCGACGACTCGCCGTTTCGCCTCTCCGGCGGCCAGCAGCAGCTGCTCTGCCTCGCGCGGGCGCTCGCGGTGAAGCCCGAGGTCCTCCTGCTCGACGAGCCGACCTCCTCGCTCGACCCGCGCTCGACCGAGGCGGTCGAGGAGCTCGTGCGCCGGCTCACCCCCGACCTCACGGTCATCATCGTGACCCACAACCTCGAGCAGGCCCGGCGCCTCTCGGACAGCACGATCTTCTTCTACGAGGGCCGTCTCGTCGAGACGGGCCCCACGGTCGACCTCTTCGAGCGACCGCAACGTCCGGAGACGGCCCGCTACCTCGGCGGCGCCGTGAACCCGGGTGCCGACCGGTAGGGACCGGCCCGGCGTCAAACCACGCGAGGCCCGAGACGGACGGGCCGAGCGCGCAACTGCCCCATCCGAGAACGCCCGCGCGAGCGGGCTACCGAAAGGAGCACCGTCCGACATGCAATTGCGCGACGAACACATCCACGCGCCAGGTGCGCGGGCCGGCGGCGTCAACGCACGGACGCGCCTCGTGCGCGCCGGAGCGCTGGCGGTCTCGGGCGCCATGGCGTTCACCGCCGTCAGCGCGTCGATCGCCAGCGCCGCGACGGCGGGCAAGGCGGCCCCGGCCGCGAAGAACGCGAACCCGTACGCCGCGGTCGAGTCCCAGCTCACGGCCATGGAGAAGGCCGCGCCGAGCGGTGTCAAGCTCCTCGAGACGGGCTCGACGCTGCTCTACCCGGTGATCAGCACCTGGGCGTCGATGTACAGCGCGGTCCACGTGACGACCGCGGGCACCGGTTCGGGCACGGGCATCGCCGACGCGACGAACGGCACGGTCCAGATCGGCGCCTCCGACGCGTACCTGAGCCCGACCCAGCTGGCGAGCTCCGGCCTCGTGAACATCCCGGTCGCGATCTCGGCCCAGCAGATCGACTACAACATCCCGGGCCTCGCGAAGGGCACGCACCTCAAGCTCGACGCGAAGGTCATCAACGACATCTACGCCGGCTCGGTCACGAAGTGGAACGACTCGGCGATCACCTCGCTCAACCCCGGGGTGAAGCTCCCGAACCTGAAGATCGTCCCGCTCCACCGGTCGGACGGCAGCGGCGACACGTTCCTGTTCAGCTCCTACCTCGCGTTCCAGGACCACTCGAGCTGGGTGCCGAAGGCCGGCGGCCCGAACACCTCGGTCTCGTGGCCGTCCAACCCGAACGCGCTCGCCGAGAAGGGCAACGGTGGGATGGCCGCCGGCTGTGAGGCGACGCCGGGGTGCATCGCCTACATCGGCGTGAGCTGGCTGCGCACGGTGGTCGCCCACGGGATCGGCTACGCGGCCCTCCTCAACGGCAAGGGCAACTACGTGATCCCGACGCCGGGCAACATCGCGGCCGAGGTCGCCTCGTACAAGAAGATCCCGGCGAACGCCGCGTTGTCGCTCATCAACTCGTCGGCGCCGAAGTACGGCTACCCGATCGTGAACTTCGAGTTTGCGATCGTGAACACCAAGCAGCCCAACTCGGCGAACGCGAAGGCGATCCAGGCGTTCCTCGCGTGGGGCATGGACCCGAGGAAGGGCTCCGCGTCGAGCGTGCTCTCGAAGTTCTACTTCCAGGCGCTCTCGCCGACGGCGATGCAGATCGCGGTGAACCTGCTGAAGCAGGTGCGGTAGCAGCAGCAGTCTCACGTGTCGTGCGCGCCGGCCCGCCCCTGGGCGGGCCGGCAGCGCGCGGGGCGCGGCGGGAGCGGCGCGAGCCGGTCGGCCACGCCCGTACCGAGTGCGCGCCGGCCGCGTGGCGGTCGGGACGAGGAGGGAGGAGAAGGTCGTGAGGCAGCGATGAACGGCGGGGAGCCGACGGACCCGGCTGCCGCCCCGAGCGCGCGTTCCGACCCGGGTGCGAGCGCCGGCCTCGGAGCGTCGGACGTCGCGACCGAGCGCCGCTCGCAGACTGCGAGGGTGCTCGAGCGGGTGCTCGCCGGCGGCTCGGCGGTCACCGCGTTCATTCCGCTCGCGGCGCTCGTCGCGATGCTCGTGGTGCTCGTCGTCCAGGCGCTCCCGGCGATCCGCTACAACGGCTGGCACTTCCTCGTCGGCTCGGCGTGGAACCCGGGGAGCACGTACAGCCAACCCGTGCGCTCGGGTGGGATCGTGCACCTCCCGGGCGCGAGCTACGGGGCGTTGCCGCTCGTCCTCGGGACGCTCGAGACGTCGGCGATCGCGCTCCTCATCGGCTTCCCGGTCGCGGTCGGCGCGGCGGTGTTCATCGTCGAGAAGCTCCCTCCGGTGCTCGCGGGCTTCGTAGGGCTCTGCCTCGAGACGCTCGCGGGCATCCCGAGCGTGGTGTTCGGCCTGTGGGGCGTGCTCACGTTCGGTCCGTGGCTCGCCCGGCACGTCTACCCGGCGCTCGCGCACCTTCCGAACGTCCCGGTGCTCGACGTGTTCCACGGCAACACCGGGTACGGCGAAGGGCTGCTCACGGGGGGGATCGTGCTCTCCGCGATGATCATCCCGCTCGTCGCGGCCACGACGCGCGACCTTCTCCGCCAGGTGCCGGAGGCGACGAAGGAAGGCGCGGAGGCGCTCGGCATGACGAGCGCGGAGGTCTTCAGGACGGTCCAGTTCCGCTGGGTGCGCACCGGGGTCATCGGCGCGGCGATCCTCGGCCTCGGCCGGGCGCTCGGCGAGACGGTCGCGGTCGCGCTCGTCACCGGAAGCGTGCTGCAGAGCGCGACGAACATCTACGGCACGACGACCACGATCGCCGCGACGATCGTCAGCCAGCTCGACACGGCCCAGGGGGACCCGACCGGGCTCTACGTCCGGGTCCTCGCGGAAGCAGCGCTCGTGCTGATGGCCATCACGCTGCTCGTGAACGTGGTCGCCCGCCGGATCGTGCACCGTGCCTCGCGCGGCGTCGCGCTCCCGGTCGGGGTGGGCTTCTGATGGCAGCGGCCGCTCCGGGGCTCGCCGGGTCCCTCCGCGGCAACGAGACCGTCTCGAGCGCCCGCCGGGCGCGGAACCTCGCGTGGTGGTCCGTCGCGGCCGTCGCGCTGCTTCTCGTCATCGCCCCGGTCGTCTGGGTGCTCTACGGCGTGTTCCAGCAGGCGGTGCCCAACTGGCACTGGACGGTGCTCACGCAGGTGACGACCGGGGTCGGCGGCGGCCTCGCGAACGCGCTGGCGGGGACCGGTGTGCTGCTCCTCGGCGTCGGCGTGCTCGTCGCGATCGTGGGGATCGGCTGCGGCCTGTACCTCGCGGAGTTCGCGCCGACAGGGTTGCTCACGTCGCTTCTCCGCAGCGCGTCGGAGGTGCTCTCCGGCGTGCCGTCGATCGTGATCGGCTACGTGGGCTACGTCGCGCTCGTCGTCGGTCTCCACTGGGGCTTCTCGCTGCTCCCCGCGGTCATCGTGCTCACGGTGCTCGTGATCCCCTACGTCGCGAAGGCGACGGAGATCGCGGTGGGCCAGGTGCCCCTCGCGTACCGGGAGGGCGCGGAGGCGCTCGGCATGGCGAGGTCGCGGATGCTGCGGACCGTCGTGATGCGCTCCGCGATCCCTGGCATCGCGACCGGGATCATCGTCGCGCTCGCGATCTCGGTCGGCGAGACCGCGCCGCTTCTCTACACGGCCGGCTACTCGAACAGCTACCCGACCGCGCAGCTCCTCCACTCGGCCGTCCCGTACCTCACGTACGCGACGTGGACCTTCTACGACGACCCGTCGAGCGCGGTGAAGGCGCTCGCGTTCGACTCGATGGTCCTGCTCGTCGTCCTCGTGCTCGCCCTCATCCTCGCGTCGCGCCTCATCGTCCGCGTGACCCAGAAGCACAGCCCGGCGCGCGCGACCGGCGGCGGCGGCCGGCGCGCGGCGAGAGCGCAGGCTGCGAAGGCGCGCCCGGCGCGCTGAGCACCTCGCCGGGCGCGGGGCGGGCCGCCGGGCCCGGCCGCCGCCGCCCGCCGCCACCCGATTCGGCGGTCAGTACTTCGCGACCGACCGCGCGGCGTCGACGACGTCCGCGACCTGGGGGAGCGCGGCCTTCTCGAGCGTCGGCTCGTACGGGACCCACGCGTCGGCCCCGCCGACGCGCCGCACCGGCGCGTCGAGGTCCGCGAAGCACTCGTCCGCGACGTACGCGGCGATCTCGGCGCCGAACCCCCCGGTGAGCACGTCCTCGTGCACGACGAGCAGGCGTGAGGTCCGCCGCACGGAGCTCACGACCGCTTCCTTGTCCCACGGCGCGAGCGACCGCAGGTCGACGACCTCGGTCGAGATCCCCTCCTCGGCGAGGACGTCCGCCGCGAGGATCGACCTGTGGACCATCGCGCCCCAGGTCACGATCGTGAGGTCGTCGCCCGGTCGGGCGACGACCGCCGAGCCGATCGGCACGACGTACTCGGGCGAGGGGAACGGGTCCATCGCGTGGCGCTGGCGGAACAGGGCCTTGTGCTCGAGGAACATCACGGGGTCCTCGGATGCGAACGCGGCGCGTAGCAGCCCCGCGGCGTCGCGGGCGCGCGACGGGAAGACGACGACGAGCCCCGGGATGTGGGTGAAGATCGACTCGCCGCACTGTGAGTGCCAGATCGCGCCACCGAGCACGTAGCCGCCGATCGCGACGCGCAGCACGAGCGGGACGTTGAACACGCCCTGGGAGCGCCACCGGGTCGTCGCCGCCTCGGAGCGGATCTGCTGCATCGCGGGCCAGATGTAGTCGAAGAACTGGATCTCGGGCGACGGGCGCAGCCCGCGGACGGCCTGGCCGACCGCCCGTCCGACGATGTTGGCCTCGGCGAGCGGCGTGTTGAAGCAGCGATCGGTGCCGAAGCGGCGCTGGAGCCCGTGGGTGTTGCCGAACACGCCACCGAGCCCGTCGAGCTCGCCGAGGTGCTCCTCGCTCGCGTCTGCGACGTCCTCGCCGAAGACGCGGACCCGCTCGTCGCGGGCCATGACCTCGTGCAAGGTGAGGCGGATCGCCTCGCCGAAGTGCACGGGCTCGCCGCCGTGCTCCGACCCGGGCGGCGGCGGCGCGATCCTCGGGAGGGCCGTGACGTGGTCCGTCACGGTCGACGGGTCCGGGCGCGCCGCCGCGAGCGCGGATGCGCTGGCCTGCGCGACGAGCTCGTGGACCTCGGCGCGGATCTCCGCGGCGCGCGCCTCGGCGAGCACGCCGCCCGAGACGAGCTCGCGCTCGAGCCGGGCGAGCGGGTCGAGCGCGGCCTCGGCGGCGATCTGCTCGGCGGCCCGGTACTTCGCCTGGGAGTCCGAGGCCGAGTGCGAGTGCGGCCGGGTGACCGTCGCGTGGAGCAGCGACGGCCCGCCGCCCGCGCGCGCCCGGGCGACCGCGGCCGCGCCGTGCTCGCGGCTCGCGAAGTAGTCGAGGCCGTCGAATCGCGCGACCTCGATGCCGGGGAAGCCGGAGACGAGGTCGGAGATCGGCGCGGGTGCCTGCTCGCTCGCGGGGACCGAGATCGCGTATCCGTTGTCCGCGACGAGGTAGACGATCGGGAGCGCGAGCTTGCAGGCCGTGTTCAGGCTCTCCCAGAACTCGCCCTCGGAGGTCGCGCCCTCCCCGAGCGAGACGTAGGTGACCTCGTCGGGCGCGGCGCCGAGCCCCGTGATCTCCCGGGCAGCGAGGTAGCGGCTCGCCTCGGCGCAGCCGACCGCCGGCAGGCACTGGCTGCCGGTCGGGCTCGACTGCGTGACGATGTGGAGGTCCTTGCGGCCCCAGTGCGACGGCATCTGCCTGCCACCGGAGCTCGGGTCCTCGGCGGAGCCCACCGACTGCAGGATCACCTCGCGCGGCGGCACCCCGAGCGCGAGGACGAGCGCGACGTCGCGGTAGTAGGGGAAGAACCAGTCGTGGCCCGCGCGAAGCGACCGGGCGAGCGCGACGAGCAGCGCCTCGTGGCCCGCGCCCGCGATCTGGAAGAAGACGCGCCCCTGCTTGTGGAGGGTCATCTGCCGGTCGTCGACCGCGCGCGCCGTGCAGGCGGTGCGGAAGTCCTCGAGGAGCTCGGCGTGGGGGATCCCGCGGAGCAGCGCGGCCCCGCCGTCCCCGGACCCGTTCGGGGCGGTCACGGCCGCGCCGGCGCGCGCCGCGCCGGCGCCGGCCGTCACCAGGGCGCCCCGCCGGCAGCTGCGACGACGATCCTCCGGCCCGGACGACGCATCCGACTACCTTACCGACCCCGAACTCCCCGGGACGGGCCCGCCGCGCGGGGGGACCTTTCAGGGGTGGGCCGGCGGACCTAGACTCCATCGGGTGCGGTAGAGAGGAGTTCTTGTGTCCGCAGGGGTGCTCGCAAACGTGTTCGGACCGGACGGCTTGATAGTGATCGCCGTCCTCGTCGTCGTCCTGCTCTTCGGGGGGTCGCAGCTCCCGAAGCTTGCGCGCGGTCTCGGTAGCGCGTCGCACGAGTTCAAGAAGGGCCTCGAGCAGGGCGATGCGGACGCATCGGCTGCCGACAACAACAAGGGTGGGACCAAGGAGTCGAGCGGCAGCTAGCCGGCGGCGCGCCGTTCGCGCGGCGCGCCCGACGACCCCGGCTCGCCGGGGCGCCGTGACGAAGGGACCGACGGTGGACCGAAGCGCATCATCGGGCGCGCCCGGCGCCGGGCCGGGCCGGCGGCAGGTGCCGTTCGTGCTCCACGAGGTCGCCGAGTACGTCGTCGCCGCCGCGCTCGTCGCGGTCGGCCTGCACGTGAGCGGGAGCGCCGAGCTCCTGCTCGTCGTCGTCGGCGTCGCCATGCTCCTGCTCGGCGCGCTCACGTCGGGGCGGCTCGGCGCGTACCACCTGCTCTCGCGCCGCGCGCACCACGTCGGGGACCTCGTGCTCGTCGTCGTGCTCGCGCTCTCCCCGGTCGTCGCCCACCGCGACCTGCACGTCGCGGGCATCGTGCTCGCCGAGGTGGTCGCGCTCGTCCTCTTGCGCATCGAGCGCGGCACGTCGTACGCGGAGCTGCCGCGGCCCGTCCCCACTGGTGCGGCGCCGGGACCTGCACGGGCGAGCACGGTGGGGGCCGCGCGGGCGGCCGAGGGCGACGCGGCGGCGCGCATCGGAGCGGCGGCGGGGGCGACCGCGGCGACCGCGGTCGCCGCAGCGGCACAGCTCGCACCCGTCGCGGGTCGCGCGGCGCGCGTCGGCGCGCGCGGGCTCGGGATCGTCGCGGGGATGACGAAGCGCGCCGCGCGCGAGCGCGCCGCGGCGCGGCGCGGCGCCCGCCGCGCCTGACCGACCGCCCGGGCGACGCCCGCCCGGCACCCGGCCGGCGTGCAAGTGCGCTCGGTTGGCCCGCCGGCGGAGGTGCTCGCTAATGTCTGGCGCGTGACGAACGGCGCAGCCCGGCGAGAGCGAGCAGCCGCCCGGTCGGCGGTGGACGGCGGGCCGCGACGGGTACCTCGGCGGGGATGGGTGCGGCGGGGCCGGGTCGCGCTCGCGCTCCTCGGCGGGGCGCTCCTGCTCGGCGGCTGCAAGGCACCGACGTTCGGCGCGTTCCGCGGTGCGACGACCCAGGGGCG
Source organism: Acidimicrobiaceae bacterium (assembly GCA_027306925.1). Taxonomy (GTDB): domain Bacteria; phylum Actinomycetota; class Acidimicrobiia; order Acidimicrobiales; family Bog-793; genus JAJZBW01. The sequence goes on along the minus strand of DAHUXW010000156.1, from coordinate 776 downwards.
TGACGAGTTCAAGCTGTGGGTCGGCTTCGTCATCGCCGGCCTCGCGGTCGCCGCGATCGTCTGGGGCCTGATCTTCTGGACGGTCATCCGCCACCGCCGGCGCGGGTCCGACGCGATCCCGCGCCAGTTCCACGAGAACGTCCCGCTCGAGATCGTGTACACGGCGCTGCCGTTCGTGATCGTCCTCGTGCTCTTCTACTTCACGGTCATCACGGAGAACCGGATCGACGCCGTCGCCTCGACGCCGTCGGAGGTCGTCCACGTGCTCGGCTTCCGGTGGGGCTGGAGCTTCACCTACGACTCCTCCGACGGCCGGAGCCAGGGCGTCCAGATCGCGACCGCCGCCCAGCCGGCGGCGCTCGCCCAGCCCGCGACCTCGGCGCAGTACCCGCAGCTCGTGCTCCCCGTCGGCGAGACGACGCGTGTCGTGCTCACCTCGGCCGACGTCGTCCACGGCTTCTACGTGCCGGCGTTCAACTTCAGCCGGTACGCGCAGCCCGGCGTCGTGAACCGCTTCGACTTCACGCCGACGACGATCGGGGTCTTCCGCGGCCAGTGCACGCAGTACTGCGGCCTCTACCATTCCGAGATGCTGTTCAGCGTGAAGGTCGTGTCCCGGTCGGACTTCACGCACTGGCTCGCGGCTCAGCAGGCGAGCCAGGCACGGTCGGGGTCAGGAGCGACGACATGACGCTACTCGCCGAACGGCCCGGCGTCGTCGAGGAGCCGGGCGGCCCCGAGCACGACCACGGCCCGACGGGGCTGCTCAAGTGGGT
>DAHUXW010000150.1 GCA_027306925.1 Acidimicrobiaceae bacterium | reverse complement strand
GGGGTCGCGACCGGCGCTGCGGGCGGCGCCGCGGCCGGTGCGCCGGCGGCGGGCGCGGTGACGGGTGCGTCGAGGCTCGAACGGATCGGGGCGGGCGACCGGCCGTCCGCGCCCGGCACCATGCTCCGGTAGTCGGCGAAGAACTCCCGCCAGCTCTCGCTCACCGAGGCGGGGTCCGTGCAGTACGCCTGGTACATCTCCTCGACGAGCCAGGCGTTCAACCCGAGCGCCCCGGTCGCCACTCCGGCCATGCCGCCGCGCCGCGGGCGCATCTCCTCGTCGTGCTCCACCTGCCAAATCCTACCGCCCACGGCGGTAGCGTCGCATCATGGCCGGACCGCCGCGGTGAGCGAGGAGCGCGGGGGGGCCGGCGCGCGCGCCGATCCTCGGCTCCACGTCGAGCGCTCGGACCCGCCGCAGCCGCTGGTGCCCGCGGTCGTGCTCGTCCACGGCGTCCTCGACAGCGCGCGCAGCTTCGCGCGCCTACGACGGATCCTCGGCGCGTCCCACCGCACGATCGCGTACGACCGCCGCGGATACCAGCGCTCGCGCGACGCCGGGACGGGCGCGGGCACGCTCGCCGAGCACGTGGACGACCTCCTGTGCGTCCTCGAGGAGCACGCGGGCGCGGGCGCGTCGACGCCCGCCGCCGTGCTCGGCCACAGCTACGGCGGCGTCGTCGCGCTCGCGGCGGCCGAGCGCCGGCCGGACCTCGTCGCGCGGGTCGTCGCGTACGAGCCGCCGCTCTCCTGGCTCGAGTGGCCGGACGACCCCGACGCGCTCGCGGCGGCGCGCGACCGCGTCGCGCCCGCTCCCGGCGAGGCGCCCGCCGCGTTCGCGGAGCGCTTCACGCGCACCATGCTCGGCGACGCGCGCTACGGCCGGCTCGCGGTCGAGGTCCGCTCGGGTCTCGCGCTCGACGGTCCCGCCGCGTCGCTCGAGGTCGCGCAGCTCGCGGCCGCGCCCGGCTTCGACCCGGCGCAGGTCGGCGTCGAGGTCGTCGTCGCGCACGGGAGCGACGCCGCACCCCGCCACGAGCGAGACGCCGTCTGGCTCGCCCGCCACGTCCCCGGCGCGCACCTCGCCGTCGTCGACGGCGCGGCGCACGGCGCGCACCTGAGCCACCCCCACGAGCTCGCCGCGCTCGTGGACGCCACCGCCCGCTCGCCCGGGCACGCGCCGTAGGCTCGGCGCGGAAAGGCGGTGACCGTGCGCACACTCGTCAGCGGCTCGCGGGGGTTCATCGGCCGCGCGCTCGTCGCGCAGCTCCAGGCCGACGGCCACGAGGTCCACCGCGTCGTCCGCTCCGGCCCGGGGCCGGGCGACGCGGTCCTCGACCCTGCCACATCCACGCTCGACCTTTCCCGCCTGCCCGGCGGCACGCTCGACGGCGTGGACGCCGTGTTCCACCTCGCCGGGGAGCCGATCACGCCCTGGCGCTGGAGCGCGGCGAAACGGGAGCGCATCCGCGCGAGCCGGGTCGTCACGACGAGCGCGGTCGCCCGTGCGATCGCCGCGTGCGACGGCACGCCGCCCGCGCTCCTCGCGATGTCCGCCGTCGGCTACTACGGGAGCCGCGGGGACGAGCTGCTCGACGAGCGGAGCGCCGCCGGGACGGGCACGCTCGCGGACGTCTGCCGCGCGTGGGAGGCCGCGACGGCTCCCGCGTCCGCGGCTGGCGCCCGCGTCGTGAACGTGCGCACCGGCGTCGTCCTCGGCGCCGGTGGCGGCAGCCTGCGCGCCCAGGTCCCGCTGTTCCGCGCGGGGCTCGGCGGTCGGCTCGGCTCCGGCAGGCAGTGGACGAGCTGGATCTCGCTCGCCGACGAGGTCGGAGCCCTGATCCACGTCGCGCGCGACCCCTCGATCGACGGCCCGTGCAACGCGACCTCGCCGGAGCCGGTCCGCAACGACGAGCTGACCCGCCGCCTCGCGGCGGCGGTCGGCAGGCCCGCGCGCTTCGCGATGCCCGAGCTCGTGCTGCGGATCGCCGCGGGGGCGGAGACGACCCGCGAGGTGCTGACCGCGAGCCAGCGCGTGACGCCCGCCGTGCTCGAGCGCACCGGATACACCTTCGCCCACCGCGACATCGCCGCGGCGCTCGCCGCGGCGCTCCCCACCGGCCGCGCCGGTCGAGCGGCCCGGCGCGGCACCGGAACGTGAGCGGCACGGTCGACACCGACGTGCTCGTCGTCGGTGCCGGCCCGGCCGGGTGCGCGGCCGCCACCACGCTCGCTCGCCGCGGGCTCGGCGTCGTGCTCGTGGACCGCGCCCGGTTCCCGCGCGACAAGTGCTGCGGAGACGGCCTCACCACCGGCGCGCTCCGCAGGCTCGAGCTCCTCGGGCTCGACCCGGGCGACGTCGCGTCGTTCACCTCGGTCCGGGCGCTCGCCGTGCGCTCCCCGCACGGCCGCATCGTCGAGCTTCCGCTCGAGCGCGGCGGCACGAGCTGCGCGGCCGTCGCCCGCCGCCGCGATCTGGACGCCGCGCTCGTCGCGGTCGCACGCGCCGCCGGCGCCGTCGTCATCGAGGGCCACGAGCTCGAGCGTCTCGCAGTCGGGCGCGCCGGGCGCGACCCGGCCTGTTGCGCGGGCTTCGGGGACGGGCTCCTCGTCCGCTCGCACATCGTCGTCGCGGCGGACGGCGCGTGGTCGCGGGTACGCGCGCTGCGCGAGCACGCCAACTCCCGGCCGTCGCGGCCGGGAGTTGGCGGCTGGCACGCGTTCCGCGCGTACGCGGCCCCGGTCGCGAGGGGCGCGTCCGAGAAGCTGTGGGTCGCGTTCGAGCCCGAGCTCCTCCCCGGCTATCTCTGGTCGTTCCCGCTCGCCGGCGGCACCGCGAACATCGGCATCGTCGTCCGGCGTGGCGACTCCGGCTCGGGCCGCGTGCTCGCGGCGGCGTGGCGCGACGCGCTCGCCGGTCCGTTCCTCACCTCGCTCCTCGGACCGGCTGCCGCGCTCGAGGCGCCGGCGCGGTCCTGGCCGATCCCTGCGGGCGTCGACGGCGCACCGTTGGCCGAGCCGTCCGGCCGCGTCGTCTACGTGGGCGACGCGGCGCGCGCCGCCGACCCGTTCACGGGCGAGGGGATCGCGCAGGCGCTCGAGACCGGGGCGGCGGCCGCGCGGGCCATCGCGGACGCCGGCACCGGCGAGCCCGAGCTCGCCGCGCGCCGCTACGCGGCCGAGGTCCGCCGCACGCTCGGCACGGAGCACCGCATGGGTCGCGCCCTGTCCGGGCTCGTCGGCTCGGCGGGCGGCGCCGAGGGCGTCGTGCGCGTCGCGGGCGCGTCCCGCTGGACGCGCCGCGCCGCGGGCAGGTGGCTGTTCGAGGACGTCCCGCGCACGCTCCCGGTCACACCGTCCTCGTGGCGTCGCGAGACGTTCGAGCGGCCGGTGCCCTACTCGGGAGCGCCCGGCGCCCTGGGAGCCCGGGAGGCGGACCCCGCGCGGCGATCCGGTGAGGACCGGGGCGGTCTCAGCCGCGGTTGACGCCGTGCCGGCGGACGAAGTCGTTCACCGCGTAGTACGCGTCGATCGACTCGCCGGCGTCTCCCCAGAACCCGTCGAGCACGTCGTAGGCCATCGTGCCCGACGCGACGTAGTGGTTGTTCACGTCGGTGATCTCGAGCTCACCGCGGCCGGACGGGACGAGGGTGGAGATCACCGAGAACACCGACGGGTCGTAGCAGTAGACGCCCGTGACGCAGTAGCTGCTCGGCGGGATCTCGGGCTTCTCGACGATGCGCACGACCCTGCCGTCCGCGCCGAGCTCGGGGACCCCGAGGTGGCGCAGGTGCTCGGGCTCCGTGACCGGCGCGAGCACGATCCTCGCCCCGTGCGGCTCCGCGGCGAACGCCTTGACGGTCGGCCGGATCGAGCGGCCGAACAGGTTGTCGGCGAGCATGACGAGCACCGGGTCGTCCCCCACGAAGCGCTCCGCGAGCCCGAGCGCCTCGGCGATGCCACCAGGCCGGTCCTGGTACGCGTAGCAGAGCCGACCGACGCCGTGCTCCTCGCCGTTCGACAGCAGCCGGAGGAACTCTCCGGCGTGCGTGCCGCCCGTGACGACCATGATCTCGCCGATGCCGGCGGTCACGAGCGCCTCGACGGCGTACGAGATCATCGGGCGGTCGTAGATCGGGAGCAGGTGCTTGTTCGTGATGCGCGTGAGCGGATGGAGCCGGCTGCCCGTGCCGCCCGCGAGCAGGACGCCCTTCACGTGCCGGACCGCGCGCTCGCGCACGGGCGCCCGGCGCTCCTGCCCGACTCGCTCACGGGCGCGCAGCCTAGCCGTGGCCGGTCGGCCGGCGCCCTACGCGCCGGTCCGGGCACGGTGCATGCAACGTGGCTCACCCGCGCGCCGCGAGCACGCGGTCCGAGAGGTCGGGCCACGCGTCGAGCGCCCAGGCTCCGAACGGCCGGTCCGTGAGCAGCGCGCACCCGACCCCGGCGACCGGGTCGACCCAGAGGAACGTCCCGCTCTGCCCGAAGTGGCCGAACGTCGCGGGCGAGCACCGCGCGCCGGTCCAGTGGGGGGACTTGTGCCCGCGCACCTCGATCCCGAGACCCCAGTCGCACGGATCCTGGCGCCCGAAGCCGGGGAGCACGCCCGAAAGCCCCGGGAACGCGACGGCCGTCGCCTCGCGAAGCGTCTCGGGCGCGAGCAGCGCGGGGGCGAGAAGCTCGGCGCCGAGCGCGAGCAGGTCGCGCAGCGGCCCGACCAGACCGGCCGCCGCGCTGCCGGCGAGGCGCGTGCCGGACATCGCGAGCGGGGCGAGCACCGCGGCCGCGAGGTACTCGCCGAACCCCATCGCAGTCCGCCGCTCGAGTGTCGTGGCGAGGACCTCGAAGCCGGCGTTCGAGTAGATCCGGCGCTCGCCCGGAGCCGTGAGCGGTCGGTCGGGATCACTCGGTCCGAGGCCCGACGCGTGCGCGAGCAGGTGACGGACCGTCGACCCGGGCGGGCCCGCCGGCTCGTCGAGCGCGATGCTCCCCTCCTCCACGGCGACGAGCACGGCAAGCGCCGTGCAGAGCTTCGTGACCGACGCCCACTCGTAGGGGCGGTCGAGGTCGCCGCGCGTCACGCGGGCACCGGAGCGGTCGAGCACCGCGGCGCAGGCGTGGGACGCGCCGAAGCCGTCGATCACCTCGAGGGCGCGCACGACCCGGAGGGAGTCAGACGTCGAGGAAGCGGCGGACTGCGACCGAGGAGCCCGCGACCCCGACGACGAGGCCGATGAGCACGACGAGGAGCTCGGTCATGACGATGTCGTGGGTCGGCAGCACCGCCGAGCCGAGCACGGAGACCTTGTAGTGGCGGATGAGGTAGCTCACGCCGAAGTTCGAGAGCAGGACGATTAGCGCGGCGACGATCGCCCCGAGGAGGCCCTGGACGAGTCCCTCGAGCATGAACGGGACCCTGATGAACCAGTTCGTCGCGCCGACGAGCTTCATCACGCCCACCTCGCGCCGCCGGGCGAAGATCGCCATGCGGATCGCGTTCAAGATGAGCACGAGCGACGAGACGAGAAGCACGATCGCGATGACGAGCAGGATGATCTGCAAGACGTTCGTGACCTGCTGCATCACGCGGATGCTCTGGCTCGGCGAGGTCGCCTGGTAGACGCCCGGCACGCCGCTGTTGAAGGTCGCGCTCACCGTCGAGGCCTCGGACGGGTTGCGGAGCTGGCAGCGGAAGACCGTCGGGGTCGTCGCCGGGGTGAGCGCCTCGATCGCGGTCGGCGAGCTCGCGAGGAGGCGCTTCGCCTGCTCGTAGGAGTGCTGGTGGTCGAGGTAGCTGCAGTGGGTGATCTGGGGCGTCTGGGCGATCGTCGACCGCACGTTCGCGATCTGGCCGCCGGACGCGGACGCGTCCATGAAGATCTGCAGGCTCACGTTGTTGTTCCACTGGCCGATCTGGCGGTTCACGGCCTGGCGGAGCAGGAGCGCGGTGCCGACGAGCGACAGCGAGACCGCGACCGTGAGGACCGCCGCGAGCGCCATCATGCGATTGCGCCAGAGATTGGTGGCCGTCTCCTTGGCCACGTAGTCGAACGAGACCGCCATCAACGCCCCCGATGTGGCGCGCGACTGCGACTGCGACTGCTCAACGCTGACCCCGGCGGGCGCGCACGGCGGCGACCCGTCCCGACGACGGGTCACGCTCGAGACCGGGCTCCCCGTTTCCGGCCATTGCTACGGCGGGGACGCCGCGTGTCGACATCGTCATGTCCGACGCGTAGCCGTAGACGCCGCGCGCTTGGTCGCGCACGAGCTTTCCGCGGTCGAGCTCGACGACCCGGCGACGCATCGTGTCGACGATGCCGACGTCGTGGGTCGCCATGACGACGGTCGTGCCCGTCCGGTTGATCCGGTCGAGCAGCTTCATGATCCCCTGGCTCGTCGCGGGGTCGAGGTTGCCCGTCGGCTCGTCGGCGAGGATCACGAGCGGCCGGTTCACGAACGCGCGGGCGACGGCGACGCGCTGCTGCTCGCCGCCGGAGAGCTCGTGCGGCATCCGGTCGCCCTTCTGGCCGAGCCCGACGAGCTCGAGCACCTGCGCGACCTGGGTCACGATCACGTTGCGCGGCCGGCCGATCACCTCGAGCGCGAACGCGACGTTCTCGGTCACGGTCTTGTTCGGGAGCAGGCGGAAGTCCTGGAACACGCAGCCGAGGTTCCGGCGCAGGTACGGCACCCGCCAGTGTGACAGCTCGCCGATGTCGCGCCCCGCGACCCAGATCGAGCCGGAGTCGGGGACCGCCTCGCGCAGCAGCAGCTTCAGGAACGTCGTCTTCCCGGACCCCGACGAGCCGACGAGGAACACGAACTCGCCCTTTTGGATCTCGAGCGAGATGTCGTCGAGAGCGGGCGCCTGGCCTTTGTAGCTCTTCGTGACATTGTCGAAGCGGATCATCGTCCTCTTCCTCGGATTCTGCCGGGCCGACGTCACGGTCGTCCCGACCGGTCGAGCACACATCCGGCGTGCCCCCACCGGCTGGCGTCCGCCTTGCGCCCGAGCGCGGCACGCAGTGTCGCGCCGCCCACCAAACGAGGTCAGACTACCAGCCTGTTCGTGTCGATCCTGTGACATGCCAAGCGCGTCACCTCATGCACGGCATTTGCACTATCTCGCTGCGTGATATCCGCGGACCCGTCACGTGGTCCGCGCGGGCCCGCCCGGCCGTGCGCGTGGGCCGCGCCGGCGAGCCGGTCACGACTCGGCGCGCCGCCATCTCAGGTACGCGACCATGAACTCCTCGATGTCGCCGTCGAGCACGCCGTCCACGTTGCCGGTCTCGTGCTCGGTCCGGAGGTCCTTCACGAGCTGGTACGGGGCGAGCACGTACGAGCGGATCTGGCTTCCCCACTCGACCTTCGTCTGGGGGCCGGTGAGCGCGGAGAGCTCGGCACGGCGCTCCTCGCGCTGGCGCTCCGCGAGCTTGGCGGCGAGGATCTGCATCGCCTTCGCCTTGTTCTGGTGCTGGCTCCGCTCGTTCTGCACGGCGACGACCTCGCCGGTCGGCAGGTGCGTGATCCGCACGGCGGAGTCGGTCACGTTCACGTGCTGCCCGCCGGCGCCCGACGAGCGGTACGTGTCGATGCGCAGATCCTTCTCGTCGATCTGTACCTCGTCGGAGAGGTCGTCGAGGAACGGCGTGACCTCGAGCGACGCGAAGCTCGTCTGCCGGCGGTGCTGCGAGTCGTACGGCGACATACGGACGAGCCGGTGCACGCCGCGCTCCGCGGTGAGCAGCCCGTAGGCGTACGGGCCGCGGACGATGAACGTCGCCGAGAGGATGCCCGCCTCCTGGCCGGGCGAGGTCTCCTCGACCTCGATCGTGAAGCCCCGGCGCTCGGCCCACCGCAGGTACATCCGCAGCATCATCTCCGCCCAGCCCTGCGCGTCGGTGCCGCCGGCGCCCGCGTGGATCTCGGCGACCGCGTCGCGCTCGTCGTGCTCGCCCGAGAACAGGCTGCGGAGCTCGAGGTCGTCGAGCGCGCGCCCGACGTGCGCGATCGTCTCCTCGAAGTCCCCCGCGACCGCCTCGAGCGACTCAGGACCCTCCTCGCGCGCGAGCTCGTAGAGCCCGGCGGCGTCGTCCAGCCGGCGCACGAGGTCGTCGTAGCCGTCGACGTCGCTCTTCGCCTTGCCGTACGCGGCCGTGACCTCCCGGGCGCGCGCCGGATCGGACCAGAGCTCCGGAGCGGCGACCTCGACCTCGAGTCGGACGAGCGCCTCGCGCTGGTCGTCGAGGCGCAGGTAGCCCGCGGCCGCGTCGAGGCGCCGCTTCAGGTCCGCGAGCGCAGGCCCGATCTCCTGCCGCGGAGCGGGCGCGCCGCTTCCGGGCTCCGCGTTCGGAGAGGCCACGCTCAGCTCGCGCCGTGGCAGAGCTTGAACTTCTTGCCGCTCCCGCACCAGCACGGGTCGTTGCGGCCGACCTTCTGCGCGGCCTTCTGGCCGGCGGGCGCCACACCCGCGAGCCCGGAGCCGGGCGCGCCGG
>DAHUXW010000132.1 GCA_027306925.1 Acidimicrobiaceae bacterium | reverse complement strand
CGGGCATCCCGCGACGGTGTCTCAGTGAACCGGCCTGGGATGCTTGGAGACTCCATACCTTCGAAGTGAGGATGGAGCATGACCGAGACGAACCCGTCCCAGAGGCGCTACCCGCCTGAGCTGAAGGACCGCGCCGTGCCCGTGCTCACCTCGCTGCGAGGCGCGGCGAGCTTGAGAACTCTCTCCGGCTCGTCAGCGGCCGGGAGGCGCAGGCGGCCGCCGGCGCGAGCCGGCGGGGCCGGTCGGCGAGGAGCCGCCGGTCCTCGGCGGGGCACCCTCGGGGTCCATGACCACCACGATCGGCGGGGTGGAGCAGAGCCCGCCGAAGTTCCCGGCCGGCGAGTACGGCGCGGCTCCAACCTCTCGCGCTCGCCGCCCGACCCCGCCCCGAGGTCCGGCTGGCCGTGGGCGCGCCTCGGAGCGGCGCGAGGGTCGCGAGATCGTCCGCGCCGCACCGTCATCGCGCGCTCGATCCGTCCGTGTGCGTGGCGGCGCGCCGGACGAGGTGCTCGACGACGGCTGCGCCGTCTCGCGACTCGAACCACTCGGAGTGTCCGAGGAAGTACCCCTCGTACGCGAGCGCGACGTCCTTCGTCGAGCCGACGACCGCCCCGAAGTACTCGACTTCGGACAGCGCGTATTCGAGGTGTGCCAGCGGCAGGAGGTCGGGGAGCAGCATGGCTTCGGTTCCGGTAAGCGGCCGGACCTCTTCGTATCCGTCGATCAACGCGTCCATGGCGTCGAGGTCCGCCTCCGCCCGTCCGGTTCGGCCGAGCTCGAGCCAGTCGATCGTCGCCCGCTCGAGCGCCACCGCGAGGTCGTGGATCGCGACCCCGCGGTTGGCCAGCCCGACGTCGAGCGCTGTGGCGACACGTGCGTCAGTCCGCGGCGACGTCCAGGTCAGATTGGACGGATGCCAGTCTCCGTGCGTCCACTGCGCGGGCAACGAGCGGAGTGCAGGCCCGACGCGGCGAATGCGGTCCTGGTGGCACCGGACGAGGTCGTCGACAGGGGTCCGCCCGCCAAGGGACCGGGCGAGCGCGGGACGCCGTTCGAGCAGGCGCTCGAGAGCCAGGGCCGGGTCGCCCGCCGAGACGATCTCCAACGTGCCGACGAGCGCCGAGAAGGTGCGTTCCGGCCCCCCGAAGTCGCGAGCCGCGGCGTGGAAGCGCGCGAGCGCTCGGCCGGAATGGCGCGCGTGGGCGAGCGAGCGGTACGGACGCCAGGAGGGAACGTCGCGGTACAGGTCCGTCCCGACGGCCTCCGCGTGGGCCTCGTAGACCGCAGTCTCGCGCCGTGCGGTCGTCGCCGGCCCGTCGAGCCGCAGTACCTCCGGCATGCGCTGGCCCCGCGCGCGGAGGTGGGCGACGAAGGCGTGCTCGGCGGCAAGCTGCCCGGGGTCGCGGACGGATTCGTCGTGACGCTTCAGGAACACGCGCCCGCTGCCGAGCGACACGATCGCAGCGGCCGACATGGGCCGGGGACTGCGCCACAGCACGGACGATCGGCGGACGTCGGCACCGACCGATTCGGCGTAACGTTCGAGGACCGAGCGAGCTTCGGCGTCGGTGATCGCCGCCCACGTCGCGGCCACGAGGTCCCCGGTCATCCCGTGAGAACGCGGAACCTCGGCGCCAGACATCGGTTCTCCGGGAGAGTCGGGAGCGCCGGCCGGGCGACGCGGCGCCGCGTTCGGGCAACCGGCGTGCCGCAGCGGCCGGTGGACCCCGTCAGAGGCTAGCTGCGCCTGCCTGCCTGCCTGCCTGCCTGCCTGCCGCCCGCCCGCCCGCCCGCCCGCCTCCGGAGCGCCGGAGCCGCGAAGGGCCGCGAAGGGCCGCGAAGGGCCGCTATAGTGCGGTGCGAGACAGGGGAGCGCCTCGGCGCTGAGAGTGCGGACACCCGCAGACCCTCGAACCTGATCTGGGTCATACCAGCGAAGGGAGTCGTCGCCATGGCACGCATCGAGGCCGTCCGTCGCACGGGCATCCGCCGTCGGAGGTGGAGGACGGTGGACGTCGTCGTGGCGTCGGTGATCGCCGTCACGGGTGGCGTCGTCTTCTGGGCGTGGGACCAGCTGTGGGCGACAACCGCGGTCGCGTTCGCCGCGTTCCCACCGGCCCACGCGGTGATGTATGGGGTGTGGCTCGCTCCCGGCGTGCTCGGCGCGCTCGTGATCCGCAGGCCCGGGGCGGCGCTTTACACCGAGCTCGTCGCATCGGTCGTCGAGGCGCTGCTCGGCAACGCGTGGGGCGTCTCGGTGATCGCGTACGGCTTGGCGCAAGGTGTCGCGCCGGAGCTCGTGTTCGCCGCGTTCGCCTATCGATCGTGGCGGCTGCCGGTGTCGTTGGCCGCGGGTGCTGCGGCGGGGCTCGCGGCTGCGGGTCTGGACCTCGTCTACTACTACGGCGGTTGGCAGGCGGATTGGAAGCTGGCGTACGTGGCCGTCGTGACGGCGAGCGCCGCCGTCGTGGCCGGGGTGGGGAGCGCGTACCTCGTGCGTGCCCTCGCGCGCACCGGCGTGCTCCAACCATTCGCGGCAGGGCGGCGCGCGCCCGTGTCCTGACGTGCGCCGAGGCTGAGGGGTGGGTCGATGGGTGCCGTGGTGGAGGCTGCCGGTTGGGGATGGCGCCATGCAGGGCGCCGGGCGTGGGCGCTTCGCGGGCTCGATCTCGTCATCGAGGACGGCGAGCGGGTGCTTCTCCTCGGCCCCTCCGGAGCCGGGAAGAGCACGCTGTTGAGCGCGATTGCCGGGTTGCTCGCCGCTCCGGAGTCCGGCGACGACGAAGGGCGCCTCACGGTCGCCGGGCGCCCGGCCGAGGAGGCGCGAGGGCGTGCGGGAGTGGTCTTCCAGGACCCGTCGTCGTCCATCGTGATGGGTCGCGTCGGCGACGAGGTCGCCTTCGGGCTCGAGAACCGGTCCGTCCCCGCGGCCGATATCTGGTCGCGGGTGTCCGCGGCCCTCGGCGCGGTCGGTCTGCGCCATCCGCTATCGCACCCGACGGGGTGGCTCTCCGGCGGTGAGCAGCAGCGGCTCGCGATCGCGGACGTGGTCGCCCTCGCGCCGGATCTCTGGCTGCTCGACGAGCCGACGGCCAACCTCGATCCCGCCGGGGCCGCGATGGTCCGCGACACGCTGCGGGAGCTTCTCGTATCGTCGAGCGCCACGCTCCTCATGGTGGAGCACCGCGTGGGGCCGCTTCTCGACATGGTCGACCGGGTCGTGGTGCTGGAGCCCGGCGCCGGCGTGATGGCCGACGGTGCGCCGGCCGAGGTGTTTGCCCGGGACGGGGCGGCGCTTCGTGCCGCAGGGATCTGGGTCCCGGGCGGCGCCCCCGGTCGGCTCGCGCCGCCGCGCCCGGCGGGTCGGCCCGTCGTCGCGACCCGGGCGCTCACGGTCGCGTACCCGGGGTCGTCCGGGCCTGCGGTCGACTCGGTGGACGTGACCGCATACGCGGGGCAGGTGCTCGCCGTGACCGGGTCGAACGGGTCGGGAAAGACGACGCTCGCCCTCGCCCTCGCCTCCCTTCTCGCGCCCTCGACGGGCGAGGTGCGGTTCCTCGCCGGGGGGCCCGAGCGCCCGTACGCTCGCTGGCGGCCGCGAGAGCTCGTGAAGCTGGTGGGGAGTGTGTTCCAGGACCCCGAGCACCAGTTCGTCGCGGCGAGCGTCGAAGCGGAACTTGCCGTCGGTCCGTTCCGCAGCGGGGTGGCCGGCGCCGAGGTCCGACGACGCGTCGGCGAGCTCCTCGACCTTCTCGACCTCGCACACGTTGCCCGAGTGAACCCGTTCACGCTGTCAGGAGGGGAGAAGCGACGGCTTTCGGTCGCGTGCGCGCTGGCAACCGATCCCGTCCTGCTCGTGCTCGACGAGCCGACCTTCGCGCAGGACCTGCGTGCATGGGAGACGCTCGTCGCGCTCCTCGCCGATCAGCGTGACGCGGGCAGGGCGGTCGTCGTGGTCACCCACGACGACGCGCTCGTGCGCGCGCTCGCCGATCGGCGGCTCGAGATGGAACGGGGCAAGGTGACCGGACCCGGAGCGCGAGTCGGGACCGAGGGCTCGGACGAGACGGCGCCCGCCCGATGATGCGGGTCGTCCTCGCGCCGCTCTCGGGAACGCCGCTGTCGCGCTTCAACCCGGCCGCGAAGCTGGGCGCAGCTTTCGTCGTGATGGTGGGGCTGCTCGTGACCGCCGATCTCGTGAGCGCCTCGGCCGTCATCGTTGCCGAGATTCTCGTGCTGCCCGCGTCGGGGGTCCGCATGCGGACGTTGGTGGTCCGTGCCTGGCCGCTCGTGCTCGGAGCGGCGGGTCTGGCCGTGGCGAACCTTGTGGCCTCAGCCGCGTCCTCGGCCGAGGTCGCGGCCCTCTCGTTGCGCCTCGTCGCGATCGCCCTTCCAGGAGTTCTCGTGTTCCTGACGACCGACGCCGTCGACCTCGCGGACTCGCTCGTCCAGCAGGCCCGCTGTCCGGCGCGCTTCGCCTATGGCGCGCTTGCGGCGCTCCGGCTGCTCCCACTGATCTCCGACGACTGGGCGACGATCCAGCGCGCCCGCCGGGCGCGAGGCATCGACGCGGGTCGCTCACCGGTTGCGAAGTCGCGGCTGTTCGTCTCCGGCGTCTACGCGCTCCTGGTCGCCGCCATCCGGCGCGCCGTCCGGCTCGCCGCCGCGATGGACAGCCGCGGGTTCGACTCCCGCCGCCCCCGCACGTGTGCGCGCCGCCAGTCGGTGACGAGGCGCGACTGGTACCTGCTCGCCGCCGCCGTGGTCGTTGTCGGTGGCGCCAACGCGCTCGCTGCGGTTGCCGGCACGTGGCACCCGCTCGTCGGCTGAGCGCGCCCCGGGCCCGCCAACCGCGACCTCACGGTCGCGGGGTCGCGCGACCACCCGGAGCGACCCGCCAGCGGTGGAGGAGGCCGATCACGGGACCGATCCCTCGCGGAGGCGCCCGCTTCCCGCCTCGGGTCCGGAGCGTGTGCCCGCGCGCCCGGCCGACGGCGCCTCGGCGCCGTCGGCGCCGTGGGCCGCCTCCAGGGTGTCGACGAGTGCCAGGCCTCGCCGGGCCCAGCGGACCTCCGCCCGCGCCTGGTCGATGAGCCCGCGGTACGCGTGCACCTTGTAGGCGACGACCGCCTCGTGGAGCTCGTCGGGCGTCGCGCTGAGTCGCTTCTCGATGAGCACCGTCTCGCGGCGCTCGATCTGCGAGACGTGCGCCTCCCACTTGCGGCACTCCTCGCCGAAGTAGTCGAGGTGGGCCTGGAACTGGCGACGGGCGTTCTCGAACGAGCCGTACTCGAAGTAGGTGGCCTTCAGGCGGAACGCGTCCCGGACCGGGCCGCGCCCGGTCGGCTGCTCGACCCACGCCACGAGCTCCTCGAGCCCATCCGGGGTGATCGAGTACGTGCGCTTCGTCCCGGACTCGCCGCGCGTCTCGGCGCGTGCCGAGACGAGGCCCGCCTTCTCGAGCTTTCGAAGCTCCGGGTAGATCTGGGAGTGGGGGGCGTGCCAGACGTAGGACACGGACCGCTCGAAGTGCTTCGTCAGGTCGTAGCCGGTCATCGGCTGGACCGCGACGAGGGCGAGCAGCGCATGCCGGAGCGACATGCCGACGATCCTAGGTCCTTGCGCTGCGGCGGGTCGATCACTACAGTCCTCAATAGGTCTTTAGTGACCTATTGAGCGACCGTTGGGAGGGGGACCGGTGGCGCCGCTCGACATCACCTTGGCGTGCGGAGACTACGACCGGACCCGTGCGCTCGCCGACGGGCGCGTCGTGCCCGAGGGCATGGACCTTCGCGTCCTGCCGCTCGAGCCCGAGGAGATCTTCCACCGGATGGTGCGGCACCTCGAGTTCGACGTGGCCGAGCTGTCGCTGTCGAGCTACGTCATCTCCCTCCAGGGGGACGCGCCGTTCGTCGCCCTGCCGGTCTTTCCTTCGCGGGCGTTTCGGCACAGTGGGATCTACGTGAACGCCGACGCGGGGGTGGAGCGGCCGGAGGATCTCGCGGGCCGGCGCGTCGGGATCGCCGAGTACCAGCTCACGGCCAACGTGTGGATCAGGGGCATCCTCGCCGAGTACCACGGTGTGCCCGTCGCCTCGGCCCGCTACGTGACCGGGGGGATGCACGAGGCGGGTCGGACGGAGAAGCTCGCGATCCCGGCCCTACCGAGGGACGTGCAGCTCGAAGCCTGCCCCGAGGGACGGACGCTCTCCGAGCTGCTGGTCGAGGGCGGCATCGATGCCTTGTACACGCCGCGGGCCCCGCAGCCCTTCCGCCTCGGCGACCCGCGGGTTCGCCGGCTCTTCGCCGACGTGCGCGCAGCCGAGCGGGACTACTACGACAAGGCGGGGATCTTCCCGATCATGCACGTCGTGGCCGTCCGGCGTGAGCTCTACGAGCGCAACCGGTGGATGGCCCGGTCGCTCTGCAAGGCGTTCGCGCTCGCGAAGGACCTGGCGCTCGCCCGGCTCGGCGAGACCGCCGCACTGCCGATCGCGCTCCCGTGGGCGTACGCGGACGCCGCAGAGGCCCAGCTGCTCATGGGGGACGACTACTGGTCGTACGGGTTCGGGCCCGACAACGAGCGGACTCTCGAGACGTTCCTGCGCTACGCGGTCGAGCAGGGGATCGTGAAGGACCAGTTGACCCCGCGCGACCTGTTCGCACCGGAGACGCTCGAGGGCGTCCTCGTCTGAGCGGGGAGCCGCGTCCCGGTGGCGACCAGCCCCGGGTGCCGTATCCGTCGAAACCAGCAATCACCGGCAAACAGGAGGGGAAATGAACGGGGGGAAGACATCCAGGAGGGCCCGGCTGGCACGTCTCGTGCTCGGCGGGTCGATGCTCGCGGCAGGGGTCGTCGCAGCGGCAGCGCCGCCGAGCGACGCAGCACGCCCGCGGGCCTCGTCGGCGCCGCTCGAGATCGCGGTGTTCAGCCCGTTCACCGGGCCGAACGCCGAGTACGGGTACTTCAACTACGACGGCTGCGTATCGGCGGTCACGCTTGTCGACCAGTCCGGCGGCGTGCAGGGCCACGACCTGTCCTGCAAGATCGTCGACAACCGCGGCGACCCCGCCGACGCGGTGCCCGCGGCGCAGAACATGGTCGCGGGCTCCTCCAATCTCGTGGGCGAGGTCGACGGCAACAGCGGCCTGCTCTCGGCGACCGTGCCGATCCTGTGCAAGGCACACCTCGTGGAGATGTCCCTCGGCGGCGACCCGGCGTTCGACAAGAACAGCTGCCCGTACTTCTGGCGGACCACCCCGGGCGACGACCAGGCCGGGTACGCGCTCGCGGCCTACCTCAAGTTCGACACCCACTACACGAAGCTCGCGGCCCTGTTCGGCAACGACGTGGCGGCACAGGGCAACGTGCCCGGCCTGCTCGCCGGCGCGAAGAACCTGGGGCTGAAGATCGTGAGCAACCAGGCGCTCGCCCTCGACCAGACGTCGTACGCGTCCGAGGCCCAGAAGCTCAAGTCTGCCCACCCCCAGGTGATCGTGACGGAGTCCGACCCGCAGACGGCAGGCGTCCTGTTCGCCAACCTGAAGCAGGCCGGCGTCCTGCTGCCGCTCGTCGGCACGTCCGGAACGGTGGGGACGGACTACAACAAGGCGTCGATCGCCGCCATCAGGTCGAAGGCGTACACGAAGGGCTTCGTCCGCATCATCCAGTACACGGCCACTGCCGGCCCGGCGTTCGACGTCTGGAAGCGGGGCGTGGCGGCGGCGAAGGGGATCCAGAGCAAGTCGGCCGTTGTCACCGGCTTCGCGCCGGAGGTTGCCTACGACCACGTGACGATGGAGGCGCTGGCGATGGTCGCAGCGCACAGCACGGTCGGCTCCGTGTACGACAAGTACGTCGCGAAGATCACCGAGGGCAAAGTGGTCGTCCACTCCTTCGCGGAGGGCAAGGCCGCCCTGGCCAAGGGTGAGTCGATCGACTTCGTCGGCCTCGAGGGCCAGATCTCCTTCAACCGCTACCACAACTCGGCGGGCATCTGGTCGGTCGACAACCCGGTCACCAACGCCACCGAGAAGACCATCTCGGCGAGCGACATGGCCAAGGCCCTCGGCCACTGAGACGAAAGACCGCCGGTGCCGCTCGAGCCGGGCTCGACGCGAGACAGGCGCGCACGGCGGGCGGCCCGGCAGGGGCCGTCCGCCGTGCGACACTCCGCAGTCGTAGGCGCCCGACGGCGCGTGGCACACTGGCGCAGGGCCGGGGACTGATGTGACGCTCTTCATGACGATCGTGCTGTTCGGCCTCTACAGCGCCGCGCTCTATGCGATCGGCGGGGTGGGCTTCACCTTGCAGTTCGGGGTCACGAACGTGCTCAACCTCGCCTACGGGTCGCTCATCACGTCGAGCATCTTCGTCGAGTACTACCTGACCGGCCACAGCACGAACCTGTGGCTCGCGATGCTGGTGGGCGGAGCCGCCGGCACCGTCCTGTCGTTCGTCGTCGGGTTCGTCGTGGTGGGCGCCTTCGTGCGCCGCGGTGCGGCCGGCTTCAGCATCGCGATGGTCACGATCGGCATCAGCCTCATGATCCAGTACACGCTCGAGGCGATCCAGGGGCCGGTGGTGAACGCCTACGCCTCGAGCAACCGGAGCACGCTGCTCAGCGTGGCGGGCGTCAACCTCGACAGCCAGCAGGTGACGGCGATCCTCGTGGCCGTGGTGCTCATGGTCGTGGTCCATCTGGTGCTCCGCCTCACCAAGCTCGGGCTGGCGATGCGGGCGACGGCCGACGACGTGTCGCTCACCCGTGTCTCCGGGGTCTCGCCCGCCCGGGTCCGTGCGCTTGCGTGGCTCGTCTCGGGGGCGCTCTGCGGCGTCTGCGGCGTACTGCTCGGGATCGGCATCGGAACGTTCGACGCGGCGATCGGCAACGACTTCTTCATCACCGCGGCCGCCGCCGCGATCGCCGGTGGGGTGGGCAAGCCCTACGGTGCGATGCTCGGCGCCCTCGTCGTCGGGATCATCACCCAGGCAAGCTCGGCGATCATCTCGCCCGCCTTCTCGTCGATCTCGGCGTGGGTGCTCCTCGTGGCCTTCCTCATCCTGCGCCCGCAGGGGATCTTCGCCACATACGCCGCCGAGCGGGAGATCGTGGCATGAGCCAGTCGACCGTCTACTACCTGAGCGGCCTCGGCATCCTCTTCGTCATCAACCTCGTCGCCGTCTGGGGCCTCGACCTCCACTTCGGATTCGCCGGCGTCAACAGCTTCGCCTTCATCGTCTTCCAGGCGGTCGGCGCGTACATAACGGGCGTCTTCTCGCTCAGCCGGGCGAACACGCCGGTGACGTTCGAGACGTACATCCTCGGCGTCCACTGGCCGTGGCCGCTCGCACTTCTCCTCGGCGGGATCGCTGGCGCGGTGCTCGCCGTGCCCGTGGGCTGGATCGCCGTGCGCCGACTGCGGGGCGACTACCAGGCGATGGCCATGCTCGTGCTCGCCCTCATCGCCAACAGCCTGATCGCCGCCGAGACGGGGTGGTTCAACGGGGCGACCGGGCTCGAGAGCGTGCCCCAGCCGTTCGGCAACCTCAACGTCTCCCTGTACGACTACCACTGGGTGTTCCTCGCCCTCGCCGCGGTGTGCGGCATCGTGTCCTGGTGGATCGCACGTGGGATCGCCCGGTCGCCCCTCGGGCGGTCGATGCGCGCCCTTCGGGAGAGCGAGAGCGCTCTCGCCGCGCTGGGGCGCGACCCGAATCGGCTGCGGACGATCGCCCTCGTCGCCGGGGGCTTCCTCGGCGGGCTGAGCGGCGGGCTGCTCATCCAGTACGTGCAGGCCTGGGGGCCGGCGAGTTGGCTCTACGCCGAGACCTTCCTGTTCTTCACGGCCATCATCATCGGTGGCCGGGGCAACCTGCTCGGCACGGCGCTCGGCACCCTGCTCGTCCCGATCGGGATCGTCGAGGTGACCCGGGAGCTGCCGCAGTTCGGCTATCCGGGTGAGTTCGCCGACTTCCAGTGGGTGGCCATCGGAGCGCTCATGCTCGTCTTCCTCTGGTTCAGGCCCCACGGGTTGATACCCGAGCGCAGACGGGTCTTCCGCCCCGGGGGCGACGACGCCTCATCCGGGCAGGAGGCGTCGGCACGCGCGCTCGCGAGGGGCTCGCAACGATGACGCTGGAGAGCCCGGCACGCCGGCGCGCCACGACCGCCCTGCTCGAGGCGTCCTCGCTGGCCTGCTCGTTCGGGGGCGTCCGAGCGGTGGTCGACGTCTCCTTCTTCGTCCAGCCCGCAACGATCACCGGGCTGATCGGACCGAACGGTGCCGGGAAGTCGACGGTGATCGACCTGATCAGCGGGAGGACCCGGCCGAGTGCCGGCCGGGTGCGGTTCGCCGGCGAGGACATCACCGCCAGCAAACCCTACGAGGTGGCGCGCCGCGGCCTCATCCGCACCTTCCAGAAGGCCAACGTGTTCAACCGGCTCACGGTGGTCGAGAACCTGCTCATGGGTTCCCCTGAATGGGAAGGGGAGCGCGTCTCTCGCGCGCTCGGCCCGCGGGCCTGGTGGCGGCGCGGCGAGGACGAGCGCGTGTCGCGGGCGTACGAGGTGATGCGGAGATTCGAGCTCGAGCACCTCGCCAACCACTACGCGGGCTCCCTGAGCGGCGGGCAGAAGCGCCTCGTCGAGCTGATGCGGGCGATGATGGCCGGGCCGAAGCTGCTGCTGCTGGACGAGCCGATGGCCGGGGTCAACCCGACACTCGCGCTGTCGATCTGCGAGCGGCTCGAGGAGCTCCGGGACGAGGGCATGACGATGCTGATGGTGGAGCACGAGCTCCGCCTCGTCGAGCGGCTGTGCGACCCGATCGTCGTCATGGCGCACGGCAGCGTCCTCGCGGAGGGGTCGATGGCCGAGTTGCAGGCGAATGAGCAGGTCGTCGACGCCTATCTGGGGGATTGACCGTGGCCCACGGCCGGCCGGTACCGAGCCTCGTCGCCGAGAACATCGCCTCCGGCTACGGCTCCGGGCTCGTCGTTCGCGGCGTCAGCCTGCAAGCGGGCCCGGGCGAGATCGTCACGATCGTCGGGCCGAACGGCTCCGGCAAGAGCACGCTGCTGCGGACGATCGCCGGACTCGTCCCCACGGCGGAGGGCCGGATCCTCCACAACGGGGCGGACGCGAGCCGCCGCTCCGCCGAGCACCGGGCACGTGCAGGGATGGCCTACGTTCCGCAGGAGCGGGAGGTGTTCGCTTCGCTGACCGTCCGCGAGAACCTGATGATGGGCGGCTTCGGGCTGTCCCGCAAGCAGCTGGCCGCGGCGCTCGAGCGCGTCTACTCGACCTACTCGATCCTGGGCCGCCTGGAGAAGATGTACGCCGGGCGCCTGTCGGGCGGCGAGCGCAAGACGGTGGCCATGGCGAGGGTGATGATGGCCTCGCCGGATGTCGTGCTTCTCGACGAGCCGACGGCCAACCTCGCGCCGATCCCCACGGCGAAGCTGCTCCAGGAGGACGTCCCGGCGCTTGCGTCCTCCGGGGTGGCGGTCCTGCTCGTGGAGCAACGAGCTATCCAGGCCATCACAGTCTCGGGCTGGGTGTACGTGCTCGTCGCCGGGAAGGTGGAGGTCGAGGGGAGTCCCGAGCAGATCGGCGACCGTCGTGACGTCGGCGCCATGTTTCTCGGGAGAGGCAACCCGCCGACGACCGTGGTGCCCCCCGTCGGGGCGACTTCGGAGTAGCGGACGGTGGTCGCGGGCCCGCCGGAGCTGGCGGCAGGGCGCGCCCTCGTTGCGGACGCCTGTCGGGTTCTCGCGGCCGAGGGACTCGTCGAGACGGTCCTCGGCCACGTGAGCCTGCGCGTCGACGAGCGCCGGCTACTCGTGCGTGCCCGAGGGCCGGACGAGCAGGGCCTGCGCTTCACGACACCGGCCGACGTCGTCCTCGTCGATCTCGACGGTCACCTCCAGCCCGGCGAGACCGACCTGCGCCTACCGTCGGAGCTCCCGATCCACACGGAGCTGCTGCGGGCCCGCCCCGACGCCCGCGCCGTCGTCCACGCCCACCCGCCCGAGATCGTCACGTGCACCGTGGCGGGGCTCGGCCTGCGGCCGGTCGTCGGGGCGTACAACATCGGTGCCTACCGGCTCGCCCGCCGGGGCGTCCCGACGTACGACTACGCCGGGCTGATCCGCGATGCGAGGCGCGCCGGGGGGCTGGTCGCCGCCATGGGGGATGCCGGCGCCTGCCTGCTCCAGGGGCATGGGCTCGTGACGTGCGCCGGCACCGTCGAGGAGGCCGTGTTGGTCGCCCTCGACCTCTGCCAGCTCGCCCGGGTCACGCTCGCGTGCGCGGCCACCGGCCGGGTGCCTATCGAGGTCGACGAGGACGACGCGGTCGACCTGCCCGACCTCGGCGCGACCCACAGGGCGCAACTGTGGCGCTTCTACGCCGCCCACGCCGACGAGGTGCTCGGCGGGCCACCACCGGGACGCCGCGAATCGCCGAGTTGAGGCCGCGAGCGCCGCGCCGGGCAGACCCGCGCGGGAGCTGGCCAGCCGATCGGGGTGAGCGCCGCGCGCGCAGCTTCGGCGTTCGCGGACACTGCGCGTGCGCGCGACCGCCACGGGCGACGCGCGACCGCGACCGCGACCGCGGCCGCGAAGAGGTTGGCCGCACCGTCGACGGCACGCGCGATCGGGCTCGTCGGATCGCCGAGCGTTCGCGAGATGGCGTCGAGCGAGCGGCCCGCGAGCACTGCGGGGTCGACCGCGCCGCCGGGGACGAGGTAGCGATTTGCGACGTCGACGAACGGGAAGCCCGCACCGTGCGCGTACGGGGCGGTCTCGTACGTGGCCATGAGCCGGGACTGGGCGGCGCTCGGCCGCGCAGTACGGGCAGAAGTCCGCGCCGTCGTGGAAGACCTCGGGCAGACCGCCGAGCACGAGGTCGGGCTGATCGTGGAGCCGCTCGGGGACCGCGAGCGCGCC
>DAHUXW010000108.1 GCA_027306925.1 Acidimicrobiaceae bacterium | reverse complement strand
GCTCGCGGCGGCCGGCGCGCCACGCGAGCAGTGCGAGCGCGCCCGGGCGCAGTCCGCGCAGCTCGAGCGCGACGCCGTGGCGGGCCGCGTGCGCGACGAGCTCCCGCCGGTCCACGAAGAGCGCCGGGTCGTGGATGCCCGGTGGCGCCCCGCCCGGGACCCGCTCGGCGACGCCGACCGCGAGCACGCGGGCGATCCGGGTCGCGGCGATCGTGTCGATCACGAGCGTGCCACCGGGCCGGAGCACGCGGCACGCCTCGGCGACCGCCGCGCCGAGGTCGGTGACGTGCTCGAGGATCTCGCCCGCGCTCACGACGTCGGCCGCGCCGTCCGCGACCGGGAGCGAGCGCGCGTCGCCGCGCACGGCCGCGACGCCGTGGTCCGAGGCGAGCCCGAGCGCGCTCGCGCACAGGTCCACGCCGACGTGGCGGTAGCCCGAGCCGGCGAGGTGCGGCGCGAGCAGGCCACCTCCGCAGCCGACGTCGACGAGCACCGCGCCCGGGTGCGCCGCCGGCGGTACGAGCGCGGCACGGGCCTCGGCGATCCAGTGGAGCATCGCGAGCGCGCCACGCGGCTCCCACCACTGCCCGACGAGGTCGTCGTACTGCGCGGGGTCGTTGCGCGCTCGCGCCGCCGGACCGGTCGTCGCCCGGCCCTCCCCCCGGCTGCCCACGCGCCCGAGCCTACGGGTCGCGTCCGGCTCCCCGCGCCGCTACCAGTGGTCGATGTGGATCGCGTCGCCCGGTGGGCGGCGCGCGCGAGTGGACGGCGACGTCGGCGGGTCGTCGCCGCCGCGATGGCCGAGCACGACGGCACCGACGCAGGCGCGGCCGGCCGGGACGCCGAGGCCGCCGAGCACCGTCGCCGCGGGCGCGTGCAGGCGGAACAGGAGCGCTCCGAGCCCGGCGTCGGTGGCCGCGAGGAGGAGCTGCATTACGACGAACGACGCGTCGACGAGCCAGTACGGGACGCCCCACGCCTCGGCGGGGACGCCGGCGAGCCCCGAGCCGGCCTTGTCGGGCTCCGCGTACCGGCGGACGTACGCGTCGGGGTCCGCGACGGCGAGCGCGACGACGGGCGCGGCGAGCAGTCCGGAGGCGCGCCGGCCCTCCTCGCGCCAGCGCCGGTCCGTCGCGAGCTCCCAGAACCGGGCGCGCGCCGCCTGCTCCTCGAGCACGAGCAGGTCCACTCCCTGAGCGAAGCCCGCCGAGGGCGCCCGGAGCGCGAGGTCGAGCACGCGCTCGAGCAGGCTCGGGGCGAGCGGCTCGGTCGTGAAGCTGCGCGTCATGCGCCGGCGACCGATCGCGTCGCTGAGCTCCACGCGGGCAACCTAACCGACCGTCGCGCCGCTCGGCGTCGCTCGCCTCCACCCGGCGAGGACCGGCAGCGCGCCGCCACCCGGATCGGGGAATGTTGACCCGGCTGGTAGTGTTTGAAGGCGCGAGACGGTGGGGGAGCAGCCGGGGCGGGCCGTGAGGCGACGCGTCGGGAACGCCGCCGGCGACGACGAAGGAGGAGCGCGACGGTGCCGAGCGTGAAGGACCTGCTCGCTCAGGTCAAGAAGGAGATCCGCGAGGTCGACCCCGCGGGCGCGGAGCTCGAGGGTGCGCGCGCCCTCTTCCTGGACGTGCGCGAGGCCGACGAGTACGCGCAGGGCGCGATCCCCGGTGCGCTCCACCTGCCCCGGGGCTTCCTCGAGGTCCAGATCGAGGGCGTCGTGCCGGGCAAGGAGCGGCCGATCGTCGTGTACTGCGCGGGCGGGACGCGCTCGGCGTTCGCCGCGAAGTCGCTCCAGGAGCTCGGCTACTCCGACGTGGTCTCCATGGCCGGCGGGTTCAACCGCTGGAAGGACGAGGGACGCGCCTGGGAGGCGCCGCGCGTGCTCGACGCGGACCAGCGCAACCGCTACCAGCGCCACCTGCTCCTGCCGGAGGTCGGCGAGGCGGGCCAGCAGAAGCTGCTCGACTCGAAGGTCCTCCTCCTCGGTGCGGGCGGGCTCGGCTCGCCGGCCGCGCTGTACCTCGCCGCGGCGGGCGTCGGCACGATCGGGATCGTCGACATGGACGTGGTCGACGCGTCCAACCTCCAGCGACAGATCCTCCACACGATGGACCGGGTGGGCCAGCGCAAGGTCGACTCGGCGCGCGCGGCGCTCACCGCGCTCAACCCGGACGTGAAGGTCGTCACCCACGACGTGCGGATCGGCGCCGACAACGTGGTCGAGCTGCTCGCCGCCTACGACCTCGTCGTCGACGGCACGGACAACTTCCCGACGCGCTACCTCGTGAACGACGCGTCGCTGCTCACGCGCACGCCGGTCGTGCACGGGTCGATCTTCCGGTTCGAGGGCCAGGTGACCGTGTTCGACCCGTTCAACGGGCCGTGCTATCGGTGCCTCGTGCCCGAGCCGCCGCCGCCGGAGCTCGCGCCGTCGTGCGCCGAGGCGGGCGTCCTCGGCGTGCTCCCGGGCATCATCGGCTCGATCCAGGCGGTCGAGGCGCTGAAGCTGCTGCTCGGCATCGGCGATTCGCTCGTCGGGCGGCTCCTCGCGTACGACACGCTCGCCCAGGAGATCCGGACCTTCAAGGTGCGACGCGACCCCTCGTGCCCGGCGTGCGGGCCCGACGCGGGAGAGATCGTGATCGCCGAGTACGACCAGCTCTGCATGCCGCACCCCGGGAGGGTGCCCGCGGGCGTCGCCTGACGCGCGCGGGCCGCGTCCCCGCGCCGGCTCGCGCCGCGACGGCCCCGCGTCGCGCCGCCCGTACGGGAGGTCCGCGCCCGGCCCGCGTCGAACCGGGCACCGTCTCGTCGAGAATGTCGCCGGACGTGTCGATTCCGCGCCGGCTCGTTCGACTGCATCGGTGGAGCGATGGAGATGACGGAGCCCCGGGGTCCGCTCCGACCCGGGCGATGCCCGAAAGGCGGCGCAGATGCGATTCATGCTGTTCATGATCCCGAACATCGACGAGCAGGACTGGATGCCGGACCCGGAGGCGGTCGCGGCGATGACCGCCTACAACGCGGAGCTCACGAAGGCCGGCGTGCTCCTCTCCCTCGACGGTCTCCACCCCAGCGCGAAGGGGGCCCGCATCACCGGACGCGGCGGGAAGGTCACGGTCACCGACGGGCCGTTCACCGAGGCGAAGGAGATCATCGGCGGCTACTGGCTGATCGACGTCGCCTCGAGAGACGAGGCGATCGAGTGGGCGCGTCGCTGCCCGGCCATCCAGGGACCGGCGACGACACCGGACGACGGCGGCCCGGCGCCGGTGATCGAGATTCGGCAGGTCTTCGAGATGTCCGACTTCTCAGAAGACGTCCGTCGCGCCGCCGGGCAGGACTGAGCCCGGCCGGGCACGATGGGCCCCGCACGCGGCGCCGAGGACGGGGTGCGGGCGATCGAGGCGGTGTGGCGTGTCGAGTCGGCGCGCGTCATCGGCGCCCTCGGCCGCATCGCGGGCGATCTCGGTGCCGCGGAGGATCTCGCTCACGACGCGCTGGTCGCGGCGCTCGAGCAGTGGCCCACCGCGGGCATCCCGGAACGCCCGTTCTCCTGGCTCGTCACGGTCGGCCGGCGACGCTTCGTCGACGGGCTCCGCCGCTCGGCACGTGCCGAGTCCCGGAAGGCGACGATGCTGCGAGATGCCGAGCTGGCTGCGGCGCGCACCGGCGAGGAGATCGAGTCCGGCGCGATCGAGGCCGGTGAGGACGTGCTCCGCCTCATGTTCGCCTGCTGTCACCCCGTGCTGTCGGACGACGCTCGGGTCGCCCTCACGCTCAGACTGCTCGGCGGCCTGTCGACCGAGCAGATCGCCCACGCCACCTTCGAGCGCGAGCCCACCGTGGCGCAGCGCATCGTGCGGGCGAAGCGCGCGCTCGCCGCCGCCGGGATCGGCTTCGAGCTGCCCCCGGCCGACGAGTTGCGGGCGAGGGTCGACTCGGTGCTCGGCGTGCTCTACCTCATCTTCAACGAGGGCTACGTGCCGTCGAGCGGGAGCGCGTGGACCGAGCCGACGCTGTGCCGTGAGGCCCTTCGCCTCGGCCGCGTCCTCGCCGAGCTCGTCCCCGACGTAGGCGAGGTTCACGGTCTCGTCGCGCTGATGGAGCTGCAGGCGTCACGCCTGCGTGCCCGCACCGGTCCGAACGGCGACGCCGTCCTCCTCGCCGACCAGGACCGCAGCCGCTGGGACCACCTCCTCGTCCGGCGTGGGCTCGCCGCTCTCGAACGCGGCTCGAGCGTTGGGCGTGGCCTCGGCCCGTACGGCCTCCAAGCCGCGATCGCCGCCTGCCATGCGACTGCGCCGTCGATGGAAGCGGTCGACTGGGTGCGAGTCGCCGCCCTCTACGACGCGCTCGGCGAGCTGGCCCCCTCGCCGGTCGTCGAGCTCAACCGGGCGGTTGCCGTGTCCATGGCCTACGGCCCCGGTGCCGGACTTGCGGTGCTCGACGCGGTCGCCGGTCATCCGGCGCTGTCGAGCTACCACCTTTCGCTCTCGATCCGCGGCGACCTGCTCGAGCGCCTCGGTCGCTTCGGCGATGCCGAGGTCGCGTTCCGCAGGGCGGCGGAGATGACCGGCAACGAGCGCGAGCAGCTGCTCCTGCGCGACCGAGCCGACGCGGTCGCGAGCCGGCTCCCTCTCCACGACTAGCCGGCTCCGTCTCCACGACTAGTAGGTGCCGGACGCCCGCCGCCGGCAAGGCACCCGCCGGACCGCTACCGGTCGGCCGCGCTGTGGAACTGGTCGCGGCCCGCGCTCTTCGCCTCGTAGAGCGCCCGGTCGGCAGCGCGCACGAGCGCGTCGGGGTGGCTCGCGGCGTCCGGGAAGCACGCGTACCCGGCCGAGGTCGACTGGCGCCACCCGGCCGGCAGCACCTGCGCGCACGCCCCGGGCGTGGTCTCCACGATCCGGCGCACGAGCGCGGCGCCGCTTCGCTCGCCGAGGCCTGGGCCGATGATCACGAACTCCTCGCCACCGAAGCGCGCGACCGTGTCGTGCTCGCGCACCATGGCCTCGAGGTGCGCCGCGAACCGCACGAGCACCTCGTCGCCGACCTCGTGGCCGAGCTCGTCGTTCACGCGCTTGAAGTTGTCGAGGTCGAGGTAGACGAAGCCGACGGTGTCGTCGACGTGTGCCGCGTGGCCGATCGCTTCGGCGAGCGCACGAAGCGCGCGGCGGCGGTTCGCGATCCCGGTGAGCACGTCGGTCTCCGCGGCGTCGCGCAGCTCCCGCTGCTCCTCGGCGCGCGTGAGCGCCGCGGCGACGAGCGTGATGAGGTCGGTGACGTCCGGCGCGTCGCTCGGCGGCGTGGTCCAGGACCAGCGCATCGACAGCGTGAACGTCCCGCCCGGGACCGCGACCGGTTCGCCGCGCTCGATGGGGGGTGCGCCTGCGGCCACGGACACGGCACCCGCGAGCGCCGCGTGGTCGACGTCGAGCCGCGCGCCGAGCGCGTAGGGGAGGAGCGCGAGGGCGGCGACGAGCTCCGCGAGCGCGTCCGCGCTCGGCTGGTCGCCGAGGGCGTCCACGAGGCGGAGGGTCTGCGCGACGGCCGCGCTCCGCCGCAGTCGCTCGGCGTCCACGAGCGCGCCGAGCCCGGCGGAGATCTGCTCGGCGACCTCGGAGAGGAACTCGCGCGTGCCGGCGAGCGCGATCTCGGGCACGACGAGCAGCGCCCCCGCGTCCGATCCGTCGACGTGCAGCTCGTGGCGGCTCGCGCCGGGCAGCACGTCGTCCGCGACGC
Source organism: Acidimicrobiaceae bacterium (assembly GCA_027306925.1). Taxonomy (GTDB): domain Bacteria; phylum Actinomycetota; class Acidimicrobiia; order Acidimicrobiales; family Bog-793; genus JAJZBW01. The sequence continues at coordinate 7,022 of DAHUXW010000108.1, read as the reverse complement.
CGTAGGCGACGGTGATCGGCGGGACGTCGTCGACGTCGATCGTGAGCACGCACGAGGCGCACGAGACGAACTGGGTGACGATCCCGACGACCGTCCCCGCGTACGAGCTCAGGTCCGCGCGCTGGCTCGAGAGCTTCGCGACCTCGAGCAGGCACTCGGTCTGGGCGAGCCGCGCGAGCAGGCCCGCCTCCTCGGAGTTGCGGAACTCCTCGAGCGCGCCCGACTGCCTGCGCCCGACCGCCTGCAGCGCGGTCACCGCGCGCGTCCGAGGAACGCGGCGAGCTCGGCCGTCTCGTCGCGGGCGCGCGCGAGCAGCCCGCGGGTCGACGAGCCCGGCAGCGCGAGCGCCTCGAGCGTCGGTCCGAGCTGCGGTTGCGGCTCGCCAAGCGCGACCGGTTCGATGCGTGCGGCGACGGCCTCGCCGAGCACGACGGCCTGCCCGAGCGGCCGCAGCGTCGAGACGGGGTCGTGGTGTCGCCGCACGGCGTCCACGAACGAGCGCGGGAACTGCCAGATCTCGAGCGCGTCCGCACCCGCGTCGGCGTGGGTCGTCCCGAACGCCTCGCGCTCCGCGTCGTCGAGCGACGCGCGCCCGGCGTGCACGCGGGCGCGCACCGCGGCGAAGCGAGCGGCGTCCGTGCGATGGAGCACGAGGGCGCCGACGTCGTGGAGCAGCCCCGCGCTGAACGCCTCGTGCGCGGGAACCTCGAGCAGCTCCGCGGCTGCGGCGGCTCCGCTCGCGACTGCGACCGCGTGCACCCAGTGGTCGACCGGACCGAGGTCCACTTCGTCCGCGAGCAGGCTCGTCGCAGCCGCCGCGGCGACGCCCTTCACGGTGGAGAAGCCCAGCTGCAGCACCGCCCGCGACGCGGACCGGACCGCTCCGTGCGCCCCCGCGTGGCGCGAGTTCGCGAGCCGCATGACGCGGGCGCACAAGGCGGGGTCCGTCTCGACGAGGCGACCGAGATCGGCGGGTGAGGTCTCGGGGTCCTCGACGAGCCTGAGCACGGCGAGCGCCGCGAGCGGCTGCGCGGGCAGGCGCGACAGCTCCTCTGCGACGTCGATTCCGATCACCTGTGCCGTCTCGCCATCTCGTGCGCCGTTCGCTGCCGAGCCGGAGGATATGCCCTGCGCAGTGTAGCGGCGCCGGCGCTCGGCGAAGGCGACGAAGCCGGGGCAGGTGACCGCCGGTTCCGGTGCGTCGCGGGTCCGGCGTGCGGCTCGGTCACGTCGCGCGGTAGGCGGTCGCCGAGAGGCGCGCACGCTGCGCCTCGTCGCGCGCGAGGTCGGCGACGGTCCAGGCCATCGCGGTCGCCCCGTCGAGCAGCGCCCGGTCGGCGATCGGCGTCACGCAGTGCGCCGCGAACTCCGCCTGGTGGTTGACCGCCGGGAGCGAGTCGAGGCCGAGCGTCGGGTGGATCGCCGGCATCGCGAGCGAGACGTTCGCCATGTCGGTCGAGGCCGCGGGGACGGTGCCCGTCAGTTCCGGGAAGCTCCGCCCGAGCGCCTCGGCGTTGCGCCGGTAGGCGGCCGCCATCTCGGCGTCCGGGCGGAACTCGGAGTACGCGGGCCCCTGCGGCAGGATCTCGACGGAGGCGCCAGTCGCGACCGCGCCGGCCTCGAAGCACCGGTGCACGCGCGGCTCCCAGCGAGCGAGGCCGGCGAGCGTCGCGGATCGCACGTAGTACTTCGCCCGCGTGTGCGCGGGCACGATGTTGGGCGCGGCGCCGCCGAGCGTGACGATCCCGTGCACCTGGTCGCCGGCCGCCGCGTGCTGGCGGAGTAGGCCGACCGCGACCTGCGCGACCGTGAGCGCGTCGGCCGCGTTGACCCCGAGCTCGGGGTAGGCCGACGCGTGGGCCTCACGTCCCCGGTAGTCGACGTCGAAGTGGGCCACCGCGAGGCAGGGCATCTGGACGAGCTCGCTCGGGAAGGGGTGGACCATCATCGCGGCGTGGATCCCGTCGAAGCCGCCCCGCTCGAGCATGAGGATCTTCCCGCCGCCCCCCTCCTCGGCCGGCGTGCCGAGCACGTTGACCGTGACCCCGAGATCGTCGGCGACCGCGGCGAGGGCGATGCCGGCCCCGACCGCGGCGGCCGCGATCACGTTGTGCCCGCACGCGTGGCCGATGTCGGGCAGCGCGTCGTACTCGCAGCAGATCGCGACCTCGAGCGGACCCGACCCGTACCGAGCGCGGAAGGCGGTCGGCAGGTCGCAGATGCCCGAGTCGACCGCGTAGCCGGCCGCCTCGAGCGCGTCGGCGCACCAGGTGGACGCGCGATCCTCCTCGAAGGAGAGCTCCGGGTGCGCGTGGATCCGGTGCGACAGCTCGACGAGCTCGTCCGCGGCGGCGGCGACACGCGCGGCGGACGCGCGCTTCGCGCCCTGCGGACCGGTGGGGCGCTCGTCAGGCATCGGCGTCGCCGGAGATGACCGCGACGACGTCGCCGGGGCCGACGCCGTCGCCCGGGGCCACGCGCACCTCCGCGACCGTGCCCGCGACCGGCGCGAGGATCGGGTTCTCCATCTTCATCGCCTCGAGCACGCAGACGACCTCGCCGACGGCGATGCGGTCGCCGGGCGCGACCAGGAGCTGGGCGATGGTCCCCTGCATCGGCGCGACGACCGTTCCGTCGCCCGCGGCGGCGGGCGTGGTCGCGTGCCGGCGCCGGGCGGGGGCGCGCTCGGCGGCCACCTCGGCCGCAGCGGGCATCCACAGCCGCACCCGGTACCGGCGCCCGTCGACCTCCGCGTCGACCGTCGTGAGCACCTGGTCGTCGCGACCGCCCGGGCCGTGCTCGCGCCGCGTGCCGTCCGGCGGCGGCGCGGCCGCGATCGCGGAGAGGTCGAGCTCCTCCTCGACGAAGTGGGTCGTGTGCCGCGCCGCGATGAAGGTCTCGTGGCCGACGATCGCGAGCAGGGCGGGAATCGTCGTCGCGACGCCCTCGACGACGGTCTCGCGAAGGGCGCGCGCCATGCGGCGCCTCGCCTGCTCGCGGTCCGCGCCCCACACGGCGATCTTCGCGACGAGGTTGTCGAAGCTCGGGCTCACCGCGTCCCCGGGCTCGTAGCCGGCGTCGACGCGCACGCCGGGACCGGACGGCGCGACGAGGCGGGTGATCGTGCCCGGGCTCGGCGAGAAGCGCCCGCCCGAAGGGTCCTCGGCGTTCAGCCGGCACTCCATCGCGTGGCCGCGCGTCTCGACCTCGTGCTGGGCGAGGCCGAGCGGCTCGCCGGCCGCGACCCGTAGCTGGAGCTCGACGAGGTCGAGGCCGGTGACGAGCTCGGTGACGGGGTGCTCGACCTGCAGCCGCGTGTTCATCTCGAGGAAGTAGAAGGCACCGTCCTCGTAGAGGAACTCGACGGTCCCGACTCCTTCGTACCCGCACGCCCGGGCGACGCGCACGGACGCGTCGCCCATCTGCTCGCGCACCCCCGCGGCGAGGGCGGGAGCGGGGGCCTCCTCGAGGAGCTTCTGGTGCCGGCGCTGGCTCGAGCAGTCCCGCTCGCCGAGCCACAGGACGGAGCCGTGCCGGTCGGCGACGACCTGCATCTCGACGTGGCGCGCGGTGGCGAGGTAGCGCTCGAGGTAGACCTCGGAACGGCCGAAGGACGCCTCGGACTCGCGGCGCGCCTTCGAGAGTGCGTCGGCCGCCTCGCCGGGCTCCCGCACGACCCTCATGCCGCGGCCGCCCCCGCCGTACGAGGCCTTGATCGCGACGGGCCACCCGTGTGCGTCGCCGAACGCGACGACCACCTCGGGGTCCTCGACCTCGTCGCTCAGGCCCGGCACGCCCGGCACGCCCGCGGCCTCGGCCGCGATCCGCGAGCTGATCTTCGAGCCCATCGTCTCGATCGCGCCGGGAGGCGGGCCGACGAAGACCGCGCCGGCTGCCGCGACTGCCCGCGCGAAGGTCGCGTTCTCGGCGAGGAAGCCGTAGCCGGGGTGCACCGCGTCCGCCCCGGCGCGGGCGAGGACGTCGACGACCGCGTCGATGTCGAGGTAGCTCGCGGCGCCCGAGCCTCCGAGGAGCGCGTACGCCTCGTCGGCGTAGCGCACGTGCATCGCACCGGCGTCGTCCGCCGAGTAGCACGCGACGGTCGCGACGCCGAGCTCGCGACAGGTCCTCATCACCCGGACCGCGATCTCACCCCTGTTCGCGACGAGGACCTTCTCGAGCACGCGACCCCTTTGGACCTAACCTTCGACTGTGCGCGATCCGCGGGCCGGCGCCGTCGACGACCACGCGGAGCCGCCCGGCTCAGGGGAGCAGGCTAGTTGGCCCGCGGGCCGCTTCACGAACCCCGTGCGGCTCGCGGTCGTCGACTCGACGAACCGGTACCTGCGCGACGCCGCGCTCGCCGGGGCGCCGGAGGGGGTCTCGGTGCTCGCGGACGTGCAGCTCGCGGGACGCGGGCGGCGCGGCCGGTCCTGGGTCTCACCCCCCGGAGCGTCTGTGCTCGTCTCGATCCTGTTCCGGCCACCCCCCGGAGCGACGTGGGTGCACCTCGTCCCGACGGCCGTCGCGCTCGCGGCGCGTGACGCGGCGCGTGACGTCGCAGGCGTCGAGGTCGGGCTCAAGTGGCCGAACGACCTGCTCGTCGGCGACGCGAAGCTCGGCGGGGTCCTCGCGGAGGTCGCCGGCGAGCCGCCTGCGATCGTCGTCGGGCTGGGGATGAACCTCGCGTGGCCGGTCGGCTGGCCGCCGGCGGGCGAGCTCGCCGTGCTCGTCGAGGGCGCGACGACGCTCGAGCGCGCGGCGGGCGGGAGGGTCGAGCGGGACCGGTTCGAGGCGCGCCTGCTGGAGCGCGTCGGTCGCCGCTACGACGACCTCGCGACCGGGCGCGGCCGGCGCGCGACGCTCGAGGGGTACCGGGCCGCGTGCACGACGATCGGGCGCGACGTGCGCGTCGTGCTCGGCACCTGCGAGCTCGAGGGCCGCGCGACGGACGTAGCGGACGACGGCCGGCTCGTCGTCGCGCTCGCGGGGGGCACGACGCGGGCGCTCGACGCCGCCGACGTCGTCCACCTGCGGCGGGCGCGCCGACCGGGGTGCCGCCAGGCCGGCGATTAGCCTACCGGCCCATGCGTGCACTCGTGACCGGCGGCGCCGGCTTCATCGGATCGAACTTCGTCCGCTTCTGGGCCGAGCGCCACCCCGACGACGCGATCGTCGTGCTCGACGCGCTGACCTACGCGGGCAACCGGGCGAACCTCGCGCCGCTCGACTCGGACGGCAGGGTGACCTTCGTCCGCGGTGACATCGCGAACCAGGAGCTCGTCGAGCACCTCCTCGCGTCGCAGCGCGTCGACGTCGTCGTGAACTTCGCGGCCGAGTCCCACAACAGCCTCGCGGTGCTCGACCCGGCCCGCTTCTTCCGGACGAACGTGCTCGGCACCCAGGCACTTTGCGACGCGGCCCGCCGGGTGGGCGTCGAGCGCTTCCACCACGTCTCGACGTGCGAGGTCTACGGCGACCTGGCGCTCGACAGCGACGAGTCGTTCCGCGAGGACTCGCCGTACCGGCCGCGCACCCCGTACAACGCGTCGAAGGCGGGCTCGGACCACGTCGTGCGGTCGTACGCCGAGACCTTCGGGCTCCCCGTCACGATCACGAACTGCTGCAACAACTACGGCCCGTACCAGTTCCCGGAGAAGGTGATCCCGCTGTTCACGACACGGGCGCTGCGCGACGAGCGCCTGCCCGTGTACGCGTCGAGCGAGAACCGGCGCGAGTGGGTCCACGTCGACGACCACTGCGCGGCCATCGAGCTCGTGCTCGCGAAGGGCGCTCCGGGCGAGACCTACCACGTCGGGTCCGGGCGCGAGGCGAGCGTCGCGCAGATCGCCGCGGCAGTGCTCGAGGCCACGGGCAAGCCGAGCTCGCTCATCGAGCTCGTGCCCGACCGGCCCGGGCACGACCGGCGCTACCTGCTCGACTCCTCGAAGATCCGCGGCGAGCTCGGCTGGGCCCCCGAGGTGCCCTTCGAGGCCGGCCTCGCCGGGACGGTCCGCTAGTACCGCGACAACGAGCAGTGGTGGCATCCGCTCCTCGGCCGCTCGCCGGTCGTCGAGGGCTCCTGGGCCGACGCGCCGCTCGCGGTGGGCCACCGCCCGGGCGACGCTCCGGCGGCCCGGTAGCGTGCGGGTCCTCGTTACCGGGGCCTCCGGCCAGGTCGGCTCCGAGGTCGTCGCCGACCTCGCCCGCCGGTCGGCCGCGATCGTGAAGGGTCCCGACCTCGACGTCGTCGCAGCTGACCGGCAGCGACTGGACGTCTCCGACCGGGACGCGGTGCTCGCCGCGATCGCCGCGCTCGAGCCCGATCTCGTCGTCCACCCGGCCGCGTGGACCGCGGTCGACGCGTGCGAGGGCGACCCCGACCGCGCCTTCGCGGTGAACGCGCTCGGCACGCGGCACGTGGCCGAGGGGGCACGCCTCGTCGGCGCGCACGTCGCGTACGTGTCGACCGACTACGTGTTCGACGGCACCGCGGCGCGCCCGTACAACGAGTGGGACACGCCGCACCCGCTCTCGGTCTACGGCGCGTCGAAGCTCGGCGGCGAGCGCGAGCTCGACGCGTCGGCGACGGTCGTCCGCACGTCGTGGGTGTGCGGCCGCAACGGAGCGAACATGGTGAGGACCGTGCTGCGGCTCGCGTCCGGGGCCGACGGGCCGCTTCGCTTCGTCGACGACCAGCGCGGCTGCCCGACCGTCGCGAGCGACCTCGCCTCGAAGCTCCTCGACCTCGCGCTCGCGCGCCGGCCGGGCGTGTTCCACGTGACGAACCAGGGCGAGGCGACCTGGTACGAGCTCGCTCGTCACGTCGTTGCGGCCGCGGGCCTCGACGCCGGGCGGGTCGAGCCGATCTCGACCGCGGAGCTCGACCCGCCGCGGCCCGCGCCGCGCCCGGCGCGCGCGGTCCTCGACAACGCGGCGCTGCGGCTCGGCGGGTACCCGTCCATGCCGGACTGGCAGGACGGGCTCGACCGGTTGGTGGGAGTGCTCCGGGGGAGCCGGTC
>DAHUXW010000091.1 GCA_027306925.1 Acidimicrobiaceae bacterium | reverse complement strand
GGCCGCTCCATACCGCTCGCTCCGACCCTCATCAACCGCATGCTCGATACCGTCCCTCGTGTCCGCGCGCCGAGCGCCGCCGCGTCGGGCTGTCCGCGCGGCCGTCGTAGCTTGCCAGCTCCTCGCCCGCGGTTCGACTCGGGTCGGCACGCCGTCGGTCACGGCGGCCCCGTCAGCGGTCCGCCGGCCCGAGGCCGGCCGCGGCCGAGGCGACGTGGCACGAGACCTCGTGGCCCGCCGCGGCGGGCGCCAGCCGGGGGGCGCGCTCGCCACAGACGCGCTCGGCGACCGGGCAGCGCGGGAGGAAGGCGCACGCGTGCTCGTCGTCGACGTCGCGCGCGCTCGCCGGCTCCGGCGGCGGGTCCGCCCGTCCGCCGTGCGAGACGGCGCGCGCCTCGTGGCTCGTGCGCTTCGCGTCCGGGTCGGGGACGGGAACGGCGTCGGCGAGCGCCCGTGTGTACGGGTGCATCGGAGCGTCGAGGACCGCGTCGTAGCGCCCGACTTCGACGACGCGTCCGAGGTACATGACGGCGATGTCGTCGCTCACGTGCCGGACCATGCTGAGGTCGTGGCTGATGAACAGGTACGAGAGCCGGAGCTCGTCCTGGATCCGGACGAGCAGGTTCATGATCTCGGCGCGCACGGACACGTCCAGCGCGGAGGTCGGCTCGTCGAGGACGAGGACCTGCGGCTCGACGGCGAGCGCTCGCGCGATCGCGACGCGCTGGGCCTGCCCGCCCGAGAGCTCGTGCGGGTACCGCCGGGCGAAGCGCCCTCCGAGCGCGACCATGTCGAGAAGCTCGACGACGCGCTCGTCGCGCCGGTCGTCGTGCAAGTGGTGGAATCGGAGCACCTCGTCGAGAGCGCGCGCGACCGGCATGCGCGGATCGAGCGACGAGAAGGGATCCTGGAACACGAGCTGTATCCGGCGCGCGAGCGCGCGCCGATCCGAGCGAGGTCCCGTGTCGACACGGCGCCCGGCGATCTCGACCGCGCCCGACGTCGGCGCCTCGAGCCCGACGAGCAGGCGTGCGAGCGTCGACTTTCCACAGCCGCTCTCCCCGACGACGCCGAAGGTCGATCCGGCCGGCACCTCGAACGACACGCCTCGCAACGCCATGACCGTGGGTTGTCGCCGCCGGCTCGGGTAGTGCTTCGCGAGGTCGACGCAGCGGAGCGCGGGGATGCCGGGACCGTCGGAACCTCCGTGCCGGGCCGCCGCGGTCACCTCGCCCACGCTCCCGGATCCTTCCAGCACGCGGCGAAGCTCCCGGCGCCGCGCTCCTCGAGCTCCGGCTCGTGCTCGGCGCAACGCTGCTCGGCGTACGGGCAGCGCGCTCGGAACGGGCATCCCGCGCCGAGCCGTGAGGGATCGGGTGGCGTGCCGCCGATCTGGTGCAGCGGGCGCCGGTGACCGATCTCGGGTCCGGGCAGCGAGGCGAGAAGCGCCGCCGTGTACGGATGTGTGGGCGCGGCGAACAGCCGGTGGGTCGGCGCGCGCTCGACCACCCGGCCCGCGTACATCACGACGACCCGGTCGACGAGCTGGGCGACGACACCGAGATCGTGGGTCACCCACACGACGGACATCGACGTCGAAGCCTGCAGGCGGGAGACCAGCTCGAGGATCTGCTGCTGGATCGTCACGTCGAGCGCGGTCGTGGGCTCGTCTGCGACGAGCACCTTCGGCGAGGTGGCGAGCGCCATCGCGATCATCACCCGCTGCAGCATGCCGCCGGAGAGCTCGTGGGGGAACGCGCGCTCGATGCGGTCCGGGTGGGGAAGGCCCACCTCCCCGAGGACCTCGCGGGTCCGCGCGCGCGCCACCTTGTCGCCGGTCCCGTGGGCGCGCAGGGCCTCGACGATCTGGCGACCGACGCGAGTGAGCGGGTTCAGCGAGCTCATCGGGTCCTGGTAGACCATCGCGACCTCGCCGCCCCGTACCTCGCGGAGCCGTCGCGCGTCGGCCGTCAGGAGGTCCTCGCCGTCGAGCAGCACCCTCCCGCCGAGCACGGCGAGCGGTGGGCTCGGGAGCAGCTGGAGCACGGAGAGCATCGTCAAGGTCTTTCCCGAGCCGCTCTCGCCGACGACCCCCACCTTCTCGGCCGAGGCGACGTCGAGGTCGACGCCACGCACGATCTCCTCGACGCCGCGTCGACCCCGTATGCCGACGCGCAGCCCGCGGATCGAGAGCACGGGGCCGCTCACGGGGCACCGGTCGGGCGCACCATGACGAACGTGGTCGGACGCTCGTGCTCGCGCAGCTCGACGACCCGCTGGCGTCCCGGCACGACGGCGCCGAGAACGGCCGAGTGCGCGGCGCCCGTGCACGAGGGCACGTTCCCCGCGATGCCGTGGACGGTGAGCAGTCCCACGAGCGCGAAGACGACGGCTTCCTTGGCCTGCTCGGGGATGCCCAGCACGTCGATCGGCGCGATCGCGACGGCGGGGAGGAGCCGCGCGAGCGCGTCCATCAGGGCCGGGTTGCGCGTGCCTCCGCCGGAGACGACGAGGTCGACGACACCGAGCTCGGCGACCGACCGTGCGACGGTCTCCGCCGTGAGCGCGGTGAGCGTCGCGACGAGGTCGTCCGGGGCGACCTCGTGTCCGTCGAGCCGCTCGAGGAGGTAGCCGAGATGGAAGTGCTCCTTGCCGGTCGACTTCGGCGCAGGACGGGCGTAGTAGGGATCGTCGAGCAGCACGTCGAGAAGCGCTCGGTCGACCTCGCCGCGCGTCGCGCGCCGGCCGTCGCGGTCGTACTCCTCGGTCCCACCGGAGAGCATGCGCACGGCCGCGTCGATGAGCGCGTTCGCGGGTCCGATGTCGAACGCGACCGGCTCGGCGTCGGGCCCGACGGCGGTGATGTTCGCGATGCCGCCGAGGTTGAGGGCGGCCCGGACCGTGCTCGGGTGCGCGCCCAGCACCATGACGTCGAGCAGGCTCGCGAGCGGCGCGCCGTGGCCGCCGGAGGCGACGTCACGGCTCCGCACGTCGGTCACGACCGTCGCGCCCGTCGCCTCCGCGATCCACGCGGCCTGCCCGAGCTGTAGGGTCCCACGGGCGCGCCCCGCGTCGACCCAGTGGAAGACGGTCTGGCCGTGCGAGCAGACGACGTCCGCCTCGCCGCCGAACGCCGTCGCCGCGAGCTCGACCGCCACCGACGCGAAGCTCTGGCCGACGAGCGTGTCGATCCGGCAGACGTCCTCGATCGTGGTGGCCGCCGGAGGAAGCACCGACGCGACGAGGTCGCGGACCGCCGGCGGGTACGGCGCGGACACGTGGCCGCGCAGCTCGGCCGACACGGTGGCGCCAACGAGCTCCATCTCGAGCGCGACCGCTTCGATCGCGTCGTAGGACGTCCCCGAGATCATGCCGATCACGCGCACGTGGTCACCTCGTCCGGGCGCGGGGATCGGCGGCGTCGCGTAGCCCGTCGCCGAGGAAGTTGAAGCCGATGACCGCGACGATGATCGCGATCGACGGTCCGGCGAGGGTCCACCACGCGCTGCTCGCAAGGCTGCTCGACTCGCTGACCATCTCGCCGAGCGAGGCAGTGGGGGGCGGCGGGCCGAGGCCGAGGAAGCTCAGGCTCGCTTCGGCGAGGATCGCCCAGGCGAGCGCGAGGCTCGCCTGGACCGCGACCGCGCCGGCGACGCTCGGCAGGATGTGCCGGAAGAGCAGCCGCGAACGCGTGAAGCCGAGCACGCGGCCTGCGCGCACGAAGTCCGCCTCGCGCAGCGCGAGCACCGGCCCGCGCACGACGCGCACGAAGATCGGCACGTAGCCGACGCCGATCGCGATGGCGCTGTCGAGGATGCTCGGGCCGAGTGCCGTCACGATCGCGAGGGCGAGCAGGATCGCCGGGATCGCGAACATGACGTCGGTCGCCCGCATGATGACCGCCGAGACCCACCTCCCGATGAAGCCGGCGAGGATCCCGCCGAGCGTCCCGACCGCTCCCGCGATGAGCACGGCGAGCGCCGCGATCTCGAGCGAGACGCCGAGCCCCTGGAGGACCTGCGAGAAGACGTCCCTCCCGAACTGGTCGGTCCCGAACAGGTGTCCGATGCCGACGCCGCGAAGGGCGGCGTTCACGTCCTGCGCGCCCGGGGGATGCGGCGTGATCCCCGACGCGCCGAGCACCCCGCCGAGCGCGACGAGCGCGACGAGCACGCACCCGATGCGGCCGTTGCGGCTGTGCCAGATCGCGCCTGCCCACGACCGGTGCATCGGCGCGGCTTCGCCGCCGGCGGCGACGTCTGCGGTCGAGAGATCCGTCACCGCGAGCGCGTCCGCGGGTCGATGATCGTGTAGAGGACGTCGACGAGCATGTTCACGACCACGAATCCGGTTGCGAATATGAGCGTGACGCTCTGGACGACCGGGAAGTCCCGGTTGTTGATCGAGCTCACGAGGAGCCGGCCGAGCCCCGGGAGGACGAAGATCTGCTCGACGATCACCGTGCCGCCGAGTAGGTAGCCGAGCTGGATCCCGGACATCGTGACGATCGGCACGAGCGCGTTCAGGAACAGGTGCCGCCAGACGAGGGCCTGGGTGGACACGCCCTTCCCGCGGGCGGTGCGCGTGAAGTTCAGGCCGCTGACCTCGAGCACGGCCGCGCGCGTGGTGCGCATGATCGCTGCGCCGATCCCGAGGCTGAGCGTCAGCGCCGGGAAGAAGATCTGCTGGAGGTTGAGCCATGGGTCCTGCAGGAAGCTCACGTACCCCTGGGACGACGGGAAGTAGTGGAAGGTCGAGGAGAGGAACGTCACGAGGCCGGTTCCGATGACGAAGCTCGGGATCGCGAGGCCGACGACGGACACACCCTGGCCGACGTCGTCCGGCCAACGTCCCGGGCGGATCGCGCCGACCATCCCGAAACCGACCCCGATGAGGACTCCGAGCACCATCGCCACTGCCGCGAGCTCGAGGGTGACGAGCAGCGGCTGGCCGACCAGCGTGCTCACCGGCTCGCGCGACGCGAGCGATACTCCGAGGTTCCCGCTGAGCGTCGACCCGAGCCACGAGAAGAACTGCTCGATCGCGGGTTGGCCGACACCGTAGAAGTGGTTCAGCGCGGCGAGCTGCGCGTGGGTGAGAAGGCCGGCGCTCACGCCGAGCGACGCGGTCACGGCGTTGCCGGGGAGCAGGCGAAGGACGACGAAGATGACGACCGACACGCCGAAGAGCGTGAGCGCCATGCTGAGCATCCGGCGCACGATTCCCAGAAGCAATGCGTCCGCCCCTTGGCGCGTGGAACGATCCCGGCCCGCCGGCTGTCTTGCCGGCGGGCCGGGATCCAGCCTATGAGACGGTGGTCGAGCGGAGCGCCTGGAGCGACGTCCCCGTCACGGGCGAGATGCTGAACCCGTGCACAGACGGTGCGAGAGCGGCGTAGTTGAAGGCGTCGAACAGCCAGATCCACACCGCGTTGTTCGTCAGGTTCGCGGAGAGCGCCGCCCAGATCTTGGCCTGGTTGGCCGTCGAGGCGGCCTCGTCACCCTGGAGCAGCAGCTTCTGGAGGGCGGCCGAACTGTATCCCGCCGGCACTCCGAGGTTCGCGCCGGCGCCGAAGTAGCGGCCGTACATGACGTACGGGTCCGGGTTCGCGCCGTTCTCGGCGAACGCGGCCTGGAAGTTGCCCTTCAGCCAGTCCTGAATGTACGCGTCACCGGCGAGGTTCTGGATGTTCATGTGGATCCCCACCTGGGCGAGCTGCGACTGCATCGCGACGGCCTGGGCCGCGCTCGTCGGGTCGAGGTCGGTCGAGGTGATCGCCGTGAACGAGAAGCCGTTCACCATTCCCGCCTTCTTGAGGAAGCTCTTCGCCATCGCGAGGTCCTGGGTCGGGCAGAGCGACGACACCGGCTTCGACGCGAACGGCCCGAGCGGCACCGGTCCGACGACGACGCCCTGGCCGAACACCGAGGCGCCGAGGATCTGCTTGCGGTTCGTCGCGCACGCGATCGCGCGTCGGGCGTTCACGTTCGCGAGCGGCCCCGTCCGATCCTGGAGCATCAGCGCGCGGTAGGAGAGGCTGAGCACTTTCTGGACCTTGTACGCGCTCGGAAGGTGGTTCGCGACCTGTGGCTCGGTGAGCAGGCCGAGCTGGACGCTGTTGGCCTGGAGCGCGGAGGCGATCGACTGCTCCGACGGGATCGTCTCGATCTTCACCGTCGACAAGGTCGGCTTCCCGCCCCAGTACGCCGGGTTCGCCTTCATGACGAAGGAGTTCCCCGGGCTCCAGCTCGAGAACTTGAACGGCCCCGTGCCGTCAGGGTGCTTCGCGATCGAGCCGTTCGCGATCGCCTTGGCGGGCAGCATCGCGAGGTTCACGGACGTGAGCCCTTCGAGGATCGACACGTCCGGGTGGCTGAGCACGAACTTCACCTTGTACGGGCCCTCCGGCACGACCGACCTCACCGACGCGACGAAGGACGCGGACGCGTCGCCGGTCTTTGGCGCGACGACCCGCTTCATCGACGCGACGACGTCGCGCGAGGTGAACGTGCTCCCGTCGTCGAACTTGACGCCCTTGCGGAGCTGGAACGTGAGGACCTTGTTCCCGTCCGAGAACGACCAGCTCGTCGCGAGGTCCGGGACGAGCTGGAGCTTCGCGTTCTCCTGGACGAGCGTGTCGTAGATGAGCCCGAGCGCCTGGAAGTCGAGGAAGTTCGTGATGACGTCGGGGTCGAGCTTCTGCACGCTGGAGGTGTCCGCGATGACGAACGGCGCGCTCGACGACGCGTGGACCACGGACTTCGCCGACGGGCTCGCGAGCGCGGCCGCGCCTCCGGTGAGCGTCGCCGCGATACCGCCGGCGAGCGCTGTTGCAGCTACTGCTCTGAGCTTGCGTAGACGGCCCATCGGACCCCCTTCTGTCTTCGTCCTTCACCACGCGGGCAGCGGTCAATCGGACCTTACAAGTGTCATATGGTACGGTCAAGTAGTCATTTATTACTGGTCTGTAACGTAAACGATGCGTAGCAGAAGCATGATTCGGCCGTTTTCGACCGTGAGCACGCGTGGTTGACCGGACCAAAGCCTCTTGGTACGTTGCGCAGGGCTGCGCTGACTCGGGTGCACCAGCCGGTCTGGAGGTGACGTGCTCGACGGAGAGGTGCAGCCGGCGGAGGACGCGGGCGGTCAGCCGAAGTACCGGCAGCTCCGCGCCGCACTCGCCGCACTCATCCGTGGCCTCCCCGCCGGATCGCCCGTCCCGACCGAGCGCGAGCTGTGCCTGTCGTACGGGGTGTCGCGTTCGACGGTGCGCCAGGCGCTCCAGCAGCTCGAGCTCGAGCAGCGCATCTACCGGCGTCAGGGCAAGGGCACCTTCGTCGCGCAGGCGAAGATCGAGCAGCCGCTCGAGCTCACGAGCCACACGGAGGGCATGCGGGCACGCGGCATCATCCCCGGCTCCAAGCTCATCGACGTCCGCAGGATCCCCGCCGGCGCGGACGTCGGTCCGCGGCTCGGGCTCGCGCCCGACGCCGAGGTTCTCCGGATCGAGCGGCTCAGGCTCGCGGACGGTGACCCGATCGCGATCGAGGTCCTCTACCTGAGCGCGGCGCGCTTCGACGGCATCACCTCCGCGCTCGGGGAGAGCGGCTCGCTGTACCAGCTCCTCTACTCCGACTACGGCGTCGAGCTCGCGTCGGCGGAGGAGACGATCGAGGCGGTCGTCGCGGGGCACCGCGAGGTGGAGCTGCTGGGTTCGTGGCCGGGTGCCCCGCTGCTGCTGCTCTCGCGCCGGACGCTCGACACGCGCGGCCAGCCGACCGAGTACGTCCGATCCCTCTACCGTGGCGACCGGTTCCGCTTCCGCACGCACCTCGAGCGGCCCCACGAGCGCGGTTCGGCGCCCGCGTGGTCGGCGGGCGACGCGAACCTCCGCCCGGCGCGCCGCGAGGACTCCCGCGCGCTCGCGCGCGTCTTCGTCGAGGCGTGGCGAGGCTCGTACCGAGGGGTCGTCGACGACTCGGTCATCGCCGCGCTCGACGAGGACGAGATCACCGACTGGCTCGGGAACCTGGTGACGACAGGAGTGCAGCACACGCTCGTCGCGGAGGTGCCGCCCGGGCGGGTGGTCGGTTTCACCCGCTACGGCGACGACCCCGACGATCCGCGCGACGGCCACGTGTACGCCCTCTACGTGGCACCCGAGGCCGCCGGGCGCGGTGTCGGTCGCCGGCTGCTCGAGCGCGCGATCGGCGAGATCGAGACCCGTGGCCGCCGTGCGGCCACGCTCTGGGTCTTCGAGGCCAACGGTCGCGCGCGTGCCCTCTACGCCGCTGCCGGCTTCGAGCCGGACGGTGCCCAGCGCATCGAGCCGCGCTACGGCGCCGACGAGATCAGGATGCGGCGCGAGCCGTCGCGGCGGGCGCCGGCGGGTCGCGCGAACGGCGCCGGTGGCGCGGTCGGGACCGCTGCCGCGCCGGACGGGCGCGCCGCGGCCGGCTCGCTCCCCGACCAGGCCGCGCTGCCGTGAGCTGCACGGGAGGCGAGCGCCTGCACGTCGAGATCCGAGCTCGGCGAGGACACGGCGCCGGCGCGTCGGCGCTCGTCGACGAGCTCGCCGACGCGCTCGCGGCCGGCTTCCCCCCGGCGCTCGACCTCGCCGTCGTCGGGCGCGCGGGCACGCTCGTCCGCGCATGGGGCGGGTGCGCGTGCACGCTCGAGCCGGGGGTCGCCGCGACCTCGCGCACGCTCTACGACCTCGCGTCCCTCACGAAGGTCGTCGCGACGACCACCCTCGCGCTCCGCCTCGCGGACGAGGGGAGCTGGCGGCTCGAGGACGCGCTCGCGTCGCATCTCCCAGAGTTCACCCGCGGGGACGTGACGCTCGCGCACCTCCTCACGCACACCTCCGGGATCGTCGCGCACGTCCCTTTCTTCCTCACCCTCGACGGCGCCGCCGCGGTTCGCCGGGCGGTGCTCGAGGAAGGTGCGCGGGGCTCGGACCCGGGCGGGGTGCTGTACAGCGACCTCAACTACATGCTCCTCGGCTGGGCGGTCGAGTCCGTGGCGGGCGAGCGCCTCGACCGGCTGTTCCGCGATCTCGTCGCGCGACCCCTCGGCATGAGCCGCACGCGCTTCCGCCCGCCGGCCCGTGAGCGGGCGCGTGCCGCGGCGACGGAGCTTGACGGCGACCAGCGGAGGACGCCGGGGCTCGTGTGGGGAGAGGTGCACGACGGCAACGCGCACGCGCTCGGTGGCATCGCCGGCCACGCGGGCCTGTTCGCCCCGTGCGAGGACCTCGCGCGCTTCGTCTCGGCGCTCCTCGACCCGCAGCACCACCCGGTGCTCGCGCCGGAGACGATCGCGTCGATGGGCCGCGCACACGCGGGAACGGCGCCGGAGGTCCGGGGCCTCGGCTGGCGCGTCGATCCCGCCGCATGGGGCGACTGGCCCGCGACCGCGTACTGGCACACGGGGTTCACGGGCACGTCCCTGCTCGTCTCCCCGGACACCGGAGTCGGCATCGCCCTGTTGACCAACGCGATCCATCCGGTGCGCGCGCTCGAGCGCCAGGCGGCGCTCCGCGAGCGAGTTCACCGCGCGGTCGCGAGGTTCGTCGCATGACGCAGGGCGGGGACGTCGGCGAGCTCGCCGGCCTCGGGACCGAGCAGGTGCGGCCCGAGCTCGCTCACCTCGACGAGCTCTCGACCGAGGAGCTCGTGAACCTCATGTGCACGGACGTCGGTCGCGTGACCGCTGCGCTCTCGTCGGTCGAGGGTGCGATCGCGCAGGCGGTCTCCGGGGTCGTCGGCCGGCTCGAGCGCGGCGGGCGGCTCGTGTACGTCGGCGCCGGCACGGCCGGCCGCCTCGGGATGCTCGACGCCGCCGAGGCCGGGCCGACGTTCAACACCTCCGAGGGCCAGGTCGTCGGCGTCCTCGCGGGCGGGAGTGGCGCGTTCGGGGTCGCCGTCGAGAACGCCGAGGACGACCGCGCCGGTGGAGGAGCGGCGATGCGCGCACTCGGCATCTCGCCGAGCGACGCCGTGGTCGGCATCTCCGCGAGCGGTCGCACGCCGTACGTGCTCGCCGCGATCGAGGCCGCCGGCCGTGCCGGCGCGCTGACGGTCGCGGTCGCGTGCAACACGGGCTCTCCGCTCGGGGCGGCCGCGGACGTGGCGATCGAGGTGCCGGTGGGCCCCGAGGTCGTCGCGGGATCGACTCGGCTGAACGCGGGGACGGCGCAGAAGGTCGTCCTGAACACCATCTCGACGGCCGCGATGGTCCGGCTCGGCAAGACGTACGGGAACCTGATGGTCGACCTGCGACCGACGAACGCGAAGCTGCGAGATCGCGCGGCTCGGATCGTCGCCGGTGTCGTCGGCACGACGCACGCCCAGGCGACGATCGCGCTCGAGGCGAGCGGATGGCGCCCGAAGGTCGCCGCGGTGATGGCGGCCGGCGGACTGGCTCCTGCGGCCGCAGCCGAGCTCCTCGACCGGTTCGGCGGCAAGCTCCGGCCCGCGCTCGCGTCGCTCCACGACCGCTCGGCGGCTCGGCCCGCGCGACGGACGGCGCCGCAGGGATGGACCCGGCTCGGCGTCCGTGCCGCGATGGTCGGGCGCGCGCTCGTCCCCGGTGACGTCGCGTTGCGCGACGGCGAGATCGCCGCGGTCGGCCTGTCGGGCGGCGGTTCCGGGTACGCCGTGCCCGGACTCGTCGACGCGCAGGTCAACGGGTACGCGGGCGTCGACGTGCTCGACGCGGACGTGGACGCGCTCCTCGCGATGGGCGAGGCGCTGCTGCGCGACGGAGTCATGGCGTACCTGCCGACGATCATCACCTCGGCGCCCGACGCAGCGCTGCGCGCCGAGCGCCTCCTCGGCGAGGCGGCTCGGCGAGGCGTGGGAGCGTCGATCCTGGGCGTGCATCTCGAAGGTCCGTTCCTCGCGCCCGCGCGTTCGGGCACCCACCCGGCGGACCGGCTGCTGGCGCCGGATCCCGCGCTTCTCGACCGGCTCCTCGACGCCGGGGACGTGACGATGGTCACGATCGCTCCGGAGCTTCCCGGCGCGATCGACCTCGTCGAGCGGTGCCGTCGTCGTGGGGTCGTCGTGTCGCTCGGGCACAGCGCGGCGTCGAGCGACGAGGCCGGCCGCGCGTTCGACGCGGGGGCGGGGGCGGTCACGCACCTGTTCAACGCGATGGAGCCGGTGCGCGCGCGCTTCTCGGGGCTCGCGGGCGCCGCGCTCGCCCGACCCGGCATCGTCGTCCAGCTCATCGCCGACGGGGTCCACGTCGCGGACGACCTCATCCGGCTGGCGTTCGCGGCGGCGCCCGGACGCTGCGCAATCGTGAGCGACGCGATCGCAGCTGCGGCGACCCACGACGGGACGGTGCATCTCGGCGAGGTGACCGTCACCGTGGAGAACGGGGTCGCGCGCCGCGCGGATGGCACGATCGCCGGCAGCGTCGGGCGGTTGAGGGACGGCCTGCGCCTGCTCGCCAGGCTCGGCATCGACCGCGCGGCGGCGATCCGAGCGGCGACCGACGTGCCCGCGCGCCTGCTCGGACGCGAGCCCGTGTGCCAGCTGTACCCCGGAGCGCCGGCCGACCTGCTCGTCCTCGACGACGACCTCGCGCTCGAGCGCGTGTACCGGCACGGCCGGGAGGTCGCCGTTCCGTGAGCGGCGGTCGAGACCGGACGCGCGTGGACGCGTGACGTCTGTCGCCACCGTCACGGTCACGCCCTACGAGCTCGCGCTCCGCGAGCCGTTCGTGACCGCGCTCCGGTCGGTCACGGCGGTCGGTGGCGTCGTCGTCGCGCTTCGCGACACCGACGGGCGCGTGGGGATCGGCGAGGCCGTCCCGACGCCACAGATCACCGGCGAGACGCGCGCGAGCATCGTCGCGGCGGTGGGCGGCCCGCTCGGTGACGCGGTGGTCGGCCGACGGGTGGACGAGATCGACGCGGCGCTCGAGGGCATGTCGCGCGCGATCGTCGGGAACGCGAGCGCGAAGGCCGCCGTCGACGTCGCGTTCCACGACCTGTGGGCACGCTCGCTCGACGCCCCGCTCCACCGGCTGCTCGGCGGTGCCCGGAAGGAGCTCGTCACCGACGTCACGGTCTCGCTCGCGCCGCCGGACGTCATGGCGGACGCCGCGTCCCGGCGCGTCGACGACGGCTTCTCGGTGCTCAAGGTGAAGCTCGGAGGTCCCGCTGCGCTCGACCTCGCGCGCGTCGCGGCGGTGCGAGCTCGCGTCGGCGACCTCGTGCGGATCCGCGTCGACGCCAACCAGTCGTGGGACGCGAAGGGCTCGGTCGCGCTCATCCGTCGCTTCGAGGACGCCGGCCTCGGGATCGAGCTCGTCGAGCAGCCGGTGCCGGCGCGCGACCTCGACGCGCTCGCGTACGTGACCGCGTCGGTCGAGACGCCGGTGATGGCGGACGAGAGCTGCTTCTCGCCCGCAGACGTCGTCGAGCTCGTTCGGCGGCGGGCTGCCGACGCGATCAACGTGAAGCTCATGAAGTCGGGAGGAATCCGTCCGGCGCTCGCGATGCTCGCGGCCGCGCGCGCGGCCGGGATCGAGTGCTCGGTCGGGTCGATGATGGAGGCGAACATCTCTGCGACCGCCGCCGCATGCCTCGCCGCGGGCCGCGTCGAGGTCACCTCGGTCGACCTCGACGCGCCGTGGTGGCTCGCGGGCGTCGTCGCCGCGGGCGGCGCGACCTTTGAGGCGGGTCGGGTCGCGCTCGGCGACGGTCCCGGGCTCGGCCACACGGACCTCGAGCGTTTCGCCGGCCCCTGACGCGGGGCGGCCGGTCGGCGCGCTCCCGACCTCCGCGGATTTCCGGCGCGATCGACTGTTGACCGGACGCGTCGCGGTCACTAGGGTAGGTCAAAGGTCAGACCTCGGAAGAGAGACCTCAGGTAGGGGAAGGCGCCTGCGACGGGCTCGTGCGATTCGCACGCGCTGCGCCGTCGTCGTCGACACCGCGTTCCCGGGCAGGCCCCGGGCGGCGGTGCGTGCAACTGCCCGGGCCGGCGAGTCGAGCTCGACGCTCCGGCCCGGGTGGAACTCGGAATGCTGCGGTGAGCTAGCAGGGGCCGTCGGCGGCCGTGGGGGTGCGGGCCGAGCGGCACGAGCACGGGGGGGGCAAGTTGCGCGCTGAGCCTGTGGGGGTCGACGACGCCGCTCGGCGGAGATCGGTCGGCGGACGGTGACGTACCTGCACGCATCACTCTCGGGGCTGAACAGCATCATCAGCCTCGCGACGCTCGCCGGCCTGAGCATCGGGATCGTCTGGGGGATGCTCATCTCGTTCATGCCCGGCGTCGGCGGGAACGTCGCGCTCGTGCTGCTCCTGCCCTTCATGTACAAGCTGAGCCTCCCGGTCGCGCTCGCGCTCCTGCTCGGCACGCACATCGCGACGTACTTCGGCGGCTCGATCACGAGCATCACGCTCGACATCCCGGCGTCGGCGAAGAGCCTGCCGCTCTGCTGGGACGGCTACCCGCTCGCGTGCTCGGGCAAGGGGGCCTACGCGCTCGGCGCGTCCGCGTCGGCCTCGGGGATCGGCGGCGTGTGCGGCGCGATCGCGCTCACCGTGGGGATCCCGGTGATGCGCAGCCTGCTCGACTACCTCGGGCCGCCCGAGGTGCTACTGCTCGCGCTCCTCGGCGCGATCCTCATCGCGATCCTGAGCTCGGGCAACCTCACGAAAGGGCTTCTCGCGTTCGGCGTCGGCATCATCTTGTCCTGGGTGGGCCAGGACCCGATCACGGGCGTCAACCGGCTCACGTTCGGCTCGCTCTACCTGTCGAGCGGCGTTCCCGTCGCGGACGTCGCAATCGGCCTGTTCGCGGTCGTGCAGGTCATGCGGCTGGTCGCCGAGCCGGACCGCTTTCGTCGCGGCGTCCGGCGGCCCGAGCGGTCCGCGCAGGTCGCCCGCGCCCGGGGCGGGCTCCGGCCGAACCTCGGCGACCTTCGGGGCACGAGGACCTCGTTGCACGGCCTCGGTGCCGTCCTCCGGCACTGGAAGCTCGAGCTCTACATGGCGACGTTCGGCGTCCTGACCGGCACCGTCCCGGGCTTCGGCGCGCCGGTCGCGGCGGTCGCGGCGTACGGCCAGGCGGCCCAGTACTCGAAGTCCGACGTCGAGTTCGGGCTCGGCGCGATCGAGGGCGTCATCGCCCCCCAGGCGACCGAGTCGGCCGCGGAGGGCGGCGGGATGCTCCCGCTGCTCAGCCTCGGCATCCCGACCCACGAGCAGCAGGCGATCCTCCTCGCGGCCTTCGTGACGCTCGGCATCGCGCCGGGGCCGGCGATGCTCAGCAACCACCTCCCCACGGTCTTCTCGATCATCTGGCTCATCGTCGGGGCGAGCCTCGCGATGATGCTCATCGGCCTCGTGTTCGCGAAGCAGTTCGCGAAGCTGACGACGATCCCGAAGACGACGCTCATCCCGCTCGTGCTCACGGTCTCGGTCGTCGGGAGCTTCGCGGTGAACGGGTCGTTCGGGGACGTCGTGACGACCGGCGTGATCGGCATACTCGGCTACTTCTTCTGGAAGTTCAACTACTCGAGGATCAACCTCATCATCGGTCTCGTGCTCGGCCCGATCATCGAGAGCAACCTCCACATCTCGACGACGCTCTACGGCGACGGGTTCATGTTCAAGCGCCCGCTCGCCGGTGCGATCTTCGCGGCGATCCTGCTCACGCTTGCGACCTGGGGGGTGCGCGTCGCGAAGCAGCGTCGCCGCACCCCGGACGTGCCCGGAGATGTCCCCGGTGACGTGCCCGCCGCGGCGTCGCGCACCCGAGGTGGCCGTCGCATCGCAACGTTCAAGTCGCGCGCGGACGGGCCCACGATCGCGGCCGTGCTCCTGCTCGCCGGGTTCGTCGTCGTCGCGTTGATCGCGCGCACCTACGGCTCGCTCACGGGCGGCGACCTCCTGCTCGTCTCGGGCGTGGGCGCGGCCCTCGCGCTCGCGAACCTCGTGCGCCTCCTCGTCCACGGGCAGGTCGAGGAGCTGGGCGTCGGCGAGCGACTTCGCAGCTCGGGGAAGGGACCGGTCGGCCGGGCCCTCAACGCTCCGGAGCTCGTGCTCTTGGGTGCCGCTCCCGGTCCCGGCGAGGCCGTGCCGTCCGGGTCGACCGCCGACGAGCCCGTGGTGGGGGCCGCTGCAGGCGCGGTCGCGACCAGGGTCGAGGTCGAGGTCGTCGAGACGCCGGGTGCGCCGGAACCGCTCGAGGACACCACGGCGCCGGCGCGCCACGCGGTCACCCGCGCGGTCGCGACCGTCGGGACGTTCTTCGTGCTCGCGTTCCTCGTCGGCATCGTCCCCGCGACCGGGCTCGGCTTCGGCCTCTACGGCCTCGTCGTCCGCCGCAAGTCCATCGTGTACTGCGCCGCGGTCACGGTCGTGGTCGGGATGGCCGTGTGGCTCCTGTTCCACTTCCTTATCAACGAGTACGCCCCGTACGTGGGCTTCGTGCATTTCCTGCCCAGTTGAACACCGACCGAAGCAACCCGGAGGACCCGGACCGGCGACGGCGCCGGGACGGAGTGAGTGCGGCGCACGCGAACCGCGCGGCGCCGGTTCGAGATGCTGGACGCGAATCGGGAGGATCCATGTTGAGGAGCATGCATACGAGTGGTGTCCGGTCGACGGCGCGGGGACGGCCGAGGCGCGGTCGCCTCGTGGCCGGCGGGGCGCTCGCCATCGGGGCGCTCGTCGGCGGAGCGACGGTTCCCGCCCTCGCGAGCGCCCCGCGAGCGGCGTCGGCGCACGCCGCTTCGCCGAACTACTACCGGGGCAAGACCGTCACGATCCTCGTGCCGAACGCCCCGGGCGGCAACATCGACACGACGGCGCGGGCGGCCGTCCCGTTCCTCCAGCACGCGCTCGGCGCAGCGGGAATGAAGCTGATCGACGTCACGGGCGCCGGCGGCGTCGTGGGCCTCGACCAGCTCTGGAACGCCCCGCGCGACGGCCTGACGGTCGGGTACACAAACGTCCCCGTCGCCCTGCTCACCTCGATCGTGGGCGGCCAGGGAATCAGCTACAACGCAGGCGAGTTCATGTACCTCGGGCGGCTCACGGCGAGCCCGCGAGTGGTCGTCGTGTCGAACAAGAGCGGGATCACGAGCCCGTCGCAGCTGCGGGGCAAGAAGGTGCTCGTGCCGTTGAGCGGCTTCGACGACACCTTCTACACGGTCGTCGCCCTCGCGCACACGCTCGGCTTCACGCCCGAGTACGTGAGCGGCTTCGCAAGCCAGGCGGCGGTCGTCGACTCGCTCGCCTCGGGAGCGACCGAGCTCACCGAGGGATCGCTCACCTCGCTGCTCCCGGCGATCCAGGCGCACCTCGTGCGACCGATCATGTTCGAGACGACGGGGAGCGTCCCGAAGGCCTACAGCTCGCTTCCGTCCTGGGTGTCGCTGTCGGGAACCACGAACGCCGGCCTGGTCCGCGCGTTCTCCAACCTCGTCAGCATCGAAGGGAGCTACTTCGTCCCGCCGAACACGCCGAAGTCCGCCGTCACGGCGCTTCGCCACGCGATCGGCAAGATGTACAGCGACCCGGCGTTCCGCGCGGCCGAGGCGAAGGTGGGCGCGACGCTCCACTACCTGAGCGGCGTGAACGAGCAGAGCCAGATCAGTGGGATCGTGAAGGACGTGACGCCGTACCTGCCGCTTCTGCGCGCGGCGCTGAAGGCGGCGGGAGGCTGAGGCCCGCGAGGGCGCGAGAGGGTACGGGTCCCGGTGCGGCGCGGCCACGCGGCGCCGCACCGGGACCGGCCGGCGGTGATCTGAGGAGGATGAGGTTCACGTGATGATCGGGGAACAGCTGCACACGCTCGAGACGGACGTGCTCGTGGTCGGCGGCGGGGTCGCCGGCTGCATCGCGGCGCTCGCCGCGCGCGAGCAGGGCGCGTCGGTGCTCGTGTGCGACAAGGGCGGCCGGCTCGCGTGGAGCGGCAGCGTGGGCGGCGGGGTCGACCAGTTCCTGGCGGTCCTCGAGACCGAGGAGGAGTGGGACCAGCCCGCGTACCTCATGGCGAGCGTGAGCCAGCTCACCGACGGTCTCGTCGACCTCGAGGTCGTCGAGCGCATGGTGTACGAGCTCCCGCGCGTCTTCCGCCGTATCGAGGCGACGGGGGTGCGGTTCCGGGACAAGGGCGCCGACTCCTACATGCGCCACCGGGCCTTCGGCCTTCCCGGCGCCTACCACGTCGACTTCGACGGGAAGAAGTTCAAGCAGACGATCGCGCGAGCGGTCCGCCGGTCCGGTGCCGACGACCTGACGAGATGCTCGGTCGTCGACCTGTTCCAGGTCGACGGGGAGCTCGCCGGCGCGCTCGCGATGAACATCCGCAGCGGGGACCTCTACGCGATCCGCGCGAAGGCCTGCGTGCTGGCGACGGGCGACGTGAACCGCATCTCGAGGAACGTCTCGGACATGCCGTTCGCGACCTGGCACTGCCCCTACAACACCGGCGACGCGCAGGCGATGGCCCTCTCCCTCGGGGGCGTGCTCGCGAACATGGAGTTCATCGAGGCGACGCTCGGCCCGACCGGGTTCTCCTCCCAGGGGACGAACGCGCTCACGGGGCTCGGGGCGCACTACCTGAACCGGCAGGGCGAGCGCTTCATGTTCAAGTACGACCCGCTCGGCGAGCGGGCGCGCCGATCGGTGCTCGTCGACGCGGTGATCAGCGAGACGCTCGAGGGCAACGGGCCCATCTACCTCGACGTGCGGCACCTGCCGGCGCACGAGCTCGCGAACATCGAGCGGACCCTCGAGGTCGACCGGCACACGGTGCCGGGATTCCTCCGGCAAAAGGGCGTCGTCCTCGCAGAGGAGCCGATCGAGATCTCGATCTCGGAGTTCTCCATCCGCCGCAGCGGCGTGTACTTCCGGGGCAGTGGCGTCGTGATCGACGCGTCGGGCCAGATCGGGATCGACGGCGTGTACGCCGCGGGCGACTGCTGCACGGTGAGCGCGGGCATCGCCGGCGCGTCCTCGCTCGGCTGGATCGCGGGCGCGAGCGCCGCGTCCTACGCGAAGCGGCGGACGTCGGGCGCCGAGCTCCCCGCGGCGCGGTTCGCGTCGGGGCGCGCCGCGCTCGAGGAGCTGTTCGACGAGCGCCGTACGACCTCCTACTGGGAGTTCGAGGACGCGATCCGCGAGACCGTCACCCGGGACGTGGGCTTCAGGCGCTCCGAGGAGGGGCTCGCGCGGGCGCGCGAGCAGATCGCGGCGCTCCGCGAGATGGAGACGGAGCTGCGGGCGCACGACGCCCACGAGGCGAGCCGGATCGTCGAAGCCGTGAACATCCGTGCGATGGCCGAAGCGATGGCGGTCGCCGCGCAGACGCGTCGCGAGACCCGCGGGTCCTCGCACTACCGCGTCGACTACCCGGCGGTCGACGACGCGTGGAACCAGGTGCTCGGCCTTCGGCGGGGCGAGTCCGGCCTCGAGCGGCTCGTCGGGCCGGCGGAAGGTCCCTGGAAGGCCATGTGGGGCTCGTCCCCCGTCGAGACGGACGATGTCGCGGGGCAGGGGCGATGACCGCCTCGAGCGACCGCAGCCACAACCCGATCGTCATCGACGACGAGCTGTGCATCAGATGCCCGCTGTGCGACATCGTCTGCCCCGGCGACATCATCATCCGCGGCGAGCGGACGAAGATCGACCCGCCGGTCGTCGCGTACCCGGCGGAGTGCTGGTACTGCGGGCTGTGCGAGCAGTCGTGCCCGACGAGCGCGATCACGATCGTGTTCCCGGACCGGATGATCGACCCGCCGCTCACGTTCGCCGATCTCGTCGACGGGCGGTGAGCTCGCGCACCGTGCCGGTGCGCTGGGTGAAGGTTCTCGACCAGACCCGGTGCATCGGCTGCCACGCGTGCACGACCGCGTGCAAGAGCGAGAACGAGGTGCCCGTCGGGGTCACGCGCACCTACGTGAAGTCCGTCGACGTCGGCACGTTCCCGAACGTGCGGCGTGCGTTCCAGGTCACGCGCTGCAACCAGTGCACCGACGCGCCGTGCGTGCGCGCGTGCCCGACCGGCGCGATGTACCGTCGCCCGGACGGCATCGTCGACTTCGACAAGTCGATCTGCATCGGGTGCAAGGCGTGCATGGCGGCGTGCCCCTACGACGCGATCTTCATCAACCCCGACGACCACTCGGCCGAGAAGTGCAACCTGTGCGCGCACCGGGTCGACGTCGGACTCGAGCCCGCGTGCGTCACGGTCTGCCCGACCGGGGCGATCGTGGTCGGCGACCTCAACGACCCGTCGTCGAAGGCCGCCGAGATCGTGCTGCGCGAGGCCGTGGCGGTCCGCCGCCCGGAGAAGGAGACTCGTCCCGGCCTCTACTACAAGGGCGCGCACCAGGCGACGCTCGATCCGCTCGCCGCCCGGCGCCCGTCAGGCGGGCTCTTCGCGTGGGCGACGCAGGGACCCGGGGGGCCGGGCTCGGTGGTCGCGGGCCATCCCGGTCCGCACAACTCGAGCGCGGCGGCGCTGCTCTCCTACGACGTCCCCCACGTCGCGCCGTGGGGTTGGCGCGTGAGCGGGTACACGTTCGCGAAAGGCCTCGCCTCCGGTGGCTTCCTCGTCCCGCTGCTCCTCGTGCTCGTCGGCCGGCTCGACTGGAGCGATCCGCTCATGGCGCTTGCGGCGCCGTCGCTCGGGCTCGTCGCGCTCGCGGCGACCGGCGTGCTCCTCGTCTGGGATCTCAAGCACCCGATGCGCTTCACGATGATCTTCACGCGGCCGCAGTGGCGGAGCTGGATCGTGCGCGGCGCGTTCGTCGTCTCCGCGTACGGGGCCGCGCTCGCGGCCGCGCTCGCCGCGGGGGCGGCCGGATCGGTCGGCGCCGAACAGGTCGCCGCCGCGTTCGCCGGGCCGCTCGCGCTCGCGACCGCCTGCTACACGGCGTTCCTGTTCGCCCAGGCAAAGGCGCGGGACCTCTGGCAGAGCCCCCTTCTCGCCCCGCACCTCGCGGTACAGGCCCTGCTCGCGGGAGCCGCCGCGACGGTCCCGCTCGCGGCCGCCTACTCGGTCGGTCGCGCCGAGCACGCGGCCGCGGTGGTGCTGGGCGTCGCCGCGGCGGTCCACCTCGTGCTCGTCGCGTCCGAGGCCGCGACGGGTCACGGGACCGCGCACGCGCACCTCGCGATGACCGAGATCGTCCGCGGGCGGTTCGCGCGCTGGTTCTGGCCCGCCGCCGCCGCCGTCGCCGTCGCGATCGCCGCCCCGTCGATCGGCTCCGTCGCGACCCCGTTCGCGCTGCTCGGGCTCCTCGCGTACGAGCACGCGTACGTCCAGGGCGCGCAGTGCGTGCCGCTGTCGTGAGCAGGCGATGACGCGCCGACGCGCCGTGCAGGACCTCGACGCGGTCGCCGCGAGGGTCTCGGCCGCGCGGTCTGCGACCGAGGCTCGCGGCGAGACCTTCTACCCGGGCGCGAGCGGGATACACCTCGCCGCCTTCCCGCCGAAGGAGCGGTGGGACGACTGGAGCGAGCTCGACTCCCGCGCGTGGCCGGAGCGCGTAGAGCGCCGCTACATGCTCGTGCCGACGACGTGCTTCAACTGCGAGTCCGCGTGTGGACTGCTCGCGTACGTCGACCGGGACCGCTTCACCGTCCGGAAGTTCGAGGGGAACCCGGAGCACCCGGGCTCACGGGGCCGCAACTGCGCGAAGGGTCCGGCGACGCTCAACCAGCTCGTCGATCCCGACCGGATCCTCTATCCGCTCAAGCGGTCGGGCCGGCGCGGCGAGGGGCGGTGGGAGCGGGTCTCGTGGGACGAGGCGCTCGACGCGATCGCAGGACGCATCCGCGCCGCGATTGTCGAGGCGCGCCAGAACGAGATCATGGTCCACATCGGCAGGCCGGGCGAGGACGGGTTCACCGAGCGGGTGCTCGCGAGCTGGGGGGTGGACGGGCACAACTCGCACACGAACGTCTGCTCGAGCGGCGGGCGCACCGGGTACCAGTTCTGGATGGGGATCGACCGCCCGAGCCCGGACCACGAGAACGCGAGCGTGATCTACCTCATCAGCTCGCACCTCGAGGCGGGGCACTACTTTAACCCCCACGCGCAGCGGATCACCGAGGCGCGGGCGAGAGGTGCGAAGCTCGTCGTGCTCGACACGCGCCTGTCGAACACGGCCTCCCAGGCGGACCACTGGATATCGCCCCGGCCCGGGAGCGAGGCGGCGATCAACCTCGCGATCGCGCGCCACATCATCGAGACCGGATCGTACGACCGCGACTTCGTACGGCGCTGGTGGAACTGGGCGGAGTACCTGGGGCAGTGCCACCCGGAGCTCCCCGCCGAGTTCGAGGCGTTCGAGCGCGTGCTCGCGGAGCTGTACGTGGACTTCACCTTCGACTTCGCGGCGGCCGAGTCCGGCGTCGACGCGGCGTCCCTCGCCGAGATCGCCCGGCTCGTCGCGTCCGCCGGTCACCGGTTCTCCGCGCACACCTGGCGGAGCGCGTGTGCAGGGAACCTCGGCGGCTGGCAGGTGTCGCGCACGCTGTTCCTGCTCTCCGCGCTGCTCGGCGCGGTCGCGACCGAGGGAGGGGTCTTCCCGAACGCGTGGAACAAGTTCGTCCCGCGCCCCATCCACACCCCGCCGCATCCGCACGTTTGGCAGGAGCTCACCTGGCCGCTCGAGTACCCGCTCGCGCAGAACGAGCTCTCGTTCCTGCTGCCGCACTTCCTGAAGGACGGCCGGGGACGCCTCGACACGTACTTCACGCGCGTCTACAACCCGGTCTGGACCAACCCGGACGGACTCAGCTGGATGGAGGTGCTCACCGACGAGGACAAGGTCGGGTGCTTCGTCGCGCTGACGCCGACCTGGAACGAGTCCGCCTACTTCGCGGACTTCGTGCTGCCGATGGGCCACAGCTCGGAGCGGCACGACACCCACTCCTACGAGCAGTACGACGGGCAGTGGGTCGGGTTCCGCCAGCCGGTGCTGCGCGCGGCGCGCGAGCGTCTCGGCGAGGTCGTGACCGACACGCGCGACGTGAACCCGGGCGAGGTCTGGGAGGAGAACGAGTTCTGGATCGAGCTCTCGTGGCGCATCGACCCGGACGGGTCGCTCGGCGTGCGCGAGCACCACGAGTCCCGTGAGCACCCGGGCGAGAAGCTCACCGTAGACGAGTACTACCGGTACATGTTCGAGAACTCGGTTCCCGGCCTGCCCGAGCGCGCCGCGGCGGACGGGGTCACGCCGCTCGAGTGGATGCGTCGGTTCGGCGCGTTCGAGGTCGCGACGAAGATCGGCGCGCGCCACGACGAAGCGGTCCCGGAGGCCGAGCTCGTCGACGTCGCGACCGATCCGACCGGACGCGCGTACAGCGCGAGCCCCGCGCCGGCCGACCCGAACATCGTCCCGAAGGGCGCACCCGAGCCGGACGCGCAGGGTCGGCGACCCGTCGGCGTCCTCGTCGACGGCGTCGTCCGGCGCGGCTTCCCGACACCGTCGGGGCGCCTCGAGTTCTGGTCGTCGACCCTCGCGTCCTGGGGCTGGCCCGAGCACGCGCTCCCCGGCTACATCCGCAGCCACGTGCACCCGGACGCGCTCGCGCCCGACGAGCTCGTGCTCCTCTCGACCTTCCGCCTGCCGACGCAGATCCACACGCGCTCGGCCAACTCGAAGTGGCTCGACGAGATCGCGCACACGAACCCCGTGTGGATCCACCCGAGCGACGCGTCGCCGCTCGCGGTCTCGACCGGCGACCTCGTGCGCGTCGAGACCGCGATCGGCTACTTCGTCGCGAAGGCCTGGGTGACCGAGGGCATCCGGCCCGGCGTCGTCGCGTGCAGCCACCACATGGGCCGGTGGCGCCTCGCCGGCGAGCCCGGGGGGCTCGGGGCCATGATGGCGACCGTGGACCTCGCGCGCTCGGGCGAGGGCTGGGCGATGAGACGCCGGTCGTCGGTCGCCCCGCACGAGTCCGCCGACCCGGACACTGCCCGGATCTGGTGGAGCGACACCGGCGTGCACCAGAATCTCACGTTCCCCGTCCATCCCGACCCGATCTCGGGCATGCACTGCTGGCACCAGGCGGTGCGCGTGCGCCCGGCGCTCCCCGACGACCGCCACGGCGACATCGCGGTCGACACGGGGCGGTCGCGTGCCGTCTACGCGGAGTGGCTCGCGATGACCCGGCCGTCGCACGAGGTGAGCCCGGACGGCCTGCGGCGGCCGACCTGGCTCATGCGGCCGCTCAAGCCCGCCCGCGCGCTCTTCGAGCTTCCGCCCGGCGCCCGCGCGCGATGAGCGTCGCGGACGACCTCGCCCCCGGCGACCGCACGCGCCGCATCGCACGCCTCGAGCTGCTCCGGGCGCTCGGGGCGGTCCCGTCGCTTCAGGGCGACGCCCGCCGGCGGGTCGAGGACGCGCTCGGGCTGGAGCCGTTCACCGCGGAGGTGCACACCGAGGTCTTCGTGCTGGAATGCCCGCCCTACGCGTCGCTCCATCTCGGGGCCGAGGGGATGCTCGGCGGCGACGCGGCCGACCGGGCCGCCGGCTTCGCGCGGGCGCTCGACCTCGCGCCGTCGCGCGAGCCGGACCACCTCGCCACGTTGCTCGACCTGTACGCGTACCTCGGCGAGGCGGGCGCGCGCGCCGGCTCCGGCGCGGCGCGGAGCGCGTCGCGCCGGTCGTGCGAGGCGCTGTTGTTCGAGCATCTCTGGAGCTGGGTCCCGGGCTACCTCGCGGCGGTCTGCGAGCTCGACCGCCCGCCGGCCACCGCGTGGGCGAGCCTGCTGATGCGGAGCATCGCCGACGAGGTGGCCGCCGCGGCCCCGCCGGCCCGGCTCCCCCTCGCGCTCCGCCTGGCGCCCGAAGGCCCGCACCCGCCGCTCGGACGCGACGACGTGCTCACCTCGGTCACCGTCCCACTGCGCGCCGGCATCGTGCTCACGAGGTCGAGGCTGCGCGCCGCGGCGTCAGCGCTCGGCGCGGGCATGCGCGTCGGCGAGCGCCGGTACGCGCTCGGCGCGCTCATCGACCAGGAGCCGGAGGGAGCGCTCGCATGGCTCGCGGCCGAGGCCGGGCGCTGGGCCGGGATCCACGATCGCGCCGCGATCCCGGGAGCCGCCGCCGACCCGGCGCGATGGTGGTCGGCGCGCGCCACGACGACCGGCGCGGGTCTCGCCGCCGCGCTCGGTGCGGCGTGCTGACGGCGGGTCGCAGGGCCGTGCCGCCGCACGACGCGGACCGCACCGCCGAGCGATCGAGGGGGAGCTGGCCCATGGGACAACCGGGCAACTAGACGCGAGCCGACGCGCGGGCGCCCGCGTGGGTCGGCGCGCTCCGGCGCCGGGACCCGAGCAGTTCGGCCCGATCCGGGACGCGCGGAACGCACTGGCGCCGGTCGAACAGGTGACGCGCGGCATCTCGGCCGACGACGCGCTCGCCTCGCGGTTCGAGGGACTCGACGCCGAGCAGTTCGCAACGTTCCGCCTCGAGCCCGGCGGCGACGAGGGATCCGCCCGGTCGATCGAGATGCCCGCGGAGGCGCTCCTCCGGCTCGTCCACGGACGTCTCGGCGGGCAGCATCCCGCGCGCGATCCGGCGCGCGAGGCGGGTGTCTGCTCGTGGAGCTCGTGCCCGTCTTCCCCGGGTTCTGAGCGTGCCTCAGTCGAGCCCGGCGTCGCGCCAGCCGCTCGACGCCGTGATCCGGTCGACGAGCTCGAGCGCGAGCGCGAGCGACGAGGTCGCCGCGGGCGAGGGCGCGTTCCGCACGTGGAACGTGCCCGGCGTCTCGGCGAGGACGAAGTCGTCCTCGAGCCTGCCGTCGCGCCGCAGCGCCTGGGCGCGTACGCCGCTCGAGCCCCCCGGTCGCACGCCCACGTCCGCGACCGCCGGGACGTAGCGCGCCGCCGCGTCGACGAGGCGGCGCCGGCTCGCGGCGGTGCGCACCTCGTCGACGCCGCTCCGCCAGTAGGTCCGCGCCATCCGCCAGCTCCCCGGCCAGCGCAGCGTCTCCCAGGCGTCACGCGCGCGCACGTGGCGCAGCGCGTAGGCGTCGCGCGCGAGCACGAGGAGGGCGGTCGGCCCGAGCGTGACCCGGCCGTCGACGTGGCGCGTCACGTGCACGCCGAGGAACGGCAGATCGGGGTCCGGCACCGGGTAGACGAGGCCGCGCACGACGGGCTCGACGTGGTCGCGAAGCGTCAGGTAGGCGCCGCGGAACGGGACGATCCTCGGGTCCGCACCGGCCCCCGACGCGACGGCGAGCCGGTCCGACCAGAGGCCGGCGCAGCCGACGACGAACCGGGCTCGCATCTCGCCCCGGCTCGTGCGCACGACCGCGGTCCGCCCGCCGCGCTCGACGCCCTCGACGGTTCGGCCGAAGTGGAACTCCACGCCCGCGTCGCCCAGCTCGCGCTCGAGTGCGCGGGCGACGGCCGAGTAGTCGACGATGCCGGTGGCCGGGCTGTGGAGCGCGGCGAGCCCGCGGCAGCCGGGCTCGATCTCCGCGATCTCGCTGGCGCGCACACGACGAAGGCCCGGGACCCCGTTCGCCCGCCCGCGCGCCTCGAGCTCGTCGAGGCCGGCGAGCTCCCGCTCGCTCAGTGCGACGATCAGCTTCCCGCAGCGCTCGTAGTAGATCCCGTGCTCGTCGCAGTACTCGTACATGAGGGCCGCGCCGGTCGTGCAGAGCCGGGCCTTCAGCGACCCGGGCCGGTAGTACACACCGCTGTGGACGACGCCGGAGTTGTGACCGGTCTGGTGGACGCCGACCCGCCCCTCGCGCTCGAGGACGGCGAGCCGAATCCCGGGCCGCCGGGTGACGAGCTCGCGTGCGACCGCGAGGCCGACGATCCCCGCGCCGACGACCGCGACGTCGTACCGAGCCGACGGGTCGTCGTCCCGATCGCGGGCGCCCGGGTCCCGCCGCGTGTCGACCATGCCACATGGGTAGCACGGTTGTGCCGCCTCCGCAGCCACCGGCCGCGTGCGTCGCGCGGCCCGGCGGTCACTCGATCTCGGACAGCGCCTCGGCGAACTGCGCCGAGTAGAGCCGCGCGTACGCGCCGCCCGCCTCGAGGAGCTCGACGTGCCGCCCCCGCTCGACGATCCGGCCTTCCTCCATGACGAGGATGACGTCCGCGTCGCGGATCGTCGACAGCCGGTGTGCGATGACGAAGCTCGTCCGACCGGCGCGCAGCGTGCGCATCGCGCGCTGGATGAGCACCTCGGTGCGGGTGTCGACCGAGCTCGTCGCCTCGTCGAGGATGAGGATGGCCGGCTCGGCGAGGAACGCTCGCGCGATCGTGATGAGCTGCCGTTCGCCGGCGCTCACCGAGGAGCCCTCCTCGTCGATCGTCGTGTCGTAGCCGTCGGGGAGCGTGCGCACGAAGTGGTCCACGTGCGTCGCGAGCGCCGCGGCGACCACCTGGTCGCGGGTCGCTCCCGGTCTGCCGTACGCGATGTTGTCCGCGATGGAACCGCTGAAGAGCCAGGTGTCCTGGAGCACCATGCCGGTCCTCGAGCGCAGGTCCTCCCGGCGCATCGTCGCGACGTCGACGCCGTCGAGCAGGATCCGGCCCGACCGCACGTCGTAGAAGCGCATGAGGAGGTTCACGAGCGTCGTCTTTCCCGCGCCGGTCGGGCCGACGATCGCGACCGTCTCGCCGGGCTCCACCGAGAGCGACAGGTCCTCGATGAGCCGCGTGTCGGCGCTGTAGTCGAACGACACGTGCTCGAAGTCCACCCGCCCCTCGACGACCGCCGGGCTGCTCGGCCGCTCGGGGTCGGGTTCCTGCTCGGCCGCGTCGAGCAGCGCGAAGACCCGTTCTGCGGACGCCACGCCGGACTGGAGCAGGTTCGCCATGCTCGCGACCTGCGCGATCGGCTGGGAGAACTGCCGGGAGTACTGGATGAACGCCTGCACGTCGCCGAGCGACAGCTGGCCGGACGCGACGCGTAGGCCGCCGATGACCGCGACGAGGACGTAGTTCACGTTCCCGATGAAGGTCATCGCCGGCTGGATGATCCCGGAGACGAACTGCGCGCGAAAGCTCGCGCGGAACAGCTCGTCGTTGTGCCCGGCAAACGTGGCTTCGGCCTCCGCTCGCCGGCCGAAGGCCCGGACGAGCGAGTGGCCCGTGTACATCTCCTCGATGTGACCGTTGAGCCTGCCCGTCGTCGCCCACTGCGTGACGAAGTTCGGTTGCGCTCGCTTGCCGATCCGGGTCGCGACGAACACCGACGCGGGCACCGTCACGAGCGCGATGACCGCGAGCACGGGCGAGATCACGAGCATCATCGCGAGCACGCCGGCGATCGTGAGGAGCGAGATCACGACCTGGCTCATCGTCTGCTGGAGGCTCTGCGCGACGTTGTCGATGTCGTTCGTCACGCGACTCAGGATCTCGCCTGTCGGCTGCCCGTCGAAGTAGCGGAGCGGGAGGCGCGCGAGCTTCGCCTCGACCTTCCTGCGGAGGCGGAAGACGGAGCGCTGGACGACGACGGCGGTGAGGCGGCCCTGAAGCAGGCTCGCGGCGGACGACGCGGCGTAGAGCAGGAGCACCGCGAGGAGCACGCGGCCCACGGCGCCGAAGTCGATCCCGCGCCCGGGGACGAGGTGCACCGCGGCGAGCATGTCCGCGAGCGTCCCCTTGCCCTCGCTCCGCAGGCGGGCGAGCATCTGCGCCTTCGAGACGCCGGCGGGGATGCGCTTGCCGAGATAGCCCGAGAAGATGAGGTCGGTCGCGTGGCCGAGCATCCTCGGTCCGAGCACGGACAGCGTGACGCTCGTGGCGCCGAGCGCGACCGTGCCCGCGACGAGCGCGCGCTCGGGCGCGAGCTCGCGCAGGAGCCGTCGGCTCGAGGCGCCGAAGTCGAGGGACTTCTCGGCCGGAGCACCGCCCGCCATGCCCGGCGGACCAAAACGCGCGCCGCCCGGCGCGCGGCGTTCGGGCACGGGCCGCTCGACGGGCGGTCCTGACGCGGCGCTCACGCCGCCTCGTCCTCGGTGAGCTGCGAGAGGACGATCTCCCGGTAGGTCTCGTTGCCCACCATGAGCTCGTCGTGCGTGCCGGTGCCGACGACGGCCCCGCGGTCGAGGACGACGATCCGGTCCGCGTGGCGGATCGTGCTCACCCGCTGCGCGACGACCACGATCGTCGCGCCGGCGATGTCGCGTGCGAGCGCCGCCCGGAGCGCAGCGTCCGTGCCGTAGTCGAGCGCTGAGAACGAGTCGTCGAACAGGTAGATCGCCGGGCGGTGGACGATCGCGCGGGCGATCGCCAGGCGTTGCCGCTGGCCGCCCGAGACGTTCGTGCCGCCCTGCGCGATCGGCGCGTCGAGCCCTCCGGGCATCTGCTCGACGAAGTCGCGCGCCTGGGCGGTCCCGAGCGCGAGCCACAGCTCGTCGTCGGTCGCGTCCGGCCGCCCGTAGCGAAGGTTCGACGCGACGGTCCCGGAGAACAGATAGGGACGCTGCGGGACGATGGCGACGAGCGTCGCGAGCCGCGCCGTGTCGATCTCGCGCACGTCGACGCCGTCGACGAGGACGACCCCCGCGGTCGCGTCGAACAGGCGGGGCACGAGGTTGAGCAGCGTCGTCTTGCCGCTTCCCGTGCTGCCGATGACGGCGGTCGTCTCGCCCGGGCCGGCGACGAGGTCGACACCGCGCAGCACCGGGGCCTCGGCGCCCGGGTAGTGGAAGTCGACCGCGCGCATCTCGAGCCGCCCCTCGCGCACGGCGGGGACGACGGGCGCGGCCGGGGGTACGACGCTCGGCACGGTGTCGAGCACTTCCTCGATTCGCTCGGCGCTGGCCTCGGCGCGGGGCACCATGACGAACATGAACGTCGCCATCATCACCGACATCAACACCTGGACGAGGTAGCTGAGGAAGGCGGTGAGGGCGCCGACCTGCATGCTGCCGCTCGCGATGAGGTGACCGCCGAACCACAGCGTCGCGATGCTCGCGACGTTCACGACGAGCATGACCGACGGGAACATGTACGCCATGAGGCGCCCGACGGCGAGCGCCACGTCGTAGAGCTCGGTGTTCGCCACCTCGAAGCGCTCGCGCTCCGAGCCGTCGCGGACGAAGGCGCGGATCACGCGCACCCCGGTGATCTGCTCGCGCAGCACCTGGTTGATCCGGTCGATGCGCCGCTGCATCGTCCGGTAGCGGGGTCGCATGCGCGAGACGATGAGCGCGACGATCGCACCGAGCACCGGCACGATGATGAGCAGCAGCGAGGAGAGCGGGACGTCCTGGTTGAGCGCCATGAGCACGGCTCCGACGCCCATGATGGGCGCCGAGACCATGAGCGTGAAGCTCATGAGGGCGACCATCTGCACCTGCTGCACGTCGTTGGTCGTGCGGGTGATGAGTGACGGCGTCCCGAAGTGCCCGACCTCGCGAGCCGAGAAGTCGTGGACGCGGTGGAACACCGCGCCGCGGATGTCGCGACCGAGGGCCATCGCCGTGCGGGCGCCGAAGAAGACGGCGCCGATCGAGCAGGCGATCTGTACGAGCGTGACCGCGAGCATGAGCCCGCCGCTGTGGACGATGTAGCCGGCGTTGCCGGCGACGATGCCGTTGTCGATGATGTCGGCGTTCAGCGTCGGCAGGTACAAGGTCGCGAGCGACTGGACGAGCTGGAGCAGCACGACGAACGCGATGGACCAGCGGTACGGCCGCAGGTGAGTGCGGAGCAGGCGTACGAGCACAGCTCCCCGCTCAGCCCCGTGCCGCGTCGCGGACCGCGTCGAGGCGCTGCGTCGCGCCCTTCGACTGTCCGCGTCGCACGGACGAGTCGCGCCGCGGCCGGTCCACGATGGAGGACGCGCCCATGCCGGCCAGGATATCACTGTGTGCGTACTACGCAAAGATTCGTTCAATGCAATAACGGGCGTGCCGCGACCGCGAACCCGGCGGGACTGGCGCCGATCCGAGAGTCGAACACGTGTTCGCAAGCTGGGGTATCGTGCTCGCATGGTCGTGTTCCAGGCGAGCCTGCTCGACGTCGACAGGGAGCCGGCTCCCGGCGTGCTCGGGTCGACCGTCGCGCGCACGCGGCTCGCGCACGGCGCGTGGGTCGATGTCCGCCGGGAATGGCTCGCTGGTTCGGACCAGCTGTTCGAGCGGCTCGTCACAGTCGTCCCGTGGCGCTCGGAGCGGCGCCCGATGTACGAGCGGGTGGTCGACGTGCCCCGGCTGTCGTGCTTCTACGGCGAGCACGACGCGCTCCCCGCGCCCGCGCTCGTGCGGGTGCGGGGAGCGCTCGACGAGCACTACCGGCCGGACCTCGGCGAGCCGTTCCGCACGGTGGGGCTGTGCCTGTACCGCGACGGCAGGGACAGCGTCGCCTGGCACGGCGACCGGATCGGTCGGGGTGCCCGCGCTGACACGGTCGTCGCGATCCTCTCGCTCGGTGCCCGGCGAGTGCTCGCATTGCGGCCGCGCGGCGGCGGGCCGTCGGTCCGCTACGAGGTCGGGCACGGGGACCTGCTCGTCATGGGCGGTAGCTGCCAGCGCACCTGGGAGCACGCGGTGCCGAAGACCGCGCGCGCCGTCGGGACGCGGGTGAGCGTGCAGTTCCGGCCGCGCGGGGTCGCCTGACCGACGCGTCGTCGGGTGGCGCCGGCGCCGTTCAGCGAGCACCTCGCGCGGTAGCGTGCGGCCAGCTCGGTGGACGAGCTCGACAACGTTCGGGTGCCCGCGGACCTCGCCGCCCGCTGCGGTGGGCGCGCAGCCGGCTCGCCTGCGTCGGCAGATCGAGGACGTGCGCCATCGACCGGAGGTGAGAGTCCCCATGGTCTCGAGACTGCGACCCCGCTTCGTCTCTCGTCGCTGCGAGCCGGTGCTTCGCGTTTCCGCGCTCCTCGCCGTCGCCGTCGCCGTCGTCGCGGCCGTCGTCGCGGTCGCGTGCGCGTCTCCGGCCCGCGTCGGCGCGCGCGCGGCGGGTGGGACGTCCGCGCTCGTCCCGTTCGGCGACGATCCTTCGCTGGGGCTGGGCGCCGCAGTCGGGCCCGTGACGGCGGCCCGCATCGAAGTCGACTTCGTGCTGCGGGGCGGGTCGTCCTCGTCGTCGGACCGTTCCGTGGCCGCGTGGCTCGCGTCGAGCGGCGTGCCGTTTCGTCGGGAGGGCGCCGCGCTGCGCGTGGTCACCTCCCCGGCGACGCTCGACAGGCTCTTGCACGTGGTGTTCCGGGAGCACGCGGCGCGCGGCGCGCGCGCGTACGCGTCGGGTCGCCCGAGCGTGCCGCCGGCGGTCGCCGCGAGCCTCACTTCGATCGTCGGTCTGGACGACGCGCCGGTCGCGTCGCCCGCGCTCAGGGTCGAGCCGGGCTCGCGCAATCCGTGGGCACCCGCGGCAGGGCCGGCAGCATCGTCCCCGAGCTCGGGGAGCCTGGCCGTCGCTCCGTGCGCGGCTGCGGCCGCCGAGGCTAGGGACTACGTCGAGAGCACCGCGTCCGACGGCTCGGTCTTCACGCTCGACCAGGCAGGTGACCACTACGGGGTGGGCACTCTCCTCGCGGCGGGACACGGCGGGCTCGGCGTGACCGCGGCGGTCGTCGAGCTCGCGCCGAGCTCCGCGAGCGATGTCGCCGCGTACGACAGCTGCTTCGGCGTGCAGGCGTCGAACTACTCGGTCCAGACCGTCGACGGCGGCGGCACGGCGACCACGCTCGGGACGGACGAGGCCGACTTCGACGTCGAGCAGATCCAGACCCAGGCCCCGCTCGCGCACGTGGTCTCGGTCGAGGGGCCGAACACGCCCACCGGCCTCTACGACGTCCTCGACACGATCGTCCAGGACGACGTTGCCCAGGTCGTCTCCATGAGCTGGGGCGCGTGCGAGGCCGCCGACGGCTCCGAGGTGACCGCGCTCGACGCGCTCTTCGCGAGAGCGGCGAGCCAGGGTCAGACCGTCCTCGTCGCGAGCGGCGACGAGGGCTCGGAGGCGTGCGACTACCCTCCGGTCTCCGGGACGGGCCTCGCGGTCCAGTACCCGGCGTCCGATCCGTACGTGACGGCTGTCGGAGGGACGGACATCAGCCGCGGCGCGGACGTCGCATGGAACGCGTGTGCGTCGGCGGGCGCGATCACCTGCTCCCAGAACTCGGGAAACGCGCCGTACGGCTACACGGGACCGGGCTGGGGCGGCGCGGGAGGCGGTGGGATCGCGTCCGACTTCGCCCAGCCGGCGGGCCAGGCGTCGGTGTTCCCGATCGCCGGATCGTGCGGCGGGAGCACGTCGTGCCGCGGCGTCCCGGACATCTCCGCAGACGCCGACGGAAACGTCGCGTACGCGCAAGGCGGGTGGGTGATCGGTGTCGGCACGAGCTTCGCCGCGCCGCTCGTGGCCGGGATGGTCGCTGACGTCGTGCCGACCTGCGCGACCTCGATCGGAGACCTCGCCCCTCGCCTGTACTCGTACGAGAAGAAGTACGGGTACGGCACCGCGCTCGCCGAGGTCACGGGTGGCAACAACGACTGGACCCAGGCCTACGCGGGCTTGGACTACTCCGTGTCGCCCGGCTACAACCTGGCGACAGGCCTCGGCGTGCCGCTCGCGACCGGTCTCGTCTGTCCGACGGTCACAAGCCTTTCGAGCACGACCGGCGCCGCGGGAGCCTCCCTCACGATCCACGGATCGGACTTCACGAACGCGGTCGTGGCGTTTGGCGCAGCAGCCGCGACGGTGTCGGCGCGGACGGCGAGCTCGCTCACCGTGATCGTTCCTGCGGGAAGCGGCGTGAACGAGGTCGTCGTGTCGAACCCGATCGGAAGCAGCTCCCCGGAGGCGTTCACGTACGCGGACCCGGCGATCACCTCGGCTGCGTCCGCGGCTGCGACCGAAGGTGCGCCGTTCAGCTTCACGGTGACCTCGACCGGGTCGACGTCGAGGACGCTGAGCGAGAGCGGGGCTCTGCCGGGAGGCGTCGGGTTCGTCGACAACGGGGACGGGACCGGAACCTTGGCCGGGACGCCAGCCAGCAGCGGGACGTTCCCGTTCACCTTCGGCGCGACCGACTCGGCCGGATCGACGAGCCAGAGCTTCACGCTCACCGTGTTCCCGTCGTCCGGCGGAGGTGGAGGCGGAGGCGGAGGCGGAGGCGGAGGCGGCGGTGGCGGCGGAGGCGGAAGTGGAGGCGGCCGTGGCGGTCCGCCGACCACGACCATTGTTCCGACGCCGACGACCACCGTGCCGCCGCGACCATCGCCACCACCCTCCACGGTCCCACCGGTGGGCGTGACCCGGGTCGCCCCGCTTCCGCCTGGCAGTCCGGCGGACACGTTCACGGCACCCGTGTCGGCGCGCGTCTCGTCAGGCGTGACCGGTCTCGAAGACGCGGCGCACGGCGCGAGGGCGCGCGTCGTGGTGCCCCCGGGTGCGCTTCCGCCGGGCACGGTCGTCAACGTCGCGTACGCCGCGAATCCCGTCGCGCTCGAGCGCGAGATCCCCGCAGGCCAGTCCTACCTCTCGTCCTTCGCCGTGTCCTGGTCCGCCCCCGACGGCACCGCCCCGGTCGCGACCGCGCCGATCACGATCACGATCACCGATCCATCGATACGCGTCGGCGACACGATCTACTCGCTGGTCGCGGGCCATCTCGTGGCGCTCGGCACCGCCTCGTCGGTTGGGACCGTCACCGCGACCTTCACGCACGACCCTGATCTCGTCGTCGCCTCCGTGCCGCGACTCAGCCGGACAGCGGCGACGGGCAGTCTCCGCTCAGGGTCCGTGCGCGTCGCGCTCGTGTGCGCTCGGGGTCAGCGGTGCACCGGCCGCGGCACGTTCACGGTCGAGATGCCCGCCACGCGTGGGAAGCTCCGGACGATCGAGCTCGCGTCCGGCGTGTTCGTCCTCGGCCCGGCAGCCGCGAGAAGCGTTCCGTTCGCGACGACCCCCGCCGGCCGGCGACTCATCGCGCGCGACGGACGGCGCGTGCTCCACGCGAATCTCGTCGTCACGCTGACCGGCGGTCGCCGGATCGTCGCGCACGTCGCGCTCCGACCGGTCCGGCCTGTGCCGTCACACGCCGCGGGGCGGCAGGCGTAGCCCGGCCATTCCGCCGTCGACCTCGATCGCCGTTCCCGTGGTCGATCCGGCGGCCGGAGACGCGAGGTAGGCGATCGCCGCCGCGACCTCTTCGGGTTGCACGAGCCGTCCGTGCGGCTGGCGCGCGACGAGCGCCGCCCGCTCGGCCAGGGGGTCGGCGGCCTGCCCGAGAAGGCGCGTCACCCACGGCGTCTCCACGGTCCCCGGGTTCACGCAGTTCACGCGGATCCCCTCGCGGACGTGGTCCGCGGCCATCGCGCGCGTGAGCGCGAGCACAGCGCCTTTCGTCGCGCTGTAGAGCGCGCGCCGCACGAGACCCGCCGTCGCCGCGACCGAGCACGTGTTCACGATCGCGGCGTTCGCGGACCGGCGGAGCGCGGGCAAC
Source organism: Acidimicrobiaceae bacterium (assembly GCA_027306925.1). Taxonomy (GTDB): domain Bacteria; phylum Actinomycetota; class Acidimicrobiia; order Acidimicrobiales; family Bog-793; genus JAJZBW01. Next base: position 7,432 of record DAHUXW010000091.1, on the reverse strand, counting down.
GCGTGGCGCGTCACGCGTACCATGCCGAGCACGTTGACCTCGAACACACGGCGCCACTCGTCGTCGGAGTTCTCCTCGACGGTGCCCTGCGCGCCGACGCCCGCGTTGTTCACGAGCACGTCGAGCTGGCCGAGCGCAGCGATCGCCTCGTCGACGGCGCGTGTGACGCTCGCGTCGTCCGACACGTCGGCACTGATCGCGATGAGCCCGGACCCGGCTGGGGGCGGCGTGGGGTCGAGCACGGCAACCGCCGCGCCGCGCCGAGCGAGCTCCTCGGCGGTCGCCAGGCCGATGCCGGACGCTCCGCCGGTGACGATCGCCGTGAGGCCCGAGAACTCCTGTGATGCGCTCATCGTGTCCTTTCGATCGGTCGGAGGCCGTCCCGTCCCCCGGCGGCGCGACGCATTCGTCCATCTCGCGACGTCGCGCCCGACGCGGCTCGGCGCGACGGACGGCGACGCAGCTAGCGTCGCACACCGCACGCCTTGGCGGCCAGCGCCTCGGTCGTCCCGCGACGAGCCAGGTGACCGGGACGACGACGCCACCGCGCGAGCTCGACCGAGCGGCTCACCGCCCGCGCCGAACGCGGTTGCGTCGTCGAGGCGACCAACGTGGCCGGCGCGGTGCCGGATGGGAGCGCGCCCTCCGGGAACCGGGCGTCCGGCGCAGCCGCGAGGTCGCAACGGCGCGTGACGCGAGCCGACGGTCGCTCCGTCGTGCGCCCGGGTGGCCGCCTCATTGCGTGTGCGCGGTCGCCGCGCCGAGCGCGGCCGGTCCGTGTGCGTCCGCGAGCGCGAAGCACCGGGCGACGGCACCGCGTGCGCCGCTGAGGCTCAGGCTGAGGTCGACGAGGCCGTCGAAGCCCCAGAAGACCCGTTGCGCGAGCAGGTACAGGGCGATGAGCGTGCCGACGTGGTGCGTACCGGCGATCGCGGCGAACACCACTGCGGCGATCGGGCCGAGCTTCGCGAGCCCTCCAGATCCCTGGAAGTTCACCGCCTGGAGCCAGCCGAGCCTCGACTCGGCCGACTGCAGCCGGTCGGCCGAGCGCGCGAAGCGGCCGGCGGCCCGGGCATCGCTCGGCACGCCGGTCTCGCTAGCTACTGCCCTCGCCAGCTCCTCGAGCTCCTCCTGGCGTCGCCTGCTCGCGGTAGCGACCGGAGCCTGCGTGCGTCGCGTGACGACCCAGGTGAGGAGGAGCTCGGGCGCGACGACGGCAGTCGTCCACGGCGAGAGCAGCCCGAGTACGACGAGCGCACTTGCGAACTCGACGAGCAGCATCGATCCGCTGTCGAGGACCGAGATCACGACGCCTGAAGACTCGGCGTCGGAGATGAAGCGCGAGGCGAGCCCACCGCGCGCCTCCTCGTCTTCGACTTCGCGCCGTCGCAATCCGTCGAGCATGAGCACGCGCAGCGAGCGGTACATGCGGCTGGCGTTGCGAGCGTTCATCGTGTCGGAGAGCACGTAGGCCGCGGTCTCGATCGCGATCGCGATCGCGATCGAGACCGCGAGGATCGCTGCTTCTGCGGGGTCGCGCCGCTCGGTGAGCGCATTGACGAGCGTGCCGAGCGCGAGCGGTGGGGCGAGGCCGACGAGGACGCCCGCGGTGCTGAGCGCGACCATGAGCGTGAGACCGCCCGCCATGGGCCGAAGCAGGTGGCGCAGGCGCCGCCACGGGAACGCCGTGGCGCGCGCCGCGTCGGGAGCGTCGTGCATCGGTTGCTCCTGATCTCCTCGTAGACAGTTCGACGGTCGCACGCGCGACGCCGGGCCGCGCCACACGCGAGTGGTGGCGCGGCCCGCGGGTCGTGTGGAGCGCGTTACCGCTCGTTCTTCGTCTCCTTCTTCTTGTCCTTGACGTCCGTGTCCCGCTTCGTCTTCTTCGCCATCTCGCTCACCTCCTCGTGCCTGCACTCATATCGGTCGTCGCGTCGCCGGGCGGTGGATCCCTGCCTCAGTAACAAGGAGCAGTCACCCGGTGCTCCGACACGTTCCGTCGTGCCGGCTACGAGCATCATGCGGAAGCCTCGATGAGAGCGTCATGAGGACCACATTTGAGGGAGTCACATCTCCGCGCGGCGATCGAGTCGTGTGCTCGTGCGCGAGGTGGAGCGCTCCGCTGGCGGATGGCCACGCGACGCAACGCCGCATCTCCGTTCTGCGTCGCGTGGAGCCCGCCGGTAACGGACCGGGCGTCGCGATTCGGAGATCCGGCGCGCCGCCCCGGTCTCGATCGCGGCACCTCGGGGCGAGGAGCGCAGTGCATCGCGCTTCGCGCCACCACTCGCCGCCGCGCGTTGCCACTGCCGCCCGCGCAGACGCGAGCTGCGATACCGACAGACCCAATCGTGGGCTTCCACGTGGTCGGTCGTGGGCACGATCTCGGCGTCTTCGCGCGCGAGTCGGATGACCTGCTCGACTGTCGTGTCGACGTGGGAACGCGTACGAGCGCCGTCGTTGTCGGCTCGGCCACGTGCGAGACCGTCCCGCGCCGACGGACCACGACGACCTCCGGCGACGTTTTCGAATCGATGACGTCGCGTCTCGGGTCGAACGCATCGCCGCGCGCCATGGTCGGGCCGCTCCTCGCACGGGCGAGGATCTCCGAGGTGCGACAGTCTTTCGACACCAGACCGCCGTCGAGCCGACGCGGGGACGGCCAGTCCATCTCGAGTCCGCGCATCCCGCGATGCCGTGGGGTCACATCGGTGGTCGAGCGAGCCGTCTCCTGCGCGGCGGTCTCGACGTCGACCTCGCCATCGACGGTCACGTCCTCGTCCGCGACCTTCCCCGGCTCGCCCGGCTCGCCCGGCTCGTTCGCGAGGAGATCGAGACGCGTCATCGTCGAGAAGGCCCGGTTCATGGTGTCGGGGACGGCCGGGACCTCGGACGTTGAACGGTGACGGGAGGCCGGAATCGCGAAGCATGGTCCACGCCGCGGCCGCGCACATGACTCGCGGGCCGCCCGGGTCCCGATCCCGGCACCTTGGGACTAAAAGTACTGCTCAGAGCGTATCTTGGAGTTCCCTCCGGTGGCACGTTGTCGCATCGGCGCTCGCCGGTGGGCCTGCCCGGGCCTGCCCGAGACGCCCTGGGACGGATCGCAACCAGTCGGGACCGGGTCTGCGACAGGTTTGTAGGTAGCGGGGTCAGGCCACGCTCGTCTGAGTGTGGGGCCGCATCCAGTGTTCCTTCGAGCGCCCGCTGGCTCCCTGGCAGCGACGGGTGGCGATGCCGGTAGCGCCCCGTACGCTCCAGCGCATGCCGGAGAGCTTGAGCCGTTAGGCGACCACGGCCTTGTACCCGGCTTCGACCGAGCCGGACCCGACGAAGTGGCCTGCAGCCCGAAAGGCCTTGTAGGCCATCCGGGCTGCGTTGCTCTCGAAGTAGCCAAGTGCGGTGTCGAGGTCCTTGGTCTTGTTGGCGGGGATATGGAGTGCCCCTTCTGCGGCGAGGACCGCGGGGATGTCGCCGTCGTCGAGCTCGTCTTTGCGCTCGGCGAGCCAGCTGGTCCGGTCCTCGCCGAGCCCGGGGGCGAGCAGCTTTGCGAGGTCACCGAGGTGCTCTCTCGCGTGGTGGAGGTCGACGATATGGGGTATTCGGAAAGCGGGTTGTGACATAGCCACGCCATCGTCTTGGCCCCGGGGGGGCTGCTCAGCTGAACAGCGGAGGCAGATCCTCGGGCGTCGGTGCGCGGGCGACGCCGCTGAGGTACTGGATGATGTCGACCCCCTGCTGGCTGGCGGTTCGGATGACGCTCATCACACGACCCTGGGTCACCGCGCCGCTCCAGGTGCGGTTACCGCCGACGTGCCATCCGGTCTCGTCGGAGACGACCATCGCCGACGCGTTGAGGCGAGCGGCGGTCTGGGCCTGGACCGGGGCGAGGGCAGCCGACGCGGACTGGGCCGCCTGGCAGAGCGCCCCGGCCGTCGGTCGGACGCCCTGGCGGGTGAGCACCTCCGCGCACTTGCCGAAGAAGAGACCGAGGCCGTAGTGGAGCCAAGTGGCCCAGGACTTGCGAGCGGGCCGACCTGTGCGGCGGCCGCACCCATGGCGTCGGAGGTCTGCAGGGCGTGGCGGTCCTGGATCCTCTTCTTGCAGTTCTTACAGTGACCGATCGGCACGTGGAACTTCGTGACGACTGGCGGCGGCTCGGGCAGGTCGACCTGGGTCTGCTCCTCAAAGCGCTCGATCTCCACCTCGCCACCGCAATCCGGGCAGTGATGCGGAAACGGTGCCTCGAGCTCTCGATCGATCGGGCCGAGGGGCGCCATGCGACGGCCTGCGATCAACCTCTATTGCTCAACTGCACGACTAGTAGATCCGTAAGGCATTCGACCAAAGCGCACGCCGCGTGGCACTGCACCACGCCACGTGGTGCGCCGTGGTGCGGTGCGGGCATGCTGGCGAGAGAGGCGGGACCATGTCGCGTGGGAGCAACGGTGGCGGGGGCGGGTCAGGCCACGGCGCATTGACGGCACGTTCGTTCGCGCTGCGCGAGCGGGACGTCGTGGCGGTACGGGGCGGTTCGAGCGACACGCAAGGAATCGCTGCCGCCGCGTCGTATCCACGAGCCGACCCGATCCCCCCGGAGCACCCCGTGGTCACTGCCCTGTCTCCGACCGGGATGTCGGACGGTATCCCCTTCGATGTCGCGGCGGCGCGGCGTCCCGGATCTACGCAGGAGAGAAGGCTGCCGATCGGGCCGGGACGAGCCATCCGCGACCTGAGCGTACGCAGAAGGCTGCTCGTCATCTTCCTTGCCCTTGCCCTGCTCTTCGCTGCGTGCATGGCCGTCTCGTTCTCCGCGATCTCCTCCGGCCGGTCCTCGACGGCCTCGGCCGACTCCTTCACGGCGAGCTATGCCACCGTCGATGCCGCCTATCAGGGCTGGACCATGGACGACTCGCAGACCAATGCCTACGTCGCCCTGGCTCTCTACGGCAACCCGTCCTCGAGCGTGCTCGCTGCCCAATGGCAGCAGGTCGAGCTAGGTCACGCTACCGCCTTGTCCGAGCTGACGAAGCTCGCCAGGCTCGACAGCGGATCCGGCTCGGCGTCGTTGCGAGCGCAGGTGGGTCGCGCGAAGGCGGATCTGGCCGCGTACAACGTATTCACCGACGAGGTCCACGCGAGCGTCCTCGCGCACCGTCTCGGCGAGGCGGCTCAGGTCGTCGACACGACGAACGGCGCGGCGTCGAGCGCGATGGCAGCTGCCTTTACGGGATTCGAGCGGGAGTTCAAGGCTCGGGCCTCTGCCCTCAAGTCGTCATCCCTCGCTTCGGCCGGTCAGAACCAGCTCCTTCTCGTCGTCTTCCTCGCCGTCGCGGTTCTCCTCGCGGTGCTCCTCGTCCGCTGGCTGACCGGCACGATCACCCGGCCCCTCGAGATCGTCGGCGAGACGCTGCGTCGCGTCGCACGTGGCGACCTCTCAGCCCGTGCCGCCGTCGAGACGCGAGACGAGCTCGGCGAGGTCGCCGGCCTTCTCAACCAGGCAATCACGGCTCAGGCCGCCGCCCAAGAGAGCCTTGCTGCACGAAGCGCCGAAGACGCTGAGGCAGCCGCCGACACGAGAGCCGCCGGAGAGGTCGTGGGTGCCGTGCAGGGCATGACGAGCACCGAAGAGGCGGTCACCGGCATTCTCGCGATGATGAAGCAGTCCTTCTCCTTCGACAGGGGGGCCTTTGTCGATCGCGCCGAGTCGGGGACCGGGCTCGTCGCGCGCGCATGGCAGAGTCACGACGTGGTCCTCGTCGGCGACCTCGGCTCCGTCGTCGGCGACCCTGGAGCCGAGAGCGCTGCCCGCGGCGGCTCCCGTACGGCGCTCGCCCTCCCGATGGTCGCCGACGGCAAGACCATCGGGGTCCTCGAGCTGTACTCGAGGGAACAGCAGGCGAGCACCGGCCGCCGCCTCGAGGTCTTCCGGAGGCTTGCGCAGTCACTCTCGGCCGCGCTCGAGAGGATAGCTTTACGCGAGCGGGAGCATCTCGCCGAAGATGAGCTGCGCGCAAAGGTCGAAGACATTCTCGGAGTCGTGAACGCAGCTGGCGGCGGCGACCTGACTGTCGTCGTGCCCGTGTCGGGAGACGATCCGGTGGGCCAGGTCGGCGAGAGCCTCGCTCGGTTCCTCGCCGACCTGCGGAGTCGCATCGCGGCGATAAGTGCGAACAGCCAGAGCCTCGCGTCGGCCGCCGAGCAGCTCGCGACGACGGCGGCGCAGATGTCCGTCGGAGCGGAGGAGACTGCCGCCCAGGCGAACGTCGTGTCCGACACGTCGGGAGTCGTGGCGGGCAACGTCGAGACTGTCGCTGCTGCGGCCGAGGAGCTCACCGCGTCGATCCGGGAGATCGCGAAGAATGCCGCTGACGCGTCGCGCGTGGCGACCCTCGCCGCAGATGTGGCGTCGACGACCAACGCGCAGGTCGCAAGGCTCGGAGAGTCGTCGGAGGAGATCGGCAAGGTCGTCAAGGTCATCACCCAGATCGCGCAGCAGACGAATCTTCTGGCGCTCAACGCCACGATCGAGGCTGCGAGGGCGGGCGAAGCTGGCAAGGGCTTCGCTGTCGTCGCCAGCGAGGTGAAGGACCTTGCACGCGAGACGGCGATCGCGACCGAGGATATTGGTGCGAAGATCGGTGCGATCCAGGGTGATACGGAGGGTGCCGTGGCGGCCATCGGCCAGATCGGCGACATCGTCGCTCAGATCAACGATCTCCAGGCCACGATCGCATCGGCAGTAGAGGAGCAGACGGCGACTACGAACGAGATCGCTCGCTCTGTGTCGAGCGCTGCGCAGGGCGCAGCCGAGATCACGGGCAACATCAGCGGCGTCGCTGATGTCGCGCGGTCGACCTCGGCAGGCACGGCAGAGACCACCCGCTCCGCCGGCGAGCTCGCAAGCATGGCGGCAGACCTCCAAGCGCTGGTCGGGCGCTTCGTGTTCTGACGGTTCCGGCAGGGTGAGGCTCCTCTGACACGATGGGACGTACCCGACCTGGCTGATCCGGTGGACGTCGAGCCGTGGCTGACGGATGTGGACCGGGCGAGCGCAGGTGCGCTCCGCAGAGCGCCGTGGCGAAGTGCTGCCGCCTGGTCCGTGTCGACCAAGCGGGGCGCCGACGGCCCGTTGGTGACGACGCCGGGCTCGTCCTCGATACGACGGCACAACTCACCGAGGAGGTCGGTAGCGGCCCTCTCCGCACCGCGGGCGTCTTCCCGCTGTGTTTGGACGCTGGAGATGAGCTCGCGGAGGGCCAGCGTTGCGGGGCTGCGGACAACGGACAGATGCGTCGAAGTGGTCATGTCGGTAGTGAGGGCCGCGCCACGACCAGTCCCGCGTTCCGGACCGACTCCTCGGCCACACGCGGCCATCGGCGGGCACCGCCGGTCAGCCGCCGGATCGGTCGGAAGACACATTCTGAGTCAC
>DAHUXW010000073.1 GCA_027306925.1 Acidimicrobiaceae bacterium | reverse complement strand
CCCCGGCCGGCCTCGTCGCGGTGCGAGTCGAGGTGGAGAGCGGTCGGGCTCGCAGCGTGACGTTCGAGAACCTCCCGAGCTTCGCCATGGCCCTCGACGTGCCGATCGAGGTGCCTGGTCTCCCCACCGCGGTGGTCGATGTCGCGTACGGCGGGATGATCTTCGTGATCGTCGACGTTCGGTCGCTCGTGCGTGCTGCTGCCGAACACGTCGCCGAGGCGGTCAACCTGAAGATCAGCCGCGTCGGTGGCCTCGGTCCGGCTCGACTGCTGCGTGATCTCGCCGTCGAGCTGGGCCTCGGGCTGACGATTGAGGACACGTGGGGCGGTGACCTCTGCAGCGCCGCCGTGTCGTGCCTGGCGGGATCGACATCGCCCGGCTCGCTGTTCGCGGCGTCGTACATGAACGACTGGACGCTCGAGCACGTGGCGGGCTACCGGCCGCGCTCGCTCGACGGCCGCGGCCCGGTCCCGGAGGCGCCGGGGCTCGGCGTCGAAGTCGACGAATCGACGCTCGGCGAGCCCATGTTCGGCTTCTCGGCGGTGCGCGGCTGATCGCCGCACGCCGGGACGGGGCGACCGCCGCGCCGCGGACGATGCCGGTCATCGCTGGACAGGCGCGCCGCGAGGTGTGTAACCCCACTTGACAGCCGTCCGCGACTCGGCCAACACTGCACGCTCGAGGCGTGAGCGCGCACCCGTGCCCGACGCGGCCGTCCGGGTCGTCCAGGTGCCGCCACGTGGTCATCGCGAGGACGGAGACGCGGCGTGCATCACGTAGCAAGCTGGGACTGGGAGTTCGAGGGAGGGGCGGGGGTCTTCGCGTCGCACTCCTCGGGGTACGCACGACGGGATCTGATCGGGCGGGCGACGGGCTCGGTCCACACGGACGTCGGTCTCCACCGCCTGGCACCGTCGGGCAGTGTCGACCGCCACGTCCACTCCTTCGAGACCTGCGCGTACGTGCTCGGGGGTCGACCGGCGGTCAGCGTCGGGGAGCGCTCGTACCGGCTTCGTGCCGGGGACTACGTGCTGTTCCCGGTCGGGACCGCGCACGGTTGGTGGAACGACGAGCAGGACGAGGCGCGCTGGATCGAGATCGCGACGCCCCTGCCGGCTCCGTCGCCTGACGTCGCCGGTGGCGCCGACACGCTGTTCCTCCCCGGCGCGACCCGGGCTGCGCAACCGGAGGCTCCCGACATCGGGAACCCGATGACGGCGCTCGTCGGACGGTACGCGGGCACCCCGCCCCAGCAGGAGGCACTGGCCGTCGACGGTCCCGCGCGCGGCAGGGGTCCGGCCGGCATGGACACCGCGCTGCTCGCCTACAGCGGGATCTCGGTGAAGATGATGGTCGACAGCACGCTCGGCGCCGACCTGCTCACGATGTTCATGGTCGACTACGAGCCAGGCGGTGCCGCGCAGGTGCACGACCATCCCTTCGAAGAGGTCTACTTCTTCCTCGAGGGCGAGATCGAGGGCGAGGTCGACGGGGAGGTGCGGACGTACCGAGCGGGAGAGGTGCTCTTCTGCGGCGTCGGTGTCGTGCACGGCTTCTTCAACTCCGGCGAGGGGCGCGTGCGCTGGATCGAGACCCAGGCACCCCAGCCGCCGCGCCGGCACTCGTACCGCTGGCCGGCGCATTGGAAGCACCTCGCCGATCAGCTCTCGACCGATCGCTAGGAGCTCGGACACCCGGACGTAGTGTAGCGCTTGACACCGCGCGGCGGCACCTGCTCGTCTGTCAAGAGCGATGAGCTGCACACTTGCAGGCGCTTTCGCATTCACGCGTCGTCACGTGTTCATCCATTGACGACACCGTGCAGCCACGCGATACTCACGCTGCGGCGACACGGGTTCGTGTGTCGTTGTGCTTATCAGCGCAAGGGTCTGGGACGGGGGGCAGGCCACACGATCCGGAGCGGCGCCGTCGCGACGCTCGGCAGCGACAGCGGCGTCCAGCGTGGTCTGCTCGCGTCGGTGACGCTCGGCGCGTTTCTTGCCGGCGTCCGCCTGCATTCCTGAACGGAACGCGACGACGCGACGGAGGAGCACCGCCCGTCCGCCGGCACGTAGCCGGTCACGGGCCGAACGGCACGGGGCCCGCAGCATTCGGAGCGCAGCAGAACACGGGGCTCGCAAGCCGGCCAGACAGGGCCGCTTGGACAGACTAGGGGGGAAACGCGTGAAATCCATGGACGCTTCTCGAACGAGAAGGCGGGGCGCACTCGCCGCGGCGACGCTCGCGTCGTCTGCGCTCGTGCTCGGCACCGGCGTCGCGGCGTCGGCCGTGGCGCGCCCGCATGCACGGCCGGACGCGGTGCGGCAGATCCGTATCGCGTACCTGTCCTTCGCGGTTCAGAACAGCTACGACGCACCGATGCTCGCGGCCGCGAAGGCGGCTGCGACGAGGACGCACGCGACGCTGACGGTCTTCGACGCCAACAACAGCCCGACGACGCAGTACTCGCAGCTCCAGGACGCGATCACCTCGCATCGCTACCAGGGCATCATCGTCCAGCCGATCTTCGGCACCGGCCTGATCGGCCTCGTGAAGCAGGCGATCGCGCACCACATCCAGGTCGCGAACCTCGACCAGATCCTCGGCCCGAACCTCGGCACGGACAGCCCGCAGGTGAAGGGACTCGCGGCCAACGTCGTGTTCGTGCCGACCGAGATCGGCCGCAAGCTCGGTTCACTCGTCGTGCAGGCCTGTGCTCGGCACCACCCGTGCAACGTCGGCTACATGTACGACATCAAGGCTTCTGCACTCGACGAGGCCGTCTACCGCGGCTTCGTCGCAAGCACCCACGGCCACGCGAACGTGAAGATCGTCGCACAAGGTCAGTCGTTCTTCACTCCGAGCCTCGGTCTTACTGCAGCGCAGAACATGCTCCAGTCCAACCCGAACCTGACGCTCATCGTCGGTTCGGACCAGGGCATCGAGGGCTCGCAGCAGGCGGTCGCCGCTGCGGGCAAGACCGGGAAGGTGATCCTCGTCGGGTATGGCGCGAGCGCCGCCGCGCTTCGAGGCGTGAAGTCGGGCACCTGGTACGGCGACGTGGCACAGCTGCCCGCGACCGAGGGCCGCCTCGCCGTCGAGGACCTCGCGAGCGCGATCCGGACCGGTGTTATCACGGGAGGCGTCGACCCGGTGGCCGAGTTGCCGAGCGGCGGCGTCATCACGAAGAGCAACGTCGACCAGTTCCACGCGGAGTGGCCGGGCTAGTGACTCTGGAGCCGGGGCGCTCACCGCACGTCGACGTGCGTGACGTGAGCAAGCACTTCGGTGGCGCGCGTGCCCTCGAGTCGGTCTCGGTCTCGATCGAGGCCGGCTCGGTGCACGCGTTCGTCGGGGAGAACGGGGCGGGGAAGTCGACGCTCGGCAAGATCATCAGCGGCGTCCACGCCCCGGACCGCGGCGAGCTCCTCGTCCGGGGAGAGGCCGTGCACTTCAGGACCCCCCGGGAGGCGTTGGGGCACGGGATCGCGACGATCGCCCAGGAGCTCGCAATCGTTCCGGAGCTCACCGTTGCCGAGAACGTCTTCCTCGGAGCCGAGCCGAGGACGGTGGCCGTCGTCCGTAGGCGCGAGTTGAGGCGCCGATTCGACGCGCTCTGTGGAAGCGTCGGTTTCGAGCTCCCCGGCGACGCGGTGGCGGGTCGCATGCGGACCGCGGATCAGCAGAAGGTCGAGATCCTGCGGGCGATCGCGAGGAACGCCGACCTCATCGTCATGGACGAACCGACCGCGGCGCTGTCGCGCGACGAGACGGGCCGGCTCCACCAGACCATCCGGTCGCTTCGCGACCGGGGGCACACGGTCGTGCTGGTGTCCCACTTCCTCGGCGAGGTGCTCGCGCTCGCCGACACCGTGACGGTGCTGCGTGACGGCCGCGTGGTGCGGACCGCCGCCGCGTCGCAGGAGTCCGAGCAGTCGGTCATCGAGGCGATGCTCGGTCGGTCGCTCGACGCGACGGTCCCCGCGAAGCTGGCTCCGGCGCCAGACGCTGTCGCCGCGCTGTCGGTCCGGGGTCTGAGCGCGCCAGGAGTGTCTGACGCGTCGTTCGACGTGCGCGCCGGCGAGATCGTCGGGTTGGCCGGTCTCGTCGGGGCTGGCCGGAGCGAGCTCGCACAGGCGATCGTCGGTGCGCGTCGCACACGCGTCGGGACGGTCGCGGTCGCGGGCGCGGTGATCGGCAGGCGGAGCCCACGGTCGATGCTGCGGTGCGGCGTGACGATGATCCCCGAGTCGCGCAAGGAGCAGGGCCTGCTGCTCGAGCGCTCGGTGACCGAGAACGCGGCGCTTTCCAGTCTGCGGAGCCTGAGCCGCCTCGGTTACGTCCGCCGCCGAGTGGAGCGCCGTGCGGTGACGGACGCGCTTCGCGCGGTCGACGTGAGGGCCGCGCATCCCGGTATGCCGGCCGGAGCGCTGTCAGGCGGGAACCAACAGAAGCTGCTCTTCGCTCGCACGCTGCTCGGCCGGCCGGCCGTGATCATCGCCGACGAGCCGACACGCGGCGTCGACGTCGGTGCGCGCCGGTCCATCTACGAGCTGCTCGTCGCGCTCGCGGGCGAGGGTCTCGGAATCCTTCTCATATCGTCGGACGTCGAAGAGGTGCTCGGCCTCGCGCACCGCGTGCTCGTGATGCGGTCGGGGAGGATCGTCGCCGATCTCGACGGCGGGACCGCGACCGAGCACGACGTCCTCGATGCCGCGTTCCGTCCGGCGAGCGGCACCGCCTGATGGGCATCGTCGAGGTGGAGGACTCCCCGCGACCCGTCGGGACCGCCAAGCAGCACGCGATCGCCGGCCGGTTACGCGGTGTCGCGAACGTGAGGCGCACCGGTATCTTGATCCCGTTCGTCATCTTGTTCCTCGTCCTCGCCGAGACGAGCGGGCCGTTCCTCACGACGGGCAACCTCTTGAACATCCTGGACCAGCAGTCGTCGACGCTGATCCCGGCGGCTGCGGTGACACTGGTGCTCGTCGCCGGCGGGATCGATCTCTCGGTCGGCGCGATCTACGGGCTCGCCGGGGTGACGGCGGCCCACTTCGCGCTCACGACGAACCCGGCGATCGCGATCGTCCTCGGAATTCTCGTCGGGCTCGTCGTCGGGGTCGTGAACGGTGTGATAATCACGGTCTTCCGGATCAACGCCCTCATCGCGACGCTCGCGACCTCCTACGTCGTGACGGGAATATCAAGCCTCGCGACGGGCGGCAACATCATCACGGACTTCACCCGCCCTGGCTTCGCGGACCTCGCCCGCACCGGCGTGCTCGGCGTGCGGACGTCCACGTGGATCACGCTCGCGGCGGTCGTCCTACTCGGCTTCCTGCTCGCGCGGACGACGTCGGGCCGGTACATGTACGCAGCAGGCGGGAACGCCGAGGCGGCGAGGCTCGCCGGCGTGCGCGTGTACCAGGTGCGCATCCTCGCGTACGCGTTGAGCGGCGCCGCGGCGGCGCTCGGCGGTGTCATCGACGCGTCACGGGTCCTCAGCGCCCAGTCCTCCGGAGGATCGAGCCTCGCGTTCACCGTGCTCGCGGGCGTCGTGGTCGGCGGCACGAGCATCCTCGGCGGGGCAGGAGCGGTCTGGCGGTCGGTCGTCGGCGTCCTGTTCATCGCGCTGGTCGGCAACGGTTTCGACCTGCTCGGGCTCGACCCGCTCTACGAGCAGATCAGCCTTGGCGTGCTACTGATCCTCGCGGTCGGGCTCGACGCGTGGACGCGCATGTACCGATCGTGAGGGTGGGTCGTCGGGCAGTCGAGCGAATGGGAGAGAGATGGACTCCGGATCTGTCGTGATCGTGGGCGGGACGTCGGGCATCGGGCGCGAGCTCGCGGTCGAGTTCGCCGGGCGCGGGAGGAGCGTCGTCGTCACCGGACGGGACCCCGACCGTGCGGCCGCCGTCGCCCGGGAGATCGGCGGAGCCACGACGGGTCTCAGCGTCGACCTCGCCGAGCCCGACGCGATCGGGAGGGCACTCGCGGGCGTCGGTCCGGTTCGCGAGCTCGTGATCGCGGCGATCGAGCGGGACGTGAACCACATCGCGTCGTACGACCTCGACCGCGCGCGGCGGCTTGTCACGCTGAAGCTCGTCGGTTACCCGGAAGTGGTCCACACCCTGCGAGACCGTCTCGCCGCCGACGCCTCGATCGTGCTGTTCGGTGGGCTCGCGAAGGAGCGGCCGTACGACGGCTCCACGACCGTCAGCACGGTGAACGGCGGCGTGTCGGGCCTCGTCCGGACGCTCGCCTGCGAGCTCGCACCAGTCCGGGTCAACGCGATCCACCCCGGGATCATCGGGGACAGCCCCTACTGGATGGACAAGCCGCTGGAAGCCTTCGTCGGGCGCACCCCCATCGGGCGCCTCGTCACCATGCGCGAGATCGTCGAGGCGACGATCTTCCTCCTCGAATGCGGGGGCATGAACGGCACCGACTTGTTCGTCGACGGCGGGTGGCTCCTGCGATGAGAGGAGCGAGCATGGCAGTGAAGAGCTTTGGGATCACGGCGGTCGACTGGGAGGACCGCGTCGACTTCGACCGCCTGCGACGCGAGCGCCTCGCGCGCCTGCGCGCCGAGCTCGAGCGGAGCGATCTCGGCGCGCTGTTGA
>DAHUXW010000070.1 GCA_027306925.1 Acidimicrobiaceae bacterium | reverse complement strand
CGTCCGCGACGTCGAGCTCGAGGTCGTGCACGGCCTCGAAGCCGTTCGGGTAGACCTTGGTCACGTGCTCGATCGTGATCGGTGCCATCAGTGCTCCTTGTCCTTGCTCGCGTGGGGTCGGGGGGCTCGCGCCGGGGTCGGAGGGGCGAGCGCCGGGGTGAGGCCGAGGTGGGCGAGCTCGTCGAAGAGCTCGTCCGGCACCTCGGCGTCGAGGTACTCGAGGTTCTCGCCCACCTCCCGGGCATTGGCCGCGCCGACGACGACCGCGCCCACCTCCTCGTGGCGGAGCACGTACTGCAGCGCCGCCGCGGGGAGCCGCACGCCGTGGCGCTCGCACACGGTCCGGATGCTCGCCACCCGCTCGAGCACGGTCGCGGGCGCGGGCGCGTAGTCCACGTGCGCTCCGGGCCTCGGGTCGGCGAGCACCCCGCTCTTGTACACGCCCGCGGCGAGCACCGTGACGCCGCGCCGGACGCACGCGGGGAACAGCTTCTCGGTCGCCTCGACGCCGAGCAGCGAGCAGCTCCCGGCGATCATCACGCAGTCGAGCTCCGCCCGTTCGACGAACCACGAGGCGACGTCCGCGGATTTGGTCCCGACACCGATCGCCCGGACCACGCCCTCGGCACGGAGCTCCTCGAGCGCGGGATACGCCTCGTCGAGCGCCTGGCGCTCGTGGCCCTCCGGGTCGTGGAGGAACGCGATGTCGAGCTGTTCGAGGCCGAGGCGCCGGAGGCTCTCCGACACCGAGCGGCGCACGCCGTCGCGGCTGTCGTCCCGCACGCGGCGGCGGCGGGGAGTCCCGTAGAACTCGTCGACTCCCTCGACGTCCTCGTCGGTGTCGACGAGGAGCCTGCCCACCTTCGACGAGATCGTGGCCTCGCCCGCGGGCACGCCGGCGAGGAACCGCCCGAGGCGCTCCTCCGCGAGGCCGACGCCGTAGTGGGGCGCGGTGTCGTACGCGCGCACGCCGCCGCGCCAGGCGGCCTCCAACGTGTCGTGGGCACGCTCGTCGCTCACCGCGGCGAAGAGGCCGCCGAGCGGCGCGCTTCCGAGCACGAGTCGCGTGACCTCGACGCCACTTCGACCGACGGCCACGCGCGCGAGCGAGTGGGCCGTCATCGGGCCCCGCCGGGCTGCACCGATCTCATCTCGATCCTCCCGTCAGGCCAGGCACGACGGCTCGGCGGCCCGGAACACCTTGTAGCCGAGCTGGAACTCCTGGTGCCCGAGCGCTTCCGAGCACGTGGGCTCACCCGCCGCAGTGCGGGCGACGAGCTCGTAGATCTCGAGGCCCACCTCGGCGAGCGACGCGCCGCCGGGGAGGATCCGGCCCGCGTCGACGTCCATGTCCTCGGACATCTTGCGGTAGGTCTCCGGATTCGCGCAGACCTTGACGACCGGCGAGACGACCGAGCCGACGACCGAGCCGCGCCCGGTCGTGAACAGGATCACGTGGGATCCGCAGGCGATGAGCTCGACGACCTCGGTCGTGTCGTTGATGTTCGGGTAGCCGAAGCGCGCCGGACCGTCGGGCACGACGTCGAGCAGGTAGAGGCCCGGCCCCACGGGCAGCTCCCCCGGCTCGATCACCCCGGCGATCGTCGAGCTACCGCTCTTCGCGTACGCGCCGATCGACTTCTCCTCGATCGTCGTGAGGCCGCCC